>NZ_OZ244880.1:997500-1330000 GCF_965221325.1 Candidatus Foliamicus sp. | reverse complement strand
TCCACCGGCTGGTTCCAGACCTCCATACGCGTCGCGCTGCGTTCGTTGTCCGGTGACAAGGCCAAGGCGCCCGCACGCGTGAGCTGCGAATAGTCGCCGCCGGCGAATTCACGAAATGCCAGCAGCATCGAATCGGGGCCGCCGACACGTTCCACGCGCAGTTCGATGCGGTCATGGCGTTCGTCTTCCGGATAGCCGATGCGGCGGTCGAAGTACACCTGGTTGTAGTTGTCATAGACGCGCGCCAGCAACTCCGCAATCACGAGCGCGTTGCGCTCAGTGGGCGTGGAGTCCTCGCCCTGAGCCAGCGTCGGACTCGCCGCCAGCATCCACGCCATTCCCGCCAGCGCGGGCAGCACGCAGCGATAGCGCGCGAAACAGCCTCCAGCCCTTGCGGCCCGCGCAATGCTGTCCTGCTTCCTGATTTCCGGCTCAACCATGTTCAATCTCCAGGTTCATCAGCTCGTAGTAGGTCATCATGTAGCCATACACGGCGCCGCGCAGAAAAATGTAATGCCCGTCGGCGGTGCACCAGACATCGTATTTCGGGTGTTCGTTGGGCAAACCCACGTTTTCGCCGAAACGGAAGTGCAAGGCGTCGAATTCCCCTGCTCCCACCGTGATCCGCTCCTTGCCCACGTATTCGATGGCCGGCGAAATGCTGTGCAGCATCGGCCCGGTAGCGCCGCGGTGGTCGGGCGAGGACAACAGAAGTTGCGGGAATTTCTGAACGCCCGGCCCCTTGTCGAGGTCGAACATGCTCAACACCCAGGCATCGCAGATGATGGCGTGATCGACGAAGGCGCGGGGCCGTTCGATCAGGCTCATCTTCTGCGACACGCGGCCTTCCACAGCCGTCCAGGTTTCGCATTCGGCCTCATCCTCGCCAAACCGGAACCAGCCGCTGCCCATGAAGCGGTCGCCCACCGAAATGCGCACGAAGCAATCGAGCGGATACCAGTTTTCGTCCAGCGTCAAGGCCACATTGCGCATCACGCTGGGGCGGTCGTCGATCTCGCTCTGCGCCATGCAAGTGCGGTGGCCGTCGGAATGCACGGTAATGGTGAACCGTTCCCGGCCTCGTTCCTGGTCCATGCGGTCCGGTTTCTTGCTCAGATAGGCAATACGGCCGTGATAGTTCACATGGTCAACTTGAAGAATGTCGCTCATTCGGTGTCCTCCCGTTTCGGTTGCAGTGCGCGGCGACCGTGGTCTTCCGCGCGGGGTTTGATTAGGCCTGATCCATTACGGCATGACCACGCCGCGGCACGAGCACCGTTCGGTCGTAAACGCACACCACGTCGCCGTCCTGGTTGCGGCCGGTGGTGCGCACGGTAACGATTCCAGCGTTCGGGCGTGTTTTCGAAGGCCGTTTGCTCAATACCTCGGATGATCCATACAGAGTGTCGCCGATAAACAGCGGATGGGGCAGCTTGATGTCGGTCCAGCCCAGGTTGGCGATAGCTTTCTCGCTGACGTCGGAAACGCTCATTCCCACCAGCACCGACAACGTGAGCGTGCTCACGATCAGCCGCCGCCCGAACTCGGTCTTGCGGCCGTATTCCTTGTCGAAGTGCAGAGGGTGCGTGTTCATGGTCAGCAGGGTGAACCACGTGTTATCGGACTCCGTCAGCGTGCGGCCCGGCCAATGCTCGTAGATGTCGCCCTCTCGAAATTCCTCGTAGTAGCGCCCTCCGGGGCGCCGCACGATGCGGCCGTCTGCCAAGCTAGTGTCCGCCACGCGGCAGCTCAGAGGTCCTGGCAGTGGATAAACACGGGGTCGGCGGCGAATTGCCTAAACTCGCTGGCCAGCTCGCCCACGACCGCCGAATGCAGGTCTTCGCCGAATTGCTCCATGCTGTTCAGGTCGATCACCTCCACATATTGGTAGGGGGGATCGTCCGTGCCGCCCAGCAAGCCAACCGAGCGCAATACACGAAAGCGGTCCACGGAAGGCAGGCGGTTGACCTCCACCATGTCGCGGCTGCGCGCCCAAGCCTGGTATTCCTCCGGATCGGCGCCCTTCTTGAGATTGAACAGCACGATGACGCAATCCATATCAGTTCTCCTGTTCGCTGCTTCCCGGCAAGGAAGCCGAATCTTCGTCCACGGCTTCGGGTTCTCCTTCCAGGTCGATCACGAGCTCCTCGACGGCTTCCGCGTCGGCATCCTCCGGAAGCGCAGGCGCCGGAATGGTTTGGCCGAAATGGGCCCGCACCGTGGTCTGCAAAGTCTCGTCGAGGCGATAGACGCCCACGATCATCTGCGGGAAGCGCGAAGCTCCTCCGTTTCGGGTCACCAGGCGTTCTCCGGCGTTGCCGCAAATCCGCCCGCTTGTGCTCAGGAACTCGATGCCGTAGGCGTAGCGCAGATCCAGCGAAGGCGGCGCGATTTCCACGTGATAGACCCGCCTGCGGCCATCGAAGACCAGCAGATTGCTGTCGTTGAGCACTTCGAAGTTATCGACGCGCTGCGAATAGAAGCAATCGGCGTTAGCCGAGCTGTGCGGGAAACGGGCCATCTGAGGCCGCGTGGTGGCCACCGACCTATCGCCGTCCACCGCGGTGCAGCCGAACAGCAACAGCGCTAGAAGCGGCCCTAATGCAGAACGCGCGCGCATCAGGCTGAGCCTCCCGGTTCGGGCCCGCGGGCCACGGGCCGGCTGTCGGACTGCGACCATTCGCTCCAGGAGCCCGGATACAGCGCCGCCCCCGACAGGCCCGCCAGTTCCATGGCGAACAGGTTGTGGCAGGCGGTCACTCCCGATCCGCACATCACGCAGCTCTCGGCGGGATCGGCTCCGTCAAGCAACTCAAGGTAGCGCTCGCGCAATTTTTCCGCAGAAAGAAAGCGTCCGTCGGCGCCCAGGTTGTCGCGAAAGAAGGCGTTAACTGCGCCCGGAACGTGGCCCGCCTGGCTATCCATAGGCTCCGCAAGCCCCTGATAGCGGGCCGAATCCCTGGCGTCGAGTATCCGCATCTTGCCGCTGCGCGAGGCATCCGCCACCTCAGTGACGCCAGTCACCGGCCGGCGCGGCTCTCGTGCCGGATATTCGGTAGGCTCGATCACGGGTGGAGTGCGTTCCAGCGGCCGGTTCTCTGCTTCCCAGGCCTGCATGCCCCCATCAAGCAATCCGGCGCGTTCGTGGCCGATCCAGTTGAGCATCCACCAGAGCCTGCCCGCAATGGCGCCGCCCATGTTGTCGTATGCGACCACCAAGGTATCCGGCCTAATGCCCCAGCCGCTCAACGTGGCGGCAAAATCGGCGGGCGCCGGCAAGGGGTGACGGCCTCCGCCCTCTACCGCGGGGCCGGCCAGGTCCTGATCGAGATCGGCGTAGGCCGCGCCCGGGATATGGCTCTCGGCCCACAACGCGCGGCCGCCGGCAGGATTCATCAGGTCGAAGCGGCAGTCCACCGCCCTGGCCTCGCCCGCCTTTAGGGCCGACTCGAGTTCGCCCGGTGTGATCAGCAATGCCGCCATATTCAGGACGCCTCCAAAGCGGTCTTGAGTTCCGGAACAAGAGCAAACAGATCGCCTACCAGCCCGATATCGGCGATCTCGAAGATCGGCGCTTCCGGGTCCTTGTTGATCGCCACGATCACGCCGGCGTCCTTGATCCCGGTTAGGTGCTGTATGGCGCCTGAAATGCCGATCGCGAAATACAGTTCCGGGGCGATGATCTTGCCGGTTTGTCCCACTTGCATGTCGTTGGGCACGTAGCCCGCGTCCACCGCGGCCCGCGATGCGCCCACGGCGGCGCCCAGACTGTCGGCCAGCTCGTAGAGCAAGGAGAAGTTCTCGCCGCTGCCCAGGGCTCGGCCGCCCGATACCACCACGTTGGCGCTTTGCAGGTCGGGCCGCTCGGATTCCGTAGCCCGCAGTTCCAGCCACTTCGTATGCGCAGGCAGTTCCACATCAAGCGTGACCTGTTCGATGGCGGCCTCGCCGCCCTCGGATGCCGCCTGCCAGGATGCCAGACGCGCCGTGCCCACGACGACATGCTCCGCCGGGGCTTCCACCGTGAGTACGGCGTTGCCGGCATAGATCGGCCGCTTGAAGCGGTGCGCGCCCTCCACGCTCATGATGTCGCTAACCTGAGGAACGCCCAGCAAGGCGGCGACCCGTGGCATCAGGTCCTTGCCGAAGGTGGTGGAAGGTCCCAGCACATGGCTGTAACCGCTGCTTGCCAAGGCCGCGAGCTGTGGCGCTTGCACTGCTGCCAGCGGTTTGGCGTTCTCGGTTCGCTCCAGGCACAGAACCCGCGTCACGCCGGCGATTCCGGCCGCCTGCTGCGCGATCGCGGCGCATTCTTCACCCAGAATCGCCACATCCAGAGCTTCGGGCTCTAGCGCCAGACCGCAACTTACGACGCGCGCCACGCCCGAGTGCAACATGCCGCTGTCGTGCTCGGCGACCACTAGTGCCTTGCTCATGCGCCGTACCCTCAGCTCACCAGGCCGCGTTCCCGCAGCATGGTCACGAGCGCCGCCGGGTTCTCCACCATCACTCCCTTCTGCCGCTGCGCGGGAGGCTCGTAGGCCAGCGGTCTAAGCTCTGGAACCGGCGCCAGCCCAAGGTCCGCGGCATCCAGCGTTTCCAGGGGCTTGCGGCGGGCCTTCATAATGTCGGGCAACTTGATATAGCGCGGTTCGTTGAGTCGCAAATCGGTGGTGATCACGGCCGGCAGCTCCACTTCGATGCGCTCCAGACCGGCGTCCACTTCGCGGGTGATTTGCGCCGCGCCGCCGTCAAGCTGAATCTCGGAGGCGAAAGTGGCCTGCGGACGGCCCCAGAGCGTGGCCAGCATCTGTCCGGTCTGGTTGCAATCGTCGTCGATGGCCTGCTTGCCCATGATCACGATGTCCGGTTCCTCTCTGCGGATTAATTCCAGCAGCATACCGGCGGCGGCGAGCGGTTCCACTGCAGCCTCGCATTTCACGAGAACGGCCCGATCCGCGCCCATCGCCAAGCCGGTGCGAAGTTGTTGCTGGCACTCGTCGCCGCCAATCGTGACGGCGACCACCTCGCTTGCTTCGCCCCGCTCGCGCATGCGCAGCGCTTCCTCCAAAGCGATCTCGTCGAACGGGTTGATGCTCATCTTCAGACCCTCGATGGCCATACCGCTGCCATCCGGCCTGACGCGCACACGGACGTTGTAGTCCACAACGCGCTTGAGCGTAACCATTATCTTGCGCATCTTTTTTCGGGATTTCTCCGCGCGGAACAGGAAGAGGCAAATTCTAACCCGTTCGCGGCCGCCCGCCGCCCGGTTGTGCAGCCCGCCCAATGCGCAAGCGCTGATGCGGCCGAAAGTGTGCTGGGCATGCTCTGCATTGGCCGACGGGGGGCGGGCTTGTGCGTCACTGCGCGGAGGCGGTTAGACTATGCGCCGAACTTCTGGAGGGGAACCACATGTACGGAGCGGAAGGCGATCTCGGCCACACCATCTGGCTCATTCTTCACCTGGTGCTGTTCGCTTACTGGCTGGGCGGCGACATCGGCGTTTTCTATTCCACCCGCATGGTGCTTAACCGTTCGTTCAGCGCCCCGCAGCGATTCATGGCATCGCGCATCATGCTGTGGATCGACCTGCTGCCGCGCTTATGCCTGAGCATGATGCTCACCGTGGGCGGCATATTGTCCGAATACGTCGGCGTGTCGCATCCGCCCTGGCAAATGGCCGCGATCGTACTGCTGGGGCCGGTCTGGTTCACCGTGCTGCTGATCATGCACTTCAAGCACAACGCGAGCTTCATGCCCACGCTGACCAAGCTGGATCTCTGGTTCCGCTGGTTTTTGATCGCCGCGATTGTCGCTTCCGTCTTCTATTCGGTCTCCACCGGGCGGCTGGACAACGCGATCTGGATTGCACCCAAGCTGATCGTTTTCGCGATCATGGTGCTTTGCGGGGTGATGATTCGGATATACATCCCCGGCTTCATCGCCGGCGTCAGAGCGCTCAGTCAAGGTTCGATCACCGAGGAGCAGGACGACGCCATGAAGCGCAGCATCTCGCGCGTGCGCCCATGGGTTTTTACGATCTGGGCCGGCTTGTTGGTCGAAGCTTTCCTGGGCATCTTCAAGCCGGGTGCGCCGGCGGCGGAAACCGTGGGCACTCTGCTGCCCGCTATTCAGGGCTTTGCCGCTCCGTTGTTCGGTTAGGGTATGCAATAGGCCCTGACCCGAGGGCTTAGCGCCATGCCGCAGCCACAACTGCCACGCATCGCTCCTGAGCAGATGCCGCAGCGCATCCGCGAGGGATGGGAGCGCTCCATGGCACTGCGCGGCGACGCCACCTGGTTCGAGGTGATGGCTAACGCGCCGGAGCTCTATGACTGGTACGGCGAGTTCTATGCCCGACTGTTCCATGGCGGGCGCGTGGAGCGGGTCATCAAGGAATTGGCCCGTCTGCGCCTTTCCACCACCCATGGCTGCCGCTTCTGCAACCAGGGCAACCGGCCCGACGCACTGCAAGCCGGCGTGACACAGGAACAGATCGACCAGCTCGACAACTACGAAAACGGTCCGTTCTCGGCCCGCGAACGGGCCGCCCTGGCGCTGGCCGACCAGATGGTGCTCACCAATCCTTCCGGCGCGCTGGACGGCGCTCTGCACGACCGGCTGAAAGCCCATTTCAGCCCCGCGGAGATCATGGAGCTGGGCATGGTGATGGCGGTGCTGACCGGTATGGCCAAGCTGCTTTTCACCTTCGACCTGGTGGAAAAGGAGGCAAACTGCCCATTCCCCGCAAAGGCAAACGCCTGACGCTGGGAAAAAGTCCAGCGCCCGCACCGGATGTAAAAGGCCTTTACGTCGCTTAAGAGGGCCTATCTTCGCAGCTTAGAAGCTGGAGTCGGGTTCCTTCAGAAACTCCAGTTCTTCCGGGGTGGATTCGCGGCCCAACGCCTTGTTGCGATGCGGGAAGCGGCCGAAGCGCTCGATAATTACGAGGTGCTTGCGGGCCCATTCGACATCTTCGCTGCTGGGATCGATGCGTTCGGACATCAACTTCAGACACCGGCGCTGATCGGCCAGGTTTTCGCTGTGTTCGAAAGGCAGGTAGAGAAACTTGCGCATCGTGTCGTTCATGCCCGCTTCGAGGTCCAGCTCGCGTTGCACCGCCTGACGCGCGATTACGAGAGCCTTGGCGTCCGTGGCGAAGGCGCGCGCCTGGCCCCGAAACAGATTGCGGGGAAACTGGTCGAGCAGCAGGCATAGAGCGACGCAGCCGGCGCCCGTGGCTTGCCAGTGGTCATACGTGCCGCGGGCCGCTGCCTCGTAGTCGGCCCCGAAGCGCGTGCGGATAGTTTGGTCGAATTCGTCGTCTTTCGCGAACCACAAATCCGGACCGGCCTCGTCGAACCAGAATTCGAGCAGTTCCCGCTGCAGGCCCTCCGGCCTCAAGCGAATCGCACCAGCGCCTTGCCCACATTCTGTCCGCGCATCAGCCGGCAGAACGCTGCGGGTGCGTTTTCGATACCGTCGGCCACGTCCTCTCGGAACCGGATCCGACCTTCCTTGAGCCAGCGGGTGCTGGCCTTGAGGAAATCTTCCCGCTTGTCGTCGTGGTCATAGACCACCAGACCGCGAACCGTAGCGCGGGCCGTTACCACGGGAATCAGGCTCGGCCCCGGCAGCGGCGGTCCCGTGTTGTTATAACCGCTCATCATGCCGCACAGTACTACGCGAGCACCCAGCGCAAGCTGCGCGAGTGCGACCTCGAGTACCTCGCCGCCTACATTGTCGAAATACACGTCAACGCCGTCGGGACAGGCCTCCTTCAGATTGGCGGCCAGGTCGCCTGACTTGTAATCGATGCAGGCGTCGAATCCGAACTCGTCCGTAACAATCCCGCATTTCTCGGGGCCGCCGGCGATACCGACCGCCCGGCAACCTGCAATGCGCGCCAACTGGCCCACCATGCAACCCACCGGCCCGCAGGCCGCCGATACCAGCACGGTTTCGCCCGGCATCGGTTCGCCCAGGTGCAAGAGACCGGCCCAAGCCGTGAGCCCCGGCATACCCAGCACACCTACCGCGGCGCTGATCGGAGCGTCTTCGGGATCGACCTTGCGCAGTTCCACCGCGCCCCGGCTTAGCCCATACTCCTGCCAGCCATTAGCGCACAGGGCGATGTCGCCGGGGGCGTAGTCCGGGTGCCGGGATTCCACCACTTCGGCCACCGTGCGCCCGGGCATGATGTCGCCCGGCCCCATCTTCTCCACATACAGGTGGCGCCCGGAAATGACGCCTCTCAAGTAGGGATCGAGTGACAGATAAAGGGTGCGCGAGAGAAACTCGCCATCCTTCGGACGCTCGACAGGCGCCTCACCGAGCTCGAAATCGCTGGTTTCCGGAACGCCTTGCGGAAAGCGGCGCAAGCGTACGCACCGCTGGCTGGAGGGAAGGCTCAAAGTTGTTCGAGTGCCGCTTCCGCCGACGAGCAGCTCAAGCCACCGCCTTCTTCCACGTTCAATTCCGTAACGACCCCGTCATCGACCACGATCGAGAAGCGCTGGCCTCTCATGCCCATGCCGAACCCGCTAGCGTCGAGTTCCAGGCCCAAAGCGCGCGTGTAATCGCCGTTGCCGTCGGCCAGCATAAGCACGGTATCGCCGGCGCCGGCAGAACGCCCCCAGGCATCCATCACAAACACATCGTTCACCGCCATGCAGGCGACTTGATCGACGCCCTTGGCCTGCAGGGCCTGGGCATTGTTCACGTAGCCCGGAAGATGCTCGTTCGAGCAAGTGGGCGTGAACGCGCCGGGCACCGAAAACAGCACGACTTTCTTGCCGGAAAACAACTCGCCGGTAGTCATACGCCCCGGCCCGCTATCGGTCATGACGCCAAAGTCGCCTTCGGGCATCGCCTGTCCTTTCTCAATGCTCATCTGTGTTCTCCCGGAGTTTCACAAGGGCCGCCATTGTAAGTCACGCCCGCCCGCCGTGTGCAAGCCGCAATGCCCTATTTCGGGGCCAGGCGGGCTTTGGCAACGGCATACAATCGCGGGATGCGGATGCAGCCGGAAGAGTTTCGACGCGCGCGGCGCAAGGCAGTCACGCTTATGGGCATGTCCGGGGTGGGCAAGACGGTGCTCGCCAACCGCTTGCCCGCTACGCGCTGGTTCATCTATTCCGGCGACTACCGGATCGGCACGCAGTATCTGCGCGAGCCGATACTCGACAACATCAAGCTGCGCGCCATGGAAGTGCCGTTTCTGCGCGACCTGCTGCGCAGCGACTCGATCTATATCGAGAGCAACATTTCGGTACACAACCTGCAGCCCGTTTCCACCTTTCTGGGGCAGCTCGGCGATCCGGAACGCGGGGGGCTGCCGCAAGCTGAATTCCTGCGCCGGCAGGGACTTTTCCGCGACGCGGAAGCCCGCGCCATGCAGGATGTTTCGGCATTCATCGACAAAGCCGAGCGCATCTACGGCTACCGCCATTTCGTCAACGATGCCGGCGGCAGCATATGCGAGCTCGCAGAGAATGAAGGCATCCGCACGCTGGTGGACCACACCGTGATCCTGTACCTGGAAACATCACCGGAAGACGAGGAGCAATTGGTTGAGCGCGCGCGGGCCAACCCAAAGCCGATGTACTACTCGCCGAACTTCCTGCAGCGCTATCTGCCTGATTTCCTTCGCGAGCGCCAGCTTGATGATGTTGCGAAGGCGCCGCCGGAGGATTTTGCGCGCTGGGCGTTTCCGCGGCTGGTTGCGCACCGGCGGCCGCTGTACGCCAAGCTGGCCGCGGATCATGGCTATTCGGTGCCGGCGCGCATCGCCCAGCAGGTGCAAAGCGAAGCAGAGTTCGTGGACATGGTGGCCGACGCAATCAGGGCCGGCGGCTGAATTCCACCGTTTCTGTCAACTCTGGCCGCCACGCCCGCGCGGCCAGCCCGCTTCAATCGGGCTGCGTTACGCGAAGTTGCAGGTAGAAGTTGCGTCCGTACTCGATACCTTGGTGGGCATCGGCGAAAAAGCCGAAGTAGCGATCAGCAAGAGGCGCCCGCTTGTCGAACAGGTTGTTGACGCCCAGGCGCAGCCGCCAGTCGCGATCCGTCATTTCCCAGCGGTAGTCGATTGTGCCGTTCCAGGTGGTTACCGAGGGTATCCAGTAGCGGGTACCGTCGTCCAGCGTCAGCGAGTCCTGGTAGAAATCTCCCAGATAGCGCGCGGACAGGCCGATTCTGAGCGGGTCACGACGCCAGGAGAGAAACAGCGTCTGCCGAATTTTCTGGTTGCCGTCCTTCTGCAGCAGGTCGGCGAATCCGGCCACCGGAATGCTGGCCGGCAAGGTGCCGGCATCCTTGGCTGCTACCAGTTCAGCCGCCTGCCCACCGGGAACCTGTTCGTAATCGGTCAGGAACGAAGCGAGATAGGTGAATCGGAACTCACCGGCCGGCGTATCCAGCGCATAGCGCAAACTGGCGTCCCAGCCGTTGAGTGTTCGCGTATCGAGGTTGACGTAGTTGTCGTCGATATAGCGAATCAATCCCGCAGGGCAGATTCCCGCCGCCGCGTAGATTGCCGCCTCGTCATCGCCGACTTCCGCTTCGCGCACCACCGCCGAGTTGGCGTCGAGGCTGCCGCAATTATCTGCGCCATGCTGCAAGCGGGCCAGAAGGTCCAGCACCGTGTGGTTTTCTTCACCCAACAGACCGATAGTGTCTTCTTTTTTGATCGACCACCAATCCAGCGTCAAGGTGAGCGTATCCAGCGGCTGAAACACCAGTCCGAACGAATAGTTGTCGGAGCGCTCCGGTTCGAGCAACTTGCTGCCCTGTGCGATGCGTTGGGTGCTGTTGCGGCAATCGAGCGTGTCCTGGTCCGGATCGCCCCCGTTTGCCGCGGCATATGCGCAAGTGAAATCGGTGCGCGTGTTCTGGCGCGCGACGATTACTTCGTTGATCGTGATCAGGTTGGGCGCGCGAAATGCCTCCGACCAGGATCCTCGCAGCAGCAATGAGGAGGCAGCTTGCCAGCCCACGGCCACCTTGGGCACCACCGTGCTGCCCACATCCGAGAAGTTTTCGTAGCGCGCCGCCAATTGCACGTCGATGCTGTTCAGGAGTGGAAACTGGAGTTCCGTAAACAGCGAGGCAACATTGCGGCTGCCCCTGTTGTCGGGGGTGGGGCTGGAATTCACGACATCGGAAACATAGGGGAAGGTGTCGCCCTGGAAATCCGTAAACACGATCGTCCCGTCCAGCCGCGGGTCGCGGTCGTCTTCGAAGGTCTCGCGCCGGAATTCCACGCCTGCCACGCCGCCGGCCGGCCCCCACGGAAGATCAAGCAACTCGGCCGTCGATACCTGAAAATCGGCCATGGCGAGTGTTGTTTCGCTATTCCGGTACACATCCACCAGGGCACGCTCGATATTGCTGTCCACACCGCCGCTGAACGGGTTGTAGGCGGCGGGGGTCGGATCCGCAAGCGCTTCCACCATCAGCAGGTTCGAAACCCGGTTGCGGGTGAGATCTTCCTTCTTGGCGCGTGACCAGACGAGGGCGCTCTCCCAGTCCCATTTCCCGGCCGCGCCGCGCAGCCCCTGCAACACTCGAATTACGCTGCCGTCATTTTCGACAATGCGGGGAAATTCAGCGAAGCGGTAGTTGTCGATCTCCAGTTCCAGGCCTTCGCAGGGCACCTCGCTGGGCAGCACGGAATCCGGCAGGCGGTTAGGCGAGTCGCACGGGCCGAAAGGGTTGTAGTAGTTGTCGGCGGCGACCCGCAGTTTCACCGTGCTGAACGGCGCCGAAGCGTGCCGGTAGAGATGCGTGTCCGACATGTAGTAGAGCAGTTCGGAAAAGCTCTCCATGCCGTTCTCGAAAGTGTGGTTGACGAACAGGAACGCGGTGCCCCGCTTGAGGTCCGACGAAAGGTCGCGCGTTTCATTGAGGTTGCGCCGGTAAGTGCCCTGGCTGTCGATGCCACCGCAAGTGCCGTAGCCGAGGTCCCATTGGCAGCGTGGGTCCCCCGCCGGATAGGTCTCGAACTCCCCGCTGGAGTCGGTGAGGACGTTGCGCAGGCCCGTGCTGCGGGCGCTGGCGCGCACATCGAACTGGCCGTAGAGCGAATTGGCGCTGTTGTTGCGGAAGCGCGTATCGCCTGCCCACGGGGAATCCTCCGGTATCCGCCGCCTGAAATCGGAATCGGCCCAGCGCTCGTCTTCGGAGGCGCTGATGCGGTCGCGGGCATACCAATTCGCGAGGAGGCCAACACGCGTACGGTCCGCGTTGAACGAATCGCCCCACTCCAACCCGATGCGCTGGGTGTTTCTGCCCACATTGTCGAACCAGCCTTGGCGCAGATAAACACGGGCATGGTCGATTTCGTCCCTGACCACGTAGTTGACCACGCCGGCCACGGCATCGGCGCCATACAGCGCCGAGGCGCCGTCTTTGAGTATTTCCAGGCGGTCCATGCCATAAATCGGGATCGTTTGCGTGTTGGCCGTATTGACGGGAACGAAACTTCCGCCCACCTCTTCCGTTTGGTAGCTGGCGGCGTTCACGACCCGGCGGCCGTTGAAGAGCACGAGGGTATTGCCGGTGCCGAGGTTGCGCAGGTTGAAAGCGCCGATGTCGCCGCGCGCTGAATTCACTCCGCCGCTGATGTTCTCCTCTTCGTTGAAATAGTTCTGGCCCTGTTCGGGGATGAACTGCATCAGGACATCGCCGGAATCCACGCCGGTGTTCTCGATTTCCTCCGCACCGATTACCGACACCGGCAGCGCGCCCGCGATGTTGGCGCCCTTGATGTGACTGCCGGTCACCACGATTTCCTCGATTTCCGTTTCGTCGGCGCTGTCGCCGCCGGTTTGTTGCGCGAGCGCCGCACCGTAGCCGCTCAAGAGCACAATCGAAGCCGTTAACAGTGGGAAAGTCTTGCGTTTGATCATGTTGCCTACCCCCGGAAAGGTGTTGATTCTACACTTCGACGCAAAGCCGCTATCTCAGCGCTCCGCTGGCGCCAACGCCGCAAAGGCGGTATGCAGCTCCAGCCACGCATGCAACAGCTCCTCATGGGCTGCTTCCAGCCACTCCCGGTGCTGTGTCGCGGCAGCGCGATGCTCACGGAGCATCCGCTGCACCTCTTCGGGTTGCGGGCCACCCCTGCCCTGGCGCGCTGCAAGCAGCGCAACGGGGTCCATGGCCTGCCGCAGCTTGTCCGGCGCGGTTGGCAGACGTTTTCCGATCACATCCCGGTAGGTGTCCGCGAGCTCCTCGTCGCTCAGTGCGCTGGCGCGCTTCGCCTTGGCCCGCGCGAGATCAGTAAGCGCAGAGGCGTAGCGGTGCGCGGTCCTGAAGGGAAGGCCCACTTCGCGCACCAGGACATCGGCGACTTCCGTCATGGTCGAATAACCGGAGCGTAATTCCTCCAGCGCCCGTTCGCGGTCAACGCGCAGCGATCCGATCAATTCCGCATACCGCCGGTACATGAGCTTAGCCTGATCGGCCAGGTCGGTAAACGGTTTGAGAGCGCGATAATCGTGCATCCCGGTATTGACGTTGTGCGCGAGAAGGATTTGTGTGTGCGCGCCGCCCACAACCCGGGTGGCCTGGCTGCGCACACGGTCCAGCGGGCGCGGGTTGCGCTTTTGGGGCATGATCGTGCTGATGCTCGTGGCCGATTCGTCAAGCAGAATCCAGGGCCGCGGGTTGTGATACTGGGTGTGAAGATTTTCGGCCAGTTGCCCGATCGAGGTGGCCGAAAGGGCCAGGATCACGGCCAACTCGCGGCGCAAGTCCCCCGAGGAAACGAAATTGGCGTCGTAGCTGTTGTCCACGGGCGCCGCAAATCCCAGCAGTTGCGCCAGCCGTTCCCGATTGACTGCAAACCCGGAAGTGCCGAGCGCGGCCGCGCCTAGCGGGCTCGCGTTCATGCGCGCATAGCCTTGCCTGAAACGGTCGCCGTCGCGTTCAAGCTGACCGGAGAAAGCAAGCAGGAAATGGCCCAGCGTGGTGGGCTGGGCCTGCACGCCGTGGGTATATGCCGGGATGGGGGTCATCGCTTCCTGCTCGGCCAGATCCAGCAGCGCTAAGCGCGCGGTCAAGCCGGCTTCGGCCAGCTCCAGCCAGCGGTCGCGGATCAGCATACGGCGCACTACCCCGTGCAGATCCTGCCGGGAACGGCCAAGGTGCAGATTGCTGGCCTCTTCGCCGGCCATTTCCACCAGGCGTTGCTCGAAATCCAGGTAGTTGGGAGTCCGCGGTGCACCAGCGGCCTGTTGCTCGATTTCCAGCCGCGCTATCGCTACGGCGATGTTTTCCGCGTTCTGGCGGCTGACAAGTTCCTGCTCGGCCAGCATCACCAAAGATGCCTTGTTTGCCTGCACGAGGTAGCAGAAGAAATCCGGGCACCAGGCGCCACGACGTCGGGCCAGGGCGCCCTCTCCTCCGCCCAGCACGGAAATCAAGGCGTCTGCCAGGGCGCGGCCCGTAGCTTCGATTTCGGCGCGGTTCGTTTCGTCTCCCGTTTCCACCGTGATGGCGGGAACTCCGAAACGCTGGTAGAACCAGTTCTTGGCGATTTCGCCGTTTCCCGATGCTCTGGGCGCGATTTCGAATTCGTATGCGTCGCCGCTGGAACGGGCCAGCCGCAGCCATCGGGAATTGAAAGCAGGCGGCAGGGTGGTCTCTTTCAGCGTCGGAACGTAGAACACGTTTTTCCAAGTGGAATGAAAGTCCAGCATCAAGGCCAGTTGGCCCCCATCATCCTCCAGCCGATCCACCAAATCCTTGACAGCGCGAGTTTCCGCTTGCTCGAACCGCCCCCAATCCCGGTTCAGGTCGGCGCCCCTGCTGTTGTGTCGCCAGTGCCCGCCGGCCACGCCGTCCGGATTGAGATTGGGGATCAGGATCACGTTGTGCCGCGCAAAGAATCGGCAAGTCGGGCTTTGCGCGTCGATGCAGGCCTCTTCGCGCGCGCCTAGCAGGGATTCGGCGAAGGCCAGGAACATCCATGCTCCGGGCACCTCGGGCGGATGCTGGCGTCCTATCAAGAGCAAGTGCTGCGCTGCATCCGGTGCTGTCTGAGCCAGGAAAAGTGGACGCTGCTGTTCTGAATAGCCCAAGATATCCCATTCAAGGCTCCCGAAGCGCTGCGCCATAGTGCGCCGCCAGCGCGCATAGAACTCCAGGCCCACCATTTCCTGTGCCGAAACAAACAACCCCTCGGGGCCCGGCTTGAGTTCCATCGTGGCCCGGCCGTCCTCATGCGCCAGCCAGTGGCGTTTGGCCAGAGGCTCCCAGTGCAACGCATCGCTGCTGATCTTCGGCCAATAGCGGTGCCCGCTATCGCTATATCGCAAAGTAACCACAACGCTGCCGGACTCCACGACCGCTTTCGGGCGAACGTGAAAGCCATACCATGGGCTGGGATTGATCGGCGGCGCATCTTCCGGCTCTATGGTCAAGACCACGCCACGTGGCGCTGTTACCTGGCAGGCATTGGCTCGGGCGGTTTCGTATCCGGCGCGAATCTCGTAAAGGCCCGTGTCGCAGAGCACCGATCCCGACGGCAGTTCAGCTTGTATCTGCGGCAGCGTCGCTAGCGCTGTGGCGGCCACAAGTCCGCCGATGACCGCCGGCCGCATCACGGCGCGAACTTCATCTCATGGCGAGTGTTGGCAGCAATGGCTGCATCGGAAAACCACCAGTAGTTGATCTCCCCCGACAGCCACAGCGGCAACTGATCGTTCAGATGCTGATCGAACAGGCGCGCGCTGGTTCCGCCCGGGATCACGCCCAATACCTTGTCGGGGTCGCCCAGGTCGGCCAGGAACCGCGCGGAGTCGATCACCCGTGGATCGTAGTCCCCCAATCCGCGGAAGCGCGCCCGTCCCAATGTTTCTCCGGAACCGCGGCCGGGGTAGTCGCCGCCCCCAAGCAGCCGGTCCGCCAGTTGGCCCGGAACCCAGGGATTGCGGAATCGGAAGCGGCTCAGGTCGCCCCAGCGCCAGGCGCCAGGCTCAGGCCCCAGACGCGCCGTAAGCTCCAGCCAGGCGTCGCGAGCCGCCGCCCGCAGCATGTCGTCGCGGCTTTCGATTTGGTCGGTTGCCTCGTCGTCAAACCATTCCGATTCACCGGCCAGCAGCATCCTTTGCAGGCGTTCCTGCCAGTAGTAGATGTCGGCAGCATAGCGACGCGCCAATTCGTACCCCAATTCGTCGGCAAAGATGCGCAGGACAAGGCTTTGCATGATGGCCTGGAACAACGCGGGCGCGGCTAGATCGGGTTCGTCGAAATAGTCCCATTTCTCGAGGATTTCTGCGGCTTGCCGGGTTTCCGAGTCCGCCCGCAGCGCCGTAACCATTAACGGGGCGAGGTCCCGCGCCATGGGATTGAGGGTGTCGTTGATCGCTCTCCAATGATCTTCCACGGAGAGCTGAACGGCAGGATCGAACAATTCCTGCATCCGGCGGTAACGCCAGGACGATGCGGCATAGGTCGTCCACACTCCCTGGAATTGGCCAGCCACCGTGCGGTGGTTGGCGTTCCCTACCCAACCTTTGGCCGGGTTGCGCGAAGCGGGAGCCTGATCGAAGGGAATAAAGCCGCCCCACGCATCGTCGGCGCCGGTAACCGGAACCGGCAGTGCGCCATCGCCGCGCAGCCGGATAGGTGTCGGACCGGCCGTGAAATGGGCGATATTGCCCTGCACATCGGCCACCGTATAGTTGTAGGGCGCATTGATTTCGGCGATGACGCGGCCGGCTTCGCTGACGTCGGCGGCCAGCATCACGCGCTCCACCCCCACCTGCTCGCCGATGTTCTCCGCCATGCTCCAGCGCAGCGAATAAATGCGGCCATCGTCATTGCTGAGCTCGTGATCCGAAATGACCGGGCCGCGGCGGGTGTGACGGATAGTCAGTGGAATTTCACGGTAACCACTCGGGGCGCCGCGGTCGCGCACCCGGATAACTTCCGTCACCACGCGGTATGCCACCGATTCCTCGCCCTCCAGGTAATGCCCCGGGCGCGCGGGATCGTCTTGCTCGATAAACAGATCCATTACGTCGGAGTAGGCATTGGTCACGCCCCAGGCCAGCTGGTCCGAACGTCCCAGGCCAAGCCCTGGAAGACCGCCACCCGCCGCGCCTACCGCTCGCCATTCGGGCGTGATAAGCGCCACCGGATGCCAGATTCCGGGCAGCCGGCGCACATCGATGTGCGGATCGTTGGCCAGAATCGGCGCGCCTCGCGCCGAGCGAGTGCCGGACATGGCCCAGCTATTCGATCCGTCGGTGAGCTCGGGCAGTTCGGCAAATTTCGCAGGCGCGCTATCCGCGGAATTGTCCGCAAGCCGGTAATCGGAGGCCCATTCGCTGTTGTCGTCGGGGTTGACGGTAAGCATGGCTATTTCCGCTGCCTTGTCGCGCCCAAGGCGATCCACGAGGGCCTGGCTCAAAAGCTCGGTGCGCCAGTTCGAGGAGCTGTTGAAGGCCAGGAACAGGTATTGCGTGGCGAGGTCCTCCAGCGTGAATGGCGCCGGCGGTTCCGGAGCCAGCCGAACCGCCAGTGGGAATTCGTGCTGCTGCGTTGCAATATAGGCGTTGACGCCTTCGAGGTACCATTCGTGAAGCTCGCGGCTAGGGGACTGGAGTTGCTGCGCCCACAGACGGCCCATGCGGCTCAGGCCCATGACTCGGAACAGCCGATCGCTGGACACGCCCGCTTCCCCGATCTGCTCCGCCAACCTGCCGTGAATGAGCTCGCGCGTAAGCAGCATTTGCGCCAGACGGTCCTGCGTCGTTACGAAGCCTTGGATGCGAATCGCATCCGCCAGGGAATCGGCATATACGTAGGGAACTCCCTGCCGGTCGCGTTTTACGGTCGCCGCACTGTCGAGAATTCCCAGCACGCGGGCATCGCTGATATGCCTGCTCCGCTCCGGCAGATTACTGCTGCGCAGCCAGAGCAAGCCAGCTATGGATATCACTATTATAAAAGATAACAATATAATAATAGTATAAGTTAATTTTTTTATCATATTCATACCAACTCAGGCCGGGTATCAAGATCAAATAGCGTGGCCAGCAATGCCACCCGCATCCACATGCCGTTGCGTTCCTGCCGCCAGTACATGACGCGCGGATCGTTATCGATGGAAGGATCGAGCTCCGGACCGCGTGGCAAGGGGTGCATGATGATCGCCTCGGCCGGCAGTTTGGCCAATTGCTGCAGGTCTATGGCATAAGGTGCATATTCAGCAGCCACCGGTTCCTGTTCGTCGTACTCCGACTGCAGGCGCGTGACGTACAGCGCATCCAGGCTCCCGGCCACGTCATCCAGGCTGCTGCTACATGCATAGGTCACACCGTGCGCATCCAGATGATCGAGGATATCCTGTTTGATCTCGAAGCCTGGCGGAGCCACGAAAAACAGGCGCACGTCCCGATAGTTCTTCATCAGGTAGCTTAGCGAACGCACCGTTCGGCCACGCCGCAGGTCGCCCATCATGGCGATGCTCTTGCCATCGATGCCACCGCGCGGCTCGAAGCTGCGCTCCAGCGTGTAAATGTCCAGCAGCGCCTGCGTCGGGTGTTGATCCGGCCCGCTGCCGGCGTTGATAACCGGCACAGGACGCGGAATGCTGTCCATAAGCTCGGCGGCCCGCGCCGCCTTGCCTCCTTCCGGAGTACGCATGATGATCACGTCGGCGTAGGAGCTGAAGGTGCGAATACTGTCCTCGAAGGTTTCTCCCTTTACTTCCGAAGAAATCGACGCACTGCGAATTTCGCTGGTATGCATGCCGAGGATGTGGCAGGCGCTGTTGAAGGACAGAAAAGTGCGCGTGGACGGCTGCGTGAAATACAGCATGGCGCGGCGGTTGGGCGCCAGTCTTGCGAGCGCCAGCGCGCCCTCGTACGACTTCGCCAGGGTGCGCGCGCGGGTCGCCAGGCGGCACAAATCATCAAGCGTCTGCCGGTTGAACTGCCGGGTATCGATAACGTGGAACAGACCGCTGCGCGCGTCCATGGCCCCAATTATCCTTGAACGGAGTTGCCAAGGGTAAACTTTCGGCCCCATGCCCACCAACGTCACCCCGGAATACAAGAAGGCCGAACAGGCGTTTCGCGAAGCCCGGGAACCGGGGGACAGGCTGCGCTGCCTGCGCGAAATGCTGCGCCTGATCCCCAAGCACAAAGGCACTGAACATGTCCAGGCCGACATCAAGACCCGTATCAAGCTGCTCGCCGCCGAGCTTTCGGCGCCGCGCAAGGGCGGTGCGCGTTCCGGGCCTGCGCATGCCGTGCGCCGCGAAGGCGCGGCTCAGGTGGCGTTGCTGGGGCCGCCGAACGCCGGCAAGTCCATGCTGCACGCGGCGCTGACGGGCTCGCAGTCCACCGTGGGGGCCTGGCCGCACACGACCGAAACGCCGATTCCCGGCATGGCGCCCTACCACGACATTCACTTTCAGCTCGTTGACCTGCCTCCGGTCGCGCGCGAACGCATGCAGCCTTGGCTGAGCACCGCCTTGCAGCCGGCGGACGCGGCATTGCTCGTGGTGGATATCGCTTCGCCCGAATGCGCCGATGAGCTTGCGGTGGTGATAGAAAAAATGGCCGAGAAGCGAGTCAGCCTGATTTCACAGTGGCCGGGGCTTGAGGATGCGCGCGGGAAGCGACGGGCCAAACGCAAGGCGAAGCAGCAGGACAGTTTCGAGGACCTTTTTCGCATCCGCCTCCCTGCCCTGCTGGTGGCGAACAAGGCGGACCTGGCCGATTGCGATGAAGCACTCGGGAAGCTGCGCAAAACATTAGATTTTCCGGCCCTTTGCGTGTCCGCGGAAGGCGGAGAAAACCTTCAGGCCATTCCCGAATTCCTGTTCCGCGGCTTGGGTGTGGTGCGCGCTTATACCAAGTCGCCGGGTAAGCCGCCCGACTTGGGCCGCCCCTTCACGCTCCGAAATGGCGCTACAGTGAGCGAACTCGCGAACCTGGTCCACAAGGACATTGCCGGCAGCCTGCGCTTTGCCCGGATTTGGGGCACCAACGTTTATGATGGACAGCAGGTCAGTCCCCGTCACGAGATTCGCGACGGCGACATCCTCGAACTTCACCACCGCTAAACCGACTCGATGATTCCCACGAAAGCCTACGCGCCCAGCCGTTTCGGCCAAATGCATTATCGGATAGCGATGCCCGAAGCGGCATCGCAGCCACCACTGCTATGCCTGCACCAAACGCCAAGCAATGGCAGCCAATGGGAGCCCATTCAGCCGGCTCTGGCGCGAGACAGGGTGGTCGTTGCTCCCGACACTCCGGGTTACGGCATGAGCGACCCGCCGCCTGAACCGCCGGAAATCGGCGACTACGCCGGGGCGATGTTCGACTTCATGGAGCACCTGGCGGAGCGAGGAATCGTGGCGCCGGGTCCCTTCGACGTGATGGGCTATCACACCGGCTCGATCACCGCCACCGAGATGGCGCACCAGGACAGGCAGCGCGTACGTCGCTGCGTATTGTTTGGGTTGGCGGCCTACCCGGAGGACGTGCGCGCCGGCAAACTGGCCCGTTTGAGCGACCGTTTTCCAGCACCGGACCGAACGCTTGCCCATGTCGAGAAACTCTGGTCGATCATTGGCGAGCTCGCCGATCCCAGGATACCCCCCGAAGAGCTGCACATCGGCATGGCGGAAAGCCTGCGCCTGGGGTCACGGCTTCCCTGGGGATACATCGCCGTCTATCGCTACGACTTCCTGGGCGCCATGGCGGAAGTGGAGCAGCCGGTGCTGGTTTTCAATCCCGAGGACGATCTCTGGGATGTAACCCGAGAGACATCGCATCTCTTCCAGGCCGGGCGCCGCCTCGATATCCCGGGCGTGTCGCATGGACTGCTCAGCCTGGAGCGCGATTTTGTCGTCGGAGAGATCGAACGCTTCCTGCGCCAATAGGGCCAAAATTGGTGCGGAAACGGCGGCTACGCCGTTGCAAACCCTTGAAAGCGCATTGGGATGATGCGCTCAGCGCGGCGGGTCGCGGTTGATCCTGGCGAGCGAGATGGTGCGGTCGCGGTGTCCGTCGAGCCGGTCGAGCGCCTGCAGATCAGCCCCGGAGATCAAATAGACGGCGCCGCCTTCCGCCGATTCCGGGATGCCGATCAGGAGGTCCGGCGCTTCATCGCCGTCCAGGTCGCCGGGTGCGCGAAGCACGGGTGCGGCGTCGCCCCGCGCCGGGCAATCCTGCACCGCATAGGAGTTCGGATGCGGCCACACACCGTTCAGCGGTTCGGCACTGCCCGTGCCCGACATTGCGCCGCTGAAGACATCCGCCGCCGCAAACAGGTAAGCGCACACGCCATTCGCCTGATCCGCCGACGGCAAGCCCACAAGCAGATCGGCGCGGCCGTCGCCATCGAAGTCGTCCAGGCCGATGCGCGCGCCTTCCCCGGCATCCAGGTCGAACGTCCAGCGCCCCGGCAAGCTGTCGCCAACGCGCAGACGCAGCTCGCCATCGCCGGCGCCATCCTCCGCATCCAGCGCCGCAAGCCGGTCGCTATCGCCGGACGCCACAAACACACGCAGCGCCGGGCGCGCATCCGAGAACGCGGAAGGCAGCACCAGGTCCGGACTGCCGTCGCCGTCCACATCCCCAACCAATACACGCGCACCCAGTTGCGTGTGCGGATTATCGGTCTGCAGCTTCCAGGACTGCGCCGCCGAGGCCACGCGGCCCAAGGCAATACGCCTGTCTTGCGTCCCGTCTTCCGCATCAATCGCCCGCCAGTCGCGGCTGCCGACCACATACACCGCGCCGCCACCCGAATCCGCGTGTTCCCGGCCCGGCGCGCCGACCACCAGGTCCGACAGACCGTCGCCATCAAAGTCCGCCGCGCTCAGGCCGCGGCCGGCCGCATCGCCGGCCTGCTCTCCGGCAAACGTCCAGTCGTAGACCGCCTGCAAGTCGATGTCCCCGAGGATCAGACCCGCCAGGCCCGCTTCGTCGTCCGCCATCGATTCCGAAACAAGCAGGTCCGCACGACCGTCATCATCCGCGTCGCCAATCGCGGCAAGACCATCGCCCGCAGCGCGCCGCAGCCCGGATACACGCCGCGACGCCCGCCCATTACCCGACAGCGCACTCAAATCAAGCACGCCATCCGATGTCCCGTCCTCCGCGTCGGCCTCAGCCAAGTCCGTTCCGGATACCACATACACGGATTGCTCCCCGTCCGGTCCCGTCACAACGCCGAACTCCGGCGAACCATCCCCGGTCAGATCACCCACCGCAAACACCGAAACGACCGCCGATTGCCCCTCGCCTCCCCTAAGCTCCCAGGACCCGGCCCGCGCCGCGATGCCTGATGCCGAAACAGCACCATCCTCCGCACCGTCCGCGTTGTCCGTCATGCCCAGCTCCGGCGTGGACAGCACGTACGCCGCACCGCCGGTCTCTGCGTTTGGCGCACCGAACCCGACTTCAGGCGTTCCATCGCCGTCGATATCCCCTATCACCGCAAGCGAGCTGCCAAGCCGGCTGTCCGCCGTTTCCGCGTTAAACCGGAACGAACGCAGCGCCGAGCGCGCCGGATCCAGCGGGAATAAATCCAGCCTGTCCTCCACGCCATCGCCGTCATCGTCCGTATCGGCGTTGTCGCCCACGCCGTCGCCGTCGGTGTCCACCCACTCCGTGGGATCGAGCGGAAATGCGTCGTCCTCGTCAACGAACCCGTCGCCATCGTCATCGAAATCGATGCTGTTGCCCACGCAATCGCCATCGGGATCGCCCCATTCGGTAGCATCAAGCGGAAAGGCGTCCTCGACATCCGGCACGCCATCGCCGTCGTCGTCCGTATCGAGAGTGTTGGAGAGACCGTCTCCGTCCGTATCGCCTGCAAAATTGCCAAAGTGCAGCCGCCGGTCGGATTCACCATCTGAAGCATCCAGCGCCTCCAAATCAGCCGCCATGAGCAGATAGGTGCTCTCACGCAGTGCCGGCCCGCCGATTGAAGGATCGTGTCGGCTGGTTGTCAGCAGCGTGTCCGGCGACCCGTCGGCATCGTAGTCCGTCCCAGCATAAGCGGGTTGGCTGGCCAACGCGTCATGGGGTGCTGCGCCAAGCAACCTATAAGTATCGGCGTCTCCGATCAGCGCATCTCTGCTCAAGACGCCCTCGGACTCCACATCGTTACGCTCGATCGCGTGCCGCGGATACAGATAGGCCTGCCCGCCGCCACATCTGGAATACCGATACCGAGGCACACTTTCGACCAGGAACGCAGCGCTCTTCGAGGGCCGCATATGCCATCCAGGCGTATGCACCCCGAATGAACGCGGCAACTCAGACGCATCCGCCGCATCAATTCGCCCATCCTGCGCGCCGTCCTTCAGGTCCAATGCTGGTAATTCCACGCCGGACACCAGCAACGTCGGACTCGTCCACGACCCAATCATCAAGTCAGCATGGCCGTCCCCGTCCATGTCGCCCATCGCGTCTGGATACATTCCGAACTGCCGCCCAGGGCCGCCGGAACGCCAAGACAGCCGGTAGCCGCCACTCCCCGCCACGAGTCCGAGATCAATGGAGTAGTCAACCGAACCATCCGCCGCGTCCAACTCGACCAGCCGCGCACCCGAAAGAAAGTAGACCGCACCGTCTTGGTAGGAGGTTGGACGGCTTCGGAACCACGGGGCCGAAATGAGAATATCTCCGACCCCGTCTCCGTCCACGTCGCCCATCGATGCAAGGACCTCACCCGCATGGTCACCCTCCTGCTCCCTCAAGAACCGGTACGAATGCGCTCCAGACGGAGCGTGGCGCAATTCAATACGCCCGTCCTCGTGGCCGTCGGCTGCGTCCAGCAAGCCGACATCACGACTTGCCACCAGATAGGCAGCTACTTCGGGCTCGGCATCGGGGCGAGCGTCGTTCGAGCCGACAAGCCACTCAGCTACTCCGTCGCCGTCTCGGTCGGCCACGACCGCGAGCGGCATGCTGCGATGGTACAGGCGCGCGCCGCCGCCGCCAACCAGACGGTGGGAGCCGGAACCCTTCATCGCCAGCTCTAGGCGCACACTCCTGTCAACCTCACCGTCCGCTGCGTCCGCCGCGGGCAAATCGACCCCGGATACAAAATAGGTCTCAGCGAATCCGTCGTAACTCGCGTATCCACTTACGAGCACGTCCACCACGCCGTCCCCGTCCATGTCCCCGGAAGACAGCAGGCGGCCTGTTCGTTCGTAAAATCCACCCCCGAGACCCTCCATCCACGAGGAGCCAAGCAACCGCCACGAGGCCTCGCCATGCCCTACGTTGCTCAAGTGAATCACCCGGTCTCGCAATCCGTCCACGTAATCGAGACGACTCAAATCTTGGTACGCGATCAGGTACGCGGCGCCGCGACAATCTTCGCTTCCGCTTTCAACACACGTGTAATTCGGGGCCGCAATCAACACAAGCGCATCCTCTCCGCCACTGCCTGTCCATTCCCCGGGCACAGTTCGCCCCCTAGTCCCTGTCTGCTCCGAAACAAACTCGTAGGACAACAAGTCGACACGTGTCGGGTCCAGGGGTGCGAGATCCGCACCATCGGGAACGCCATCATTGTCGTCGTCTCCGTCCGCGTTGTCTCCCACCCCGTCTCCGTCCGAATCCCTGCTCTCAGAGGCATCAAGCGGAAACGCATCGGTGTTGTCCCCAAAGCCGTCTCTGTCCGAATCCTCCCATTCGGAACCTTTCAATGGAAAGGCATCCTCGGTATCCGGCACCCCGTCACCGTCGTCATCCGTATCAGCACTGTTGCCAACGCCGTCGCCATCGGTATCCAAGGATTCCGAAGGGTCCAACGGAAACGTATCCTGCGCATCAGCAATCCCGTCGCCATCGTCATCATAATCAGCGTTGTTGCCCCAGCAATCGCCATCGGAATCTCCAGACTCGGTAGCATCAAGTGGAAAGGCATCCTCAGCATCCGGTACGCCATCGCCGTCGTCGTCTTGATCAAGCGTATTCGACAGTCGGTCGCCATCCGTGTCGCCGGCAAAATTACCAAAATGCAGTCGCCGATCCTCTGAACCGTCGGCCGCGTCAATCGCTGCCAAGTCAGCCGCCATCAGCAGGTATACGCTCTGGACCGAGTTCTTGCTCTGCGGCAGAAGGTGTCGTCCAGTGCTCAATAGTATGTCCACGTCACCGTCCCCATCGAAGTCTGCCGGGGCGTATTGACCGAGAAAGCCGAGCCTATCACTGGGCTGAGCACCCCGCATACTGTAGGAATCAACATCCGAGACTAAGGTCTTCCAGTCCACCACTCCATCGTGGCTTTGGTTTGCTCGCTGAACAGCAGAACCGGGAAACAGATAGGCTCCCCCGGAATAGCAGGGAAAACCCGCATAGCCAAATGCAGGCGCCAACAAGCCACCGTCCTTTCCGGGACGGATGTGGTCTTTCGAGTGGCCCTGCGTCCGCATGAAGCTCTTGAACCCGATAGAACGCGGCAACTGGGCTATCCGCCCAGCGTCGATTCGTCCATTCTCCAATCCGTCCGCTAAATCCATGGTCACCAACTCCGCACCGGATACCAACAGACTCACATGTGTACCGGCGTGCAGCCAGAAGTCTGCTCGATCGTCCCCATCCACGTCCCCCGTCGCGTCCACACCCCGACCCAAGGAGCTGTAAGTCTCATTCATGTGTGCAATTTGATAGCCCCCGTTCCCTGCGATCAAGGCGAGATGCACGGAACCGTCCACCATGCCATCCGCTGCGTCCAGGTCAGCGAAACGCGCGCCGGGCAAAAGATAGGCCGCGCCCGGGCTGATGTTCCCCGGCTCGCGCGTGTCCGGCAGGAACTGGCTGGCGCCAATGACAATGTCATCCACACCGTCGCCGTCCACATCCCCGGCCGCCGCCAATGCGCCGCCGGCACGATCACCCCTCTTTTCCCTGACAAACCTGTACGAACTGGATCCGGTTGCCACTTGTTGCAACGCAATCCGTGCGTCCGTATGTCCGTCCGCCGCATCCAGTGCTTTGACATCGCCACTCGCCAGTAGGTAAACCGCGCCTTCTTGGTAGGCTGAATCTGGATTGGATAGCAGGTTTGGGCTCCCGCGCTCGCTGCCTCCCGCACCAACGAGAATCTCCCGTTTTCCGTCACCATCCGTGTCGTTAAAGACCGCAATCTGCTCACCCAACTGGTGGCCGGCGTCCCTACCCTCGATTTTGAACGACCCCCCAATGCCGATAACCGATGTCAACCAAACGTTCCGGTCCACCTGGCCATCCGCCGCGTCTGCTGCAGGTAGATCAGCCCCTGACACAAAGTAAACCGCTCCACTGGAACTATTGAGCCAAGGCGCTCCCAGAAGAATATCCGCTAAACCGTCGCCGTCCATGTCACCAACGGATAGCAGTCCTCTGCCTCCACTCCCACCCAAGCCGCCGCCCGGCTCGCCCTTGAGCCGCCATGAAGCCGTGCCTGATCCGATGTTGGACAGTTTAACGACGCGGTCGCGCCGCCCGTCCGCACGGTCTAAACGGTCGAGGTCCCGGAGCGAAATGACATATGCAAAGCCGCAGTTGTCACTTCCTACACAATCGTAGTTCGGCGCAGCTAGCAGCACCATAGAGTCCACGCCGCCATCGGCTGCCCATACTCCAGGCCTCAGAGGTACGAAAGACTGTTCGCCAATAAACTCGTAGGATCCAAGATCGCTTCGCTCAGGATCTGCGGGCCAGAAATCCGCGGTATCGCCTACCCCATCGCCATCCGAATCGCGCCAGTCGTGCGGGTCGAGGGGAAATTCATCAACGCTGTCTTGCGTACCGTCTCCGTCATCGTCGTCATCGGCGTTGTCGCCCACCCCGTCCCCGTCGGTGTCGATCGTCTCCAAAGCATCCATCGGAAAGGCGTCGGCGTTGTCTCCAACTCCATCCCCATCGGAATCGCTACATTCTTGCGGATCAACGGGGAAAGCATCAACATCATCCTTACATCCGTCGCCGTCGTCATCGTCGTCCGCGTTGTCGCCTATCCCGTCACCATCAGCATCGTAGGATTCGGCGGTATCGAGTGGAAAAGCATCCTCGACATCCGGTACGCCATCGCCGTCATCATCGACATCCGCCCGGTCACCCACGCCGTCTCCGTCGGTGTCCCGCCATTCGGAAGGATCTTTCGGAAAGTCGTCCACGCTTTCTACAAAGCCGTCGCCATCGGTATCGGGCTTGCTGTCGCGGATTCGCGCGTACTGATACGCAACCGCATTTAAGCTGGCCACTGCGTCGGCGCCGGCGTCGAGGTGCCTGTCCACTCCGCAGGCCTTGGCTTCGCCACTATCGCCAACGCACGATGTTCCCGGGCTCGAAAAGACACCCAATCCGCGCGAGCCATCATGTCCGTAACTCATGATGGTGTTGAAATCTGCTCGCTCCGCGTGCCCGCGCGACCAACGCCAAGTTCCGACTTCACCCTGCCATTTGGAGTGAGCTAAACCCAACAAGTGGCCGAACTCATGCCCCAACGACGTTGCAGGGCAGAAAGAGAAGCGGCCGCGATAGACTATTGCTCGATAACCGCCCGCGCGGAAAGTCTGAAGTTCGGCGTTGCTCAGATTCCCTCTCCGGCGATACATGGGCAAGTGGGCTCTACCACACAACCCCCGGGGGCCCCTGCGAAATTCAACCAACAAGTCACTGCCGTGCAACTCGGTCATAGTACGGGCAAGCTCGGGATCCAACTGATCGTCTTGTTCGAGGTCCAATTCAACAGTGCCGACCAATCGATACCGGAAGTCCACTCCGCTGTCCCCAAGGTTTGCATTGGCCAAGGCAATGGAATGGGCGATGCGTGTGTGGGCTTCGGCGGTTCCCCACGCGGGCGACCAAAGCTTGCCGCGGATAGCGAGCACATCGATTTCGACGTTCCGCGCTGGGGTTGAAGCAGCATCATTCGGATCGGTTCCCATCAGGCGCTCGTTCGCGTCGCCTACACCGTCTTCGTCGGCGTCTCTCAGGTAATCAAGGTCCCGAACATCGAATGCTTGGTTCAGCTCGACGGGCAGCTCCATGACCAACTTGTCCCGCTGCACCCACGCGCCATCTGGAGTCATTTCCTCAAGTGCGAGATGCAACTGCTGCGGACCTTCTCCGTATGAACCCAGCGTGAATCCACGGGTTAGCCGCGCAATTATTTCACCCGCCATGAGGGTCTCGCCGAGTTCTATGGAGGCGATATTGCTGCTGCTGATCGCCCACCGTTCCTCTCCCGCTGTGATGCGCAGCCGCAATTCGCCGCTGTCGCGGTTCAGGTAGCTGCGTACGCCCGCTGTGACCCGCAGTGTTTCGCCGTCGCCCTCTATCCGGCACGGACATTCAAGGAAGATGCCATCGCCCTCATACTCCGCATACGCAGGGGCGGAGCCGGAAAACGCGGCCAGCAGTGCGACAAACCCAGCAGGGCCGGCCAGAACCGCCGCGGTGGACTTGCTCATTGAGGGAGCGCTCAGCGCGGCGGGTCGCGGTTGATCCTGGCGAGCGAGATGGTGCGGTCGCGGTGGCCGTCGAGCCGGTCGAGCGCCTGCAGATCAGCCCCGGAGATCAGATAGACGGCGCCGCCTTCCGCCGCTTCCGGGATGCCGATCAGGAGGTCCGGCGCTTCATCGCCGTCCAGGTCGCCGGGCGCCTGAAGCACGGGCGCGGCGTCACCCCATGCCGGACAATCCTGCAACGCATAGGAGTTCGGATGCGGCCACACACCGTTCAGCGGTTCGGCACTGCCCGTGCCCGACATTGCGCCGCTGAAGACATCCGCCGCCGCAAACAGGTAGGCGCATACGCCATTCGCCTGATCCGCCGGCGGCAAGCCCACAAGCAGATCAGCGCGGCCGTCGCCATCGAAATCGTCCAGGCCGATGCGCGCACCTACCCCGGCATCCAG
The DNA here is from genome assembly GCF_965221325.1 of Candidatus Foliamicus sp. Lineage (GTDB taxonomy): Bacteria > Pseudomonadota > Gammaproteobacteria > Steroidobacterales > Foliamicaceae > Foliamicus. The sequence goes on along the minus strand of NZ_OZ244880.1, from coordinate 1,301,101 downwards.
GTCGAACGTCCAGCGCCCCGGCGAACTGTCGCCAACGCGCAGACGCAGCTCGCCATCGCCGGCGCCATCCTGCGCATCCAGCGCCGCAAGCCGGCCGCTATCGCCCGACGCCACGAACACCCGCAACACCGGGCGCGCATCCGAGAACGCGGCAGGCAGCAACAGGTCCGGACTGCCGTCGCCGTCCACATCCCCAACCAATACACGCGCACCCAGTTGCGTGTGCGGAGTCTCGGTCTGCAGCTTCCAGGAATGCGCGCCCGCCGCCACGCGGCCCAGGTCAATACGCCTGTCTTGCGTTCCGTCTTCCGCATCAATCGCCCGCCAGTCGCGGCTGCCGACCACATACACCGCGCCGCCACCTGAATCCGCGTGTTCCCGGCCCGGCGCACCCACTACCAAGTCGGGCAGACCGTCGCCATCGAAGTCCGCCGCGCCCAGACCGCGGCCCGCTGTATCTCCGGCCTGCTCTCCAGAAAACGTCCAGTCGTAGATCGCTCGCGCGCCGACATCCCCGAGGATCAGGCCCGCCAGGCCCGCTTCGTCGTCCGCCATCGATTCCGAAACAAGCAGGTCCGCACGACCGTCATCATCCGCGTCGCCAATCGCGGCAAGACCATCGCCCGCAGCGCGCCGCAAACCGGACACATGCCGCGACGCCCGCCCATTACCCGGCAGCGCACTCAAATCAAGCACGCCATCCGATGTCCCGTCCTCCGCGTCGGCCTCAGCCAAGTCCGTTCCGGATACCACATACACGGATTGCTCCCCGTCCGGTCCGGTCACAACGCCGAACTCCGGCGAACCATCCCCGGTCAGATCACCCACCGCAAACACCGAAACGACTGCCGAATTCCCTTCGCCTCCCCTAAGCTCCCAGGATCCCGCCCGCGCCGCGATGCCGGACGCCGAAACAGCACCATCCTCCGCACCGTCCGCGTTGTCCGCCACGCCCAATTCCGGCGTGGACAGCACGTACGCCGCACCGCCGGTCTCTGCGTTTGGCGCACCCAAAGCCACTTCGGGCGTTCCATCGCCGTCGATATCTCCTATCACCGCAAGCGAGCTGCCAAGCCGGCTGTCTTCCGTTTCCGCGTCAAACCGGAACGAACGCAGCGCCGAGCGCGCCGGATCCAGGGGAAATACATCAAGACTGTCCTCCACGCCATCACCGTCATCGTCCGTATCGGCGTTGTCGCCCACGCCGTCGCCGTCGGTGTCCACCCACTCCGTGGGATCGAGCGGAAATGCGTCGTCCGCGTCGGGCACGCCATCGTTGTCATCGTCCAAGTCAGCATTGTCGCCACGGCAGTCGCCATCAAAATCGCTCCACTCGGACCCATCAAGTTTGTATGCGTCCAGCCCATCCTCTACGCCGTCACCGTCGTCGTCGGCATCAAGCGTGTTGGAAAGTCCATCTCCATCCGTATCACCGGCGAAGTTGCCAAAATGTAGCCGCCGGTCTGATGCTCCGTCTGCTGCATCAAGCGCAGCAAGATCAGCCGACATGAGCAAGTAAAGGCTCTGACGCTGCACCGGCCTAGTGCTCGACCCGTCGGTTCGGGACGTTGTCAGCAACGTGTCCGGCAACCCGTCGGCATCGTAGTCTGACCCTGCATATCCGCGCGAATGCGCGAACAAATCGAACGGCGCTGCGCCTAGCAACCAATATGTATCGCCGTCCCCGATCAGCACATCCTTGTTCAGGAGGTCGTTGGCCGCGCGGTCAGCACGCTTGAGTGCCTCCTTCGGATACAGGGCCGCGTACCCGGACAGGCATGGAGCATCGCTCCGCGAAGGAACAGATGAATTGCCTGTTTCGAGCAGGAATGTACCGTTAGTCGCAGGACTAATCTCCTTCAACCATGTGTCCAGACCAAAGGAGCGTGGGAACGCCGCCACTCTTGAGGCATCAACGCGTCCGTCCGCCGCGCCGTCCGCCAAGTCCAACGCCGGCAATTCCCCGCCCGACACTACCAGCATCGGCCTTGCCCCCGACCCAATCATGAAATCTGCAAGATCGTCTGCATCCATGTCGCCCACTGCATCAAAGTAGTGACTTCCCCCCCAAGATCTGGCCTCGCCAGAACCCCAGGCAAACCGGTAGCCGCCGTTGCCTGCGACCTGCCCGAGATCAATGGAGTTGTCAACCGAACCATCGGCCGCATCCAGCTCGGCCAGCCGCCCACCCGAAAGAAAGTAGGCGATGGCGTAGCCTTCCGTGGCAGGCCGATGATCGTGAAAGCCAGCAGATACAAGAAAGTCCTCCACTCCGTCGCCGTCCGCATCGCCCACTACTTCGAGCACGCTACCCGCGCCGTCGCCCTCCCGTTCCCTCAAGAATCGGTACGACTGGCCCCCGAAGACCGCGTTGCGCAACTCAATGCGCCCGTCCGCGTCTCCGTCCGCGGCGTCCAGCATGCCGAGACCCCCGCTCGCCAGCAGGTAGCCCGCAACCCTGGCATCCACTTCGGGGCGCTTGTCGTAGGCACCTACAAGCAGCTCGGCCTTGCCGTCGCCGTCACGGTCGGACAGCACCCCCATCGCCGTGTCGACCGCTTTTCGCAAACCACCACCACCGCCCGTCAGCATGTAGGACCCCGAACCAAGCATCGCCAACTCGACCCGAACGGTCCTGTCGGCCACGCCGTCCGCGGCATCTGCGTCAGGCAAATCCGCCCCCGATACAAAGTAGCTCACCGCATGAGTCTTCTGCCCCTCGTCGCTCCAGTGGTGTCCTCGAACAAGCACGTCGACCACGCCATCGCCGTCCATGTCTCCCGCGGACAGCAAGCTTCCCGACGAGTTGCCTCCTGCGAAATCCTCAAGCGAACTCGGACGCAACAGCCGCCACGAGGATTCACCATGTGCGACATTGCTCAAGAGAACCACCCGGTCCCGCCGACCGTCCGCCTGATCAAGACGGTCCAAATCCCTGTAGGCAATCAAGTATGCAGCGCCGCACGTTTCAACTTCAGGACAAGCTGCCAGCCACGGCGACGTTGCAATCAGGACGAGTGCATCCGGGCCGCTGCCGCCGCTCCACCTACCCGGCACGACCGTCACCGCATTCAGTTCATCTTGTCCCGTCGGCGCGTAGACAAACTCGTAGGACAAAAGGTCGGCGCGTGTCGGATCCAAGGGGAGGATATCGACCGCATCGGGAACGCCATCATTGTCGTCGTCGCCATCGGTATTGTCACCCACTCCGTCACCGTCGGTGTCGGCCGTTTCCGAAGCATCCAAGGGAAAGGCATCGGCGTTGTCTCCGACTCCATCCCCATCGGAATCCGCCGATTCGGAACTGTCCAGCGGGAAAAGATCCTCAGCATCGCCAACGCCATCGCCGTCGTCATCCGTGTCTGCGTTGTTTCCTGCGCCGTCGCCGTCGGTGTCAGCCCACTCCAAGGGGTCGAGCGGAAACGGGTCGGCATGGTCCGCCACACCATCGCCGTCGTCATCTAAATCGATGTTGTTACCCAGGCAATCGCCATCGTGGTCGCTCCACTCTGCGGCATCAAGCGGGAAGGTGTCCTCGACATCCATTACGCCATCACCATCATCGTCCATATCGAGTGTGTTGGAAATCCCGTCCCCATCCGTATCGCCGGCGAAGTTGCCGAAATGCAGAACCCGGTCTTCGGCGCCGTCCGCTCTATCCAGCGCTGCCAAGTCGGCCGCCATCAAGAGATAGGCGCGGGGCGACCGCCATTCCTTCAGGCCGTCGCCACGCCAAATGCGCGGCGAACCCAACAAGATGTCCGAAGCCCCGTCTCTGTCAAGGTCTGCCCAAGCGTTGCCGCTTTGCCCCAACCAGTCGTAAGGCTCGGCGCCTAGCATCGCATAGGCGTCGCCCGCACTCTGGATGGCCTGGCGGCTGACCATGAATTGGGAATTCGGTTGGGCCTGCGTGAACGCGGTCATGGCATGTAAATTGGCGGCTCCGGCGCGGCAGGAATCCCAGCCTCCGGCATGCAACTCAAGCACGACATCGGCTATCGCTCCAAACCGAAGTCCCTCTCCGTTGAAGTTCAGCGCCACGGACGGCTGTGACCTGCCGATCTCCGAGGCATCGATATGTCCGTCTTCCAGACCATCGCCGGCATCCATCGATGTCAGACTGGCGCCCGATATCAGCCAGGCAGCCCCGAGGGCAGATCCAATCATGAAGTCCGCCTTGCCGTCGTTGTCCATGTCGCTCAGCGATCTAAGATGCTCACCAATGCCCAGGTATATGTCGCCGGCACCTTCAGGTGTCGAGAAACGGTAGGCTCCATTGCCCGCGGCGAGTGCGAGCTCGATGGTTCCGTCCACCGACCCGTCCACAGAGTCGAGTTCCTCAAGCCGCGCCCCTGAAACCAGGTACGCGGCGCCTCTATTGTCATAGCCGCTGCCCGATATCAGCTCTCCCGCGCCCATGAGGATGTCCGCCACCCCGTCGCCATCCGCGTCTCCTACCGCCGCTAGCGCAGAGACGGCCCTACTGACGCCGGGTTCCCGCTCGAACCTATAGGAGTGGGGCTGCTTGACCGCAATATCCAATAGAATTCTCCCGTCCGCGTCACCGTCCGCCGCATCCGCCGCATCCAGATCGCCGCTGCCAACAAGATAGGCTGCGCCGTCCGCCCACGGAAGATGGTCCGTAGACGAGCCTGCAGCACCACCCAAGAGAATTTCCGGTCGGTCGTCTCCATCCCTGTCGGCGAGAACCTCCACTGAAATGCCTGCGGAGTGTTGCGAATCCTCTCCATCAAGCCGGTAAGAACCTCCAAGGCCAACCGCAAGATCGAGCCGCACCGTGCCATCGCGCTGACCGTCCGCCGCGTCAGCGGCCGGAAGGTCCGCGCCGGACACGAAATACGCTGCACCTGTACTGGTATTCGAGTGCAACGAACGCGCACCAACGAGGAAATCCGCTACACCGTCGCTGTCCATGTCCCCGCTTGATGTCAGGGTTGCCCCAGCAATGTCCCCCGGCTCACCGGTCAGACGCCAAGAGTTTTCTCCATGCGCAATGTTATTCAAGTGAATCACGCGGTCTCGAGCCCCATCGGCCAGATCGAGGCGTACGAAGTCATCGCGGGCAACTACGTATGCGTATGCCACCCCGCTGTTGCGCTCGGCTATCGTCGTAGGCGCTTGGGAATACCGGATACCCAACAGCACGTGGGCCTCCGGTCCGCCAACACCCGCCCATTTGCCCGGACTTAAATGACGTCCTACTCCCTCGCCAACAAATTCGTAGGACGCAAGATCGCTTCGGTCAGGATTGGTGGGCCAGATATCGGCATTGTCTCCCACGCCGTCCCCGTCGGCATCCTGCCAGTCATTAGGATCAAGAGGAAAGGCATCGTCGCCGTCCTCCACACCGTCGTCGTCGTCGTCCTTGTCCGCGTTGTCGCCGATGCCGTCGCCGTCCGTGTCGCTAATCTCCAACGCATCCAATGGAAACGCGTCGGCATTGTCGCCCACGCCGTCACCGTCCGAATCAGCCCACTCCGCAGCGTCCAGCGGGAAGGCGTCCTCGGCGTCGCTGAATCCGTCGTTGTCGTCGTCCTCATCGGCATTGTCGCCGATGCCGTCCCCATCGGCGTCGGAAGATTCGGTGGCATCAAGTCGAAAGGTGTCCTCGGCATCCGGTACGCCGTCGCCGTCATCGTCCTCGTCCGCGCGGTCCCCCACCCCGTCGCCGTCGGTGTCCCGCCATTCGGAGGGATCGTCCAGAAAATCGTCGACCGCATCCACGAAGCCGTCGCCATCGGTATCGGGCTTGCTGTCGCGGACCCGGGCAAACTGGTGCGAAACCGCATTCAAACTGGTCACTGCGTCCGCACCGGCTTCACGGTTCCTTGCAACGCCGCAGGCCTTAGCTGCCGCGCCGAAACCAATGCATGGCGTTTCCAAGTTCGAGAAGACGAGCACATCGCGCGAGCCGCCAAAGCTATAGCTCATGATGGTGTTGAAATCCGCATGCTCGGCGTGACCGCGTGACCAGCGCCAAGTTCCCACCGAGCCCTGCCAATGCGAGTGGTGAAGACCCATCGCGTGGCCAAGCTCGTGTGCGAGCGTGCGGCCCGAGCAGGTGTTATGAACTGTTGCTCGATAGCCGCCCGCGCGAAGCTGCTGGACTTCGAAGTCTTGTAGGTGCCCTCTTCGACTCAGCATGAGCAAGTAGGCAAAGCCACAACGCCAGTCCCCGTCCGCCCGGCGAAATTCGACCGACAGGTCGCTACCGTGCAGCTCTGCCGCGCTTCGGGCAAGTTCGGGATCTATCCCGACGCCTTGTTCGATGTCCACCTCAACTGTGCCGACCAATCGAAACCGGAAATTCACTCCGCTATCCCCAAGGTAGGCATTTGTCAAAGCGAAGGAGTGCGCGATTCGCGCGTGGGCGCCCTCAGAGCCTCCGTACAGAAGCGACCAAGGCTTGCCGTGTAACGCAAGGACGTCGATTTCGACATTCCGCTCCGAGGTTGAAGCCGGGTCCTCCGGGTCGGTTCCCATCAGGCGCTCGTTGGCGTCGCCAACGCCGTCTTCGTCGGTGTCTCTCAGGTAATCGAGGTCTTGAACATCGAAAGCTTGGTTCAGCTCGACAGGTAGCTCCATAACCAGCTTATCCCGCTGCACCCACGCGCCATCTGGAGTCATTTCCTCTAGCTCAAGATGCAGATGCTGCGGGCCTTCGCCATATGGCTCCAACGTGACTTCGCGAGTGAGCCGCGCAATCGCATCACCCGACATAAGGGTTTCGCCGATTTCCAAGGTGGCAACGTAGGCGCCGCTTAAGCCCCAGCGCTCCTCTCCCGCTGTGATGCGCAGCCGCAATTCACCGCTGTCGCGGTTCAGGTAGCTGCGTACGCCCGCCGTCACACTCAGTGTTTCGCCGTCGCCCTCTATCCGGCACGGACATTCAAGGAAGATTCCATCGCCCTCATACTCCGCATATGCAGGGGCGGAACCGGTAACCGCGACTAGCAGTGCGACAAACCCAGCAGTGCCGGCCAGAACCGCCGTGGTGGACTTGCTCATTGAGGGAGCGCTCAGCGCGGCGGGTCGCGGTTGATCCTGGCGAGCGAGATGGTGCGGTCGCGGTGGCCGTCGAGCCGGTCGAGCGCCTGCAGATCAGCCCCGGAGATCAGATAGACGGCGCCGCCTTCCGCCGATGCCGGGATGCCGATCAGGAGGTCCGGCGCTCCATCGCCGTCCAGGTCGCCGGGCGCCTGAAGCACGGGCGCGGCGCCACCCCATGCCGGGCAATCCTGCACCGCATAAGAGTTCGGATGCGGCCACACGCCGTTCAGCGGTTCGGCGCTGCCCGTGCCCGACATTGCACCGCTGAAGATGTCCGCCGCCGCAAACAGGTAAGCGCACACGCCATTCGCCTGATCCGCCGGCGGCAAGCCCACAAGCAGATCAGCGCGGCCGTCGCCATCGAAATCGTCCAGGCCGATGCGCGCGCCTTCCCCGGCATCCAGGTCGAACGTCCAGCGCCCCGGCAAGCTGTCGCCAACGCGCAGACGCAGCTCGCCATCGCCGGCGCCATCCTCCGCATCCAGCGCCGCAAGCCGGTCGCTATCGCCGGACGCCACAAACACACGCAGCGCCGGGCGCGCATCCGAGAACGCGGAAGGCAGCACCAGGTCCGGTCTGCCGTCGCCGTCCACATCCCCAACCAATACACGCGCACCCAGTTGCGTGTGCGGATTATCGGATCGCAGCCTCCAGGAATGTGCGCCCGCCGCCACGCGGCCCAAGGCAATACGCCTGTCTTGCGTCCCGTCTTCCGCATCAATCGCCCGCCAGTCGCGGCTGCCGGCCACATACACCGCACCGCCGCCTGAATCCGAGCCTTCGCGGCCCGGCGCGCCCACTACCAAGTCGGGCAGACCGTCGCCATCGAAGTCCGCCGCGCCCAGACCGCGGCCCGCTGTATCTCCGGCCTGCTCTCCAGAAAACGTCCAGTCGTAGATCGCTCGCGCGCCGACATCCCCGAGGATCAGGCCCGCCAGGCCCGCTTCGTCGTCCGCCATCGATTCCGAAACAAGCAGGTCCGCACGACCGTCATCATCCGCGTCGCCAATCGCGGCAAGACCATCGCCCGCAGCGCGCCGCAGCCCGGATACACGCCGCGACGCCCGCCCATTACCCGACAGCGCACTCAAATCAAGCACGCCATCCGATGTCCCGTCCTCCGCGTCGGCCTCAGCCAAGTCCGTTCCGGATACCACATACACGGATTGCTCCCCGTCCGGTCCCGTCACAACGCCGAACTCCGGCGAACCATCCCCGGTCAGATCACCCACCGCAAACACCGAAACGACCGCCGATTGCCCCTCGCCTCCCCTAAGCTCCCAGGACCCGGCCCGCGCCGCGATGCCTGATGCCGAAACAGCACCATCCTCCGCACCGTCCGCGTTGTCCGTCATGCCCAGCTCCGGCGTGGACAGCACGTACGCCGCACCGCCGGTCTCTGCGTTTGGCGCACCGAACCCGACTTCAGGCGTTCCATCGCCGTCGATATCCCCTATCACCGCCAGCGAGCTGCCAAGCCGGCTGTCTTCCGTTTCCGCGTCAAACCGGAACGAACGCAGCGCCGAGCGCGCCGGATCCAGGGGAAATACATCAAGACTGTCCTCCACGCCGTCGCCGTCATCGTCCGTATCGGCGTTGTCGCCCACGCCGTCGCCGTCGGTGTCCACCCACTCCGTGGGATCGAGCGGAAATGCGTCGTCCAAATCCTCTACCCAATCGCCGTCGTCATCAAGGTCGGTGTTATTGCCGAAACGATCGCTATCGGTATCGACCCATTCCTCCGCATCGAGTTGAAAAATATCCTCGGCATCCGGTACACCGTCTCCATCGTCGTCGTCGTCGAGAATGTTGGACAATCCATCCCCGTCCGTATCGCCGGCGAGGTTTCCGAAATGCAGAATCCGGTCTTTGGACCCGTCCGCGGAATCCAGCGCCTCCAAGTCAGCCGCCATCAGGAGATAGACGCTGGGCGGCTCCAACCCTTCAAACCGGCTACCTCGCCGCTGCGCACCCAACAACAAGTCCGAAGCCCCGTCTCTGTCAAGGTCCAACCACGCATTGCCGCTGGTTCCTAGCCTGTCGTAAGACTCGCCGCCCCGCATCGCATAGGTATTGCCCGATCTCTCCACGGCCTTACGGCTGACCATCCCGTAGGTATCCACCTCAGCCTGCGTAAGTGCGGACATGGCATGACGATAGGCCCAGCCGGAAACACAGGTACCGCCAGAATCGTAGTAAGAACCAAGCAACTCCAGCACGACATCGGCGGTCTTTCCGGCTCGCAGACCCGTCCCAGCGCCAAAGCTAAGAATCATCGACGGTCGGAACCTACCGGCCTCCGAGGCATCAATGCGCCCGTCCTCAAGGCCATCGTCAGCATCCATTGAGGCTAGTCCTGCACCTGATATCAGAACGGTATCGCGGTGAAAGGAACCAATCATGAAGTCCGCAAACCCGTCGTTGTTCATATCGCCCATCGCCTCAACGCGCGCGCCAAAGGAATAGTATGCCGCCCTGGAGGGGCCGACTTCCGAGATGCGATAGGCTCCGCGTCCGGCGGCCAGCGCGAGTTCAATGGTCCCATCCAAGGATCCGTCCCCCGCGTCCAGTTCGGCCAGCCGCGCGCCGGAAAGCAGGTACGCTGCGCCTTTGTCCAAATCGTCGGGGTCGCCGCCATTCGCCTCCAAGTTAGGCGCGCCTATGAGGATGTCCTCCACCCCATCACCGTCCGCGTCTCCGACCGCTGCAAGTGCCGACCCGGCAAGGTCACCATCGGCTTCCCGCAGGAACTGATAGGAGTTGCCCTGCCCGGCCACGTTGCCCAGAGTGACACGCCCGTCCACATCCCCGTCCGCCGCATCCGCCGCCTCCAGATCGCTGCTCGCCACCAAGTAGACCGCGGCCGCCATCCATGAGTCATAGTCCTGGGGAGGCCTCCCACTAGCTCCCACGAGAATCTCCGACCTTCCGTCCCCATCCCGATCGACCAAAACCTTCACCGATGCACCGGCCGAGTGACCCGCACCCTCGCCATCAAGTCGGAAGGAGTCCCCAACGCCGATTACTAGATCAAGCCGCACCGTCCTATCACGCTCGCCGTCCGCTTCGTCCGCGGCCGGAAGGTCCGCGCCAGAGACGAAGTACGCCGCGCCTGCATTGCCATGCAACCCAGATGCCCCCAACAGCAAGTCCGCGACGCCATCGCCGTTCATGTCCCCGCTTGAAGTCAGACTCCGCCCCACAGAGCCGCGCGGCTCGCCGATCAAGCGCCATGATGCTTCGCTGTGCGAAATGTTCGCCAAGTGAACCACGCGGTCCCGTCGCCCGTCTGCAAGGTCGAGGCGTTCCAAGTCTCCTCGCGAAACCATGTATGCCGCCCCGCTATTGTTGTAGAACCCCGTATTGAACACGTCGTGCCGGGGCGCACCCAGCAACACGTAAGCCTGCTCGTCGCCACCACCCTCCCATATTCCGGGACGCAGATCGTCCCCCGCCTTCTCGCCCACAAACTCGTAGGACAGCAGATCAGTTCGGAGCGCATCCAAGGGAGCCAAATCCGTGGCATCCGGAGTGCCGTCGTTGTCGTCGTCCGGATCAGCGTTATCGCCTATGCCGTCGCCATCCATGTCGATGATCTCCGAGGCGTCCGATGGAAAAGCGTCGGCGTTGTCGCCCACCCCGTCGCCATCTGCATCGGCGGTTTCGGAAGAATCGAGCGGAAACACATCCAATCCGTCCTCCACCCCGTCGCCATCATCATCGGTATCGGCATTGTCACCTATACCGTCGCCATCGGTGTCCACTGATTCCGAAGGGTCTAGAGGAAACACATCCTGCGCATCAGCAATCCCGTCGCTATCGTCATCGAAGTCGGCGCTGTTACCCAAGCAATCGCCATCGAAGTCAGCCCACTCGGCACCATCAAGCGGGAAGGCATCTTCGACATCCGGCACACCATCGCCGTCGTCGTCCTTGTCAAGTGTGTTGGAAAGCCCGTCGCCATCCGTGTCGCCGGCAAAGTTTGCAAAATGCATCCGCCGATCCGACTCACCGTCCGAAGCATCCAGAGCTGCGAAGTCAGCCGCCATAAGCAGGTAAACGCTATGAGGGCGCCATTCGTCGCGCCCGTCGGGCCGCCACCAGCGCCATGCAGTCAGCAATATGTCGGTATCCCCGTCTCCGTCAAAATCTGTCCCGGCGTCGCCGTAATATTGGCCCAGCCAGTCGTACGGCGCCGGGCCACGCATCCAATACGTGTCGCTATCTTCTCGCAGGGCTTGCCGATTCACGACGCCACCTGCGTTTACGTCGGCGCGAGCGAGCGCTGCGGCGGTATACAGGTACACCTCGCCAGCTGAGCAGAAGGAGCCGCCGTCGCGGGCACCTAGTTCCAACAGGACCGGCGCTTCGCCTCTGGTGCTGCTGTATCCCGGGCGCAGATTCTCTCCAGCGACATCCAGCCTGGCGGACTCGGGCAACCCGGCTATGTTCGCGGCCTCAATGCGACCATCCACAACACCGTCCGCCGCGTCCAGCGCGGGTAGCTCGGCGCCGGATACCAGCACCGAATTCCACGAATTGTTGCGGTAAGATCCGATCATAAAATCCGCGTGGCCGTCTCCATTGATGTCTCCAAGTGCTTTAACGAAGCTTCCGAAGTACGTAATATTGAAGCCTGCGGTTTCTGAGGCAAACCGGTAGGTGTTGCTGCCTGCCGTTAGCCCAAGCTGGATGGACCCATCGGTGGATCCATCCGCCGCGTCCAGATCAGCCAGCCGCGCGCCAGAAAGGAAGTAGGCCGCGCCTCCCGGATCCCCGTAACGCCTCCACTCATCCGGTTGCAGCCTGCCGGCGCCGATCAGGATATCGGGTATGCCGTCACCGTCTGAATCACCGATCATGGCGAGTTGCGCCCCGGCGCGGTCGCCTTGCCGTTCGCGCAGGAACCCATAAGAATTGGGCCTGGCGACCACATGCCGCAGCATGATCCGCCCATCCGCATCGCCATCGGCAACGTCCGCCGCTTTGATATCGCTACTCGCCAGTAAATAAGCCGCACCTTCGTGGTGTATTGGACTGTGCTGCTCGTTCTCAGGGTATGAACTTGGAGCCCCCAAAAGGATCTCAGATTTGCCGTCGCCGTCCCGGTCCGGCAAGGCCACCACGCTGCTTCCGGCGTAGTGACCGGCACTCTCCCCGGTCAGCCTGAACGATCCGCTGCCCTGCACGACCAGTTCGAGTTGGACGTTTCGATCTGACTTTCCGTCCGCAGCGTCTGCCGCGGGCAGATCGGCACCCGATACGAAGTAAACTGCGCCGTTCGCGCGCGCTTCGCTGATTCCATACTCCGGCACTAGGCGGAATCCAGGCGCTCCCACCAGCACATCGGCTAGACCATCGCCATCCATGTCGCCACTGGATACCAGCGCCTCTCCGGTAGAGCTATCTGGTTCACCGATCAGACGCCAGGAGGATCTGCCGTGTGTGATGTTGGCCAGATGAATCACTCGATCCCGCAAGCCATCCGCCAAGTCCAGATGATCAAGGTCACTGCGGGCTGTCCGGGTTCAGACACATGTGGGACTGGTGCCGAAGTGATGGCGGGGTGGTTTCTGCTCTGATGGGGCGGGAACGGCGCAGCTCTTTTCCGCAGGGAGCGTAGCGACGCAAGGAAAAGAGGTGCGCCCCGGCGCTCGCCGGGGCGCGGGTTCGGTTAGCCTTTGTTTTTCGAACAAACAAAAAGGAGCCGAACCATGCAAATCAAGTCCCTGGGGATGAAACGTGTGCGCATGGACGATACCACGCCGGGCGATGCATTTGAGCGCTTACGCAAGATCGAGACCTATCGGGAGTTACGCGCAGAGGGGTGCGGCGAGGCCGCGGCTCTGCGCGCGGTCGGCTGGTCCCGATCCACCTATTACCGCTGGCAGGCGCGCTACCGTTCTCAAGGCGTGAAGGGGCTGGCAGCCAAAAGCCGCCGCCCGAGACGCACCCATCCCGCGCGCTGGACGCGGGCCCAGGAATGGGCCGTATGGCGGATGCGCAAGCACTATCCGTTCATGGGCAAGCGGCGCCTTAAGGTGATGCTGGATCGCGAAGGAATCCTCCTGTCGGAATCGACCATTGGACGGATCCTCGTCAAGGGCGTATGCCTGCGCCGGATCACGCCGTGCGCGTTCTGCCGCGGGCGGGTGACGGCCAAGCGAAGGCGCAACTTCGCCAACGGACACGCCCAGCGCTGGCGTCCCGGCGTGAAGGCCGCTCAGCCCGGCGAGTGGGTGCAGATCGATCACATGAGTGTGTCGCGCGACGGCGATACGCTCAAAGAGTTCAAGGCCGTCTGCCCGGTCAGCAAACAACTGGTCGTGCGCGTGTATTCCCGGGCTACCGCCAACAACGCCCGGCGCTTCTTGCAAGCAGTCCGAAACGAACTGCCCTGTCCGCTGCAATCCCTGCAAGTCGATGGCGGCGCCGAGTTCCGCGCCGAGTTCGAAGACGCCTGCCAGACGCTCCAAATCCCCCTCGCCGTACTGCCACCCAAAAGCCCCCAGCTCAACGGCGTCGTCGAACGCGCCAACGACAGCTCAAAAACCGAGTTCTGGAACCTCTACAGCGGACAACTCACCGTCAAGGACGCCGCACCCGCCTTGGCACAATACCAGCACTTCTACAACCATGTCCGACCTCACTACGCCCTGGACTTGCTCACACCAATGCAATACCTTCGAAAATACAGGACAGCCGAACACGCTCAGTCCCATATGTCGTGAACCGGTACACGGGCTATCAGATACGCGGCGCCTTGTGCATAATCATGGGGTTGGCCCAACAGCACGAAGGCGGTGTCTCCGGCTGGGCCCGTCCACATGCCAGGCACTAGGTGGGCATACCTCCCAGCCGTATCGCCGACAAACTCATAGGATGCAAGATCACTTCTATCAGGATTGGTGGGCCAGATATCGGCGTTGTCTCCAACGCCATCACCATCGGTATCCTGCCAATCGTGGGGGTCGAGAGGAAAGGCATCGTCGCCGTCCTCCACACCGTCGCCGTCATCGTCGTTATCCGCGTTGTCACCCACCCCGTCCCCGTCAGTATCGGAGGTCTCCAACGCATCCAGTGGAAAAGCGTCGGCATTGTCGCCCGTCCCGTCACCGTCCGAATCGGTCCATTCCGCCGCATCCAGCGGGAATGCGTCCTGGGAGTCGCTGAATCCATCATTGTCATCGTCCTCATCCGCATTGTCGCCAATGCCGTCCCCATCGGTGTCAGAAGACTCCGCGGGGTCCGTCGGAAAGCGGTCCTCGTCATCCTGAACGCCGTCGCCATCATCATCAGCGTCCGCCCGATCGCCCACGCCATCACCGTCGGTGTCCCGCCATTCCGAGGGATCGTCCGGAAGATCGTCCACCGCATCTACGAAACCATCGCCATCCGTATCGGGCGTACTGTCCCGGATCAGGGCGAATTGGTACGAAACGGCATTCAATGTCGTCACCGCATCGGCACCTGCGTCAAGGTGCCTCTCCACGCCGCAGGTTTTGACCTCTCCGCCATTGCCAACGCATGGTGTTTCCGGGTTCGAGAAAACCTGCAAAAAGCGCGAGCCTCCAAAGTTGTAGCTCATAATAGTGTTGAAATCCGCATGCTGGGCATGACCGCGAGACCAGCGCCAAGTCCCCCTACCTCTCTGCCAGTGGGAGTGAGTAAGCCCCATCACGTGGCCGAGCTCATGCGACAACGTCCTAGCCGAACAGGTGCCAAACACGATCGCGGATGAAGTACGTTCGAAAACAGCCTTATGAAGGTCCCCTCTCTTACCCACCGTAGTCATCCGGGCCAGCCCGCACATGGTGGGAGACGCCGGTAGGAACCTGACCGAGAGGTCGCTGCCGTGCAGTTCTCTGGCGCCGCGCTGCAATTCGAGGGGAATCGAGTCACCCTCCTCAATGTCCACTTCGACCGTGCCCACCATACGGAAACGGAAATCCACCCCGCTGTCCAAAAGATAGGCATTGGTCAATGCAAAGGAGTGCGCGATTCGCGCGTGGGCGCCGTCGGCGCCTCCATACAGCAGTGACCAGGTTTTGCTATACAGTGCAACCACATCGACTTCGACATTCCGCTCTGGTGTTGAAGTCGGATCCAGGGGGTCGGTTCCCATCAGGCGCTCGTTGGCGTCGCCAACGCCGTCTTCGTCGGTATCCCTCAGATAATCGAGATCCGGGACATCGAATGCTTGGTGCAATTCAACGGGTAGCTCCATGGCCAGTTTGTCCCGCCTCACCCATGCGCCATCCGCAGTCAATTCCTCAAGCTCCAGATGCAGATTTTTCGGGCCTTCGCCGAATGACTCAAGCGTGACTTCGTGCGTGACCGAAGGAATCGAATCACCCGACATAAGGATCTCGCCGAGTTCTATGGAGGCGATATTGGTGCTGCTGATCGCCCAGCGCTCCTCCCCCGCTGTGACCCGCAGCCGCAATTCGCCGCTGTCGCGGTTCAGGTAGCTGCGTACGCCCGCCGTCACACTCAGTGTTTCGCCGTCGCCCTCTATCCGGCACGGACATTCAAGGAAGATTCCATCGCCCTCATACTCCGCATATGCAGGGGCGGAACCGGTAACCGCGACTAGCAGTGCGACAAACCCAGCAGTGCCGGCCAGAACCGCCGTGGTGGACTTGCGCATTCAGGGGGCGCTCAGCGCGGCGGGTCGCGGTTGATCCTGGCGAGCGAGATGGTGCGGTCGCGGTGGCCGTCGAGCCGGTCGAGCGCCTGCAGATCAGCCCCGGAGATCAGATAGACGGCGCCGCCTTCCGCCGATTCCGGGATGCCGATCAGGAGGTCCGGCGCTTCATCGCCGTCCAGGTCGCCGGGCGCCTGAAGCACGGGCGCGGCGTCACCCCATGCCGGACAATCCTGCACCGCATAGGAGTTCGGATGCGGCCACACACCGTTCAGCGGTTCGGCACTGCCCGTGCCCGACATTGCGCCGCTGAAGACATCCGCCGCCGCAAACAGGTAGGCGCATACGCCATTCGCCTGATCCGCCGGCGGCAAGCCCACAAGCAGATCAGCGCGGCCGTCGCCATCGAAATCGTCCAGGCCGATGCGCGCACCTTCCCCGGCATCCAGGTCGAACGTCCAGCGCCCTGGCAGACTGTCGCCAACGCGCAGACGCAACTCGCCATCGCCGGCGCCATCCTCCGCATCCAGCGCCGCAAGCCGGTCGCTTTCGCCGGACGTCACGAACACCCGCAACACCGGGCGCGCATCCGAGAACGCGGCAGGCAGCACCAGGTCCGGACTGCCGCCGCCGTCCACATCCCCAACCAATACATGCGCACCCAGTTGCGTGTGCGGAGTCTCGGTCTGCAGCTTCCAGGAATGCGCGCCCGCCGCCACGCGGCCCAGGTCAATACGCCTGTCTTGCGTTCCGTCTTCCGCATCAATCGCCCGCCAGTCGCGGCTGCCGACCACATACACCGCGCCGCCACCCGAACCCGCGTCTTCCCGGCCCGGCGCGCCGACCACCAGGTCCGACAGACCGTCGCCATCAAAGTCCGCCGCGCTCAGGCCGCGGCCCGCCGCATCGCCGGACTGCTCTCCGGCAAACGTCCCGTCATAAGCCGCCTGCGCGCCAAGGTCCCCGAGGATCAGACCCACCAAGCCCGCTTCGTCCTCCGCCAGCGACTCCGCAACAAGCAGATAGCTGCGGTCGTCCCCACCGGCGTCGCGCGCCGCAGCAAGCCCGTCGCCCGCAGTGCGCTGCAGGCCGGACATGCGCCGCGACGCCCGCCCGTTACCCATAAGCGCGCTCAAATCCAACACGCCATCCGTGGCCCCGTCCTGGGCATCGGCATCCGCCAAATCCGTCCCGGATACCACATACACCGCCTGCCCGCCGTCCGGCCCCGTCACAATACCGAACTCCGGCGCACCATCGCCGCTCAGATCACCTACCGCAAACACCGCAACAACCGCCGCCTGGCCCCGGCTTCCCCGCAGCTTCCAGTATCCCGGCCGCGCCGCAATGCCGGAAGCCGCCACGCCCCCATCCTCCACACCGTCGGCATTGTCCGCCAGGCCCAACTCCGGCGCCGACAGCACATATACCGCACCACCGGTTTGCGCACTCGGCGCACCCAACGCCACTTCGGGCAGGCCGTCGCCGTCGATGTCTCCTATCACCGCAAGCGACTGTCCAAGCCGGCTGTCCGCAGCTTCCGCCTTGAACCGGAACGAACGCAGCGCCGAACGCGCCGGGTCCAGTGGGAATACATCCAGTCTGTCCTCCACCCCATCGCCGTCGTCGTCCGCATCCGCGTTGTTGCCTATACCGTCGCCGTCCGTGTCCACGCTTTCCGACGGGTCCAGCGGAAACGCGTCTTGCGCATCGGCAACTCCGTCCCCATCGTCATCGGTATCGGCGTTGTTGCCCCAGCAATCGCCATCGGCGTCACTCCACTCGCCGGCGTCCAGCGGGAAAGCGTCCTCGGCATCCTCCACCCCGTCGCCGTCATCGTCCGCGTCCAGCGCATTCATCACGCCGTCGCCGTCCGTGTCGCCGGCAAAGTTCGCAAAATGCAGCCGCCGGTCCGCCGCGCCATCCACAGCATCCAGCACCGCAAAGTCCACCGCCATCAGCAGGTAAACGCTCGGAGGACGCCATTCCTCCCGCCCGTCGAATCGGGCCTTGCGCGCCGCGCCCAGCAAGATGTCCGAGGCGCCGTCGCCGTCCAGGTCCGTCCAGGCATGGCCGCTTGCTCCCAAAAAGTCGTAAGGCGCGCCACCGCGCATCACATAGGCGGCGCCCGCACTCTCCACGGCCTCGCGGCTGACCATCCCCCCGGTGTTCACTTCAGCTTCCGTCAACGCCGGCATGGCATACAGATAGGCGCCGCCCGCACTGCAGGCGCCGCCGGGAGCCGGGAACGCGCCACGCAACTCCAGCACGGTATCGGCAGACGCCCCGAACCGCAGGGTCCCACCGCCGCCAAAGCCCAAAGCCATCGACGGCCGGAACCGGCCCGCCACGGAGACATCGATACGCCCGTCCTCCAGGCCGTCGCCGGCGTCCATGGCGGACAGTCCAGCGCCCGATAGCAGGAAGGCATGCTCAGCACCGGTACCCAGCATTAAGTCCGCCACGCCGTCGCCGTTCATGTCGCCCGCTGCCTCCACAAAGCGGCCCAAGCCCGGATCGGTGCTACCGGCACGGGCCGCGAAGCGGTAGGCGCCGTTGCCGGCAGCGCGCGCCAGCGCAATGGTGCCATCCGCCGCCCCGTCCGCCGTATCCAGTTCGGCCAGCCGGCCCCCGGATATAAGGTACGCCCCGCCCTGCTGTTCGCCATTCTGTTCCGCCTGCAGCTCTCCAGCACCCATGAGGATGTCCGCCACGCCGTCGCCATCCGCATCGCCCACCGGCGCCAGCGCCGAGCCGGCAAGATCGCCGTCCACTTCCCGCACAAAGCGGTAGGAGTTGGGCTGCGCAGCCACGTTGCCCAAAGCAATCCGCCCGTCCGCGTCTCCGTCCGCCGCATCGGCCGCCTCAAGATCACCGCCCGCCACCAGGTAGAACGCACCCGCCATCCAAGAACCATAATCCTGGGCAGGCATCCCTTGTGCTCCCAAGAGGAGCTCCGGCCTGCCGTCGCCGTCACGGTCGGCAAGCATCGCCACCTGCACACCTGCGTAGTGTCCCGAGCCCGCTCCATCAAGCCGGAACGACCCGCCAAGACCCACGGCGAGATCCAGCCGCACCGTTCTGTCGCGCGCGCCGTCCGCTTCGTCCGCAGCCGCAAGGTCCGCACCCGACACAAAATACGCAGCGCCCGCTTCGTTCTCCATACCAGGCGCACCCACCAGCACGTCCGCCACCCCGTCGCCGTCCATATCACCGCGTGATGCAAGAGCCTGCCCGGCATTGCTGCCCGGCGCGCCGAGCAGACGCCACGACGACTCCCCATGCGCGATGTTGGACAAGTCAATCACCCGGTCCCGCAAACCGTCCGCCAGGTCGAGGCGTTCGAAGTCTTCGCGGGAAACCAGGTATGCCGACCCGTTATCAAGACCGCCTTCCCCTGCATCGTCATAAGAGGGCGCGCCCAACAGAACGTGAGCGTGCTCACCGCCCGCACCCTGCCATGTACCCGGATACATGCCGTCCCCTACCCCTTCGCCGGCAAACTCGTAGGACAGCAGGTCAGACCGGGACGCATCCAAGGGAGCGAGATCCATGGCATCCGGCGTGCCGTCGCCGTCGTCGTCCGTATCCGCGTTGTCGCCCACGCCATCCCCGTCCGTATCGACTGTCTCGGACGCATCCAGCGGGAATGCGTCCGCGTTGTCGCCCACGCCATCCCCATCGCTGTCGGCGGACTCCAAAGCATTCAACGGAAAGGCGTCCGCGTTGTCGCCCACGCCATCGCCGTCGGTATCCGCCCATTCACTCGGGTCCAGCGGAAACGCATCGTCGCCGTTCGCCACGCCGTCACCGTCATCGTCCGCGTTCACGTCGTCGTCAACGCCGTCGCCGTCGTCGTCCGCATCCGCGTTGTCGCCGATCCCGTCGCCGTCCGTATCGGCCCATTCGGCCGGATTCAACGGAAAGGCGTCTTCCTCATCCTCCTGCCCATCGCCGTCGTCGTCCGGGTCCGCATTGTTGCCGATACCGTCGCGGTCGGTATCCACCCATTCGTTCGGATCGAGCGGAAAAGCGTCGCTGCGGTCCGCACGCCCGTCGCCGTCGTCGTCACCGTCCGCGTTGTTGCCTACACCGTCCCTGTCGGTGTCCTGCCATTCCTCCGGATCCAGCGGAAACATATCGTCACTGTCGTCGCGCCCATCGCCGTCGTCGTCCGCATCCGCGTTGTCGCCCACGCCATCCCCGTCGCTGTCGGCCCACTCGTTCGGATCCGAAGGAAAAGCGTCGTCTTCGTTCGCTACGCCGTCGCCGTCGTCGTCCACTTTGTTGTCGCCGTCCGCGTTGTCGCCTATGCCGTCGCCGTCGCTGTCCCGCCATTCCGTCGGATCCAGCGGAAAAGCGTCGTCATCGTCCGCCCAGCCGTCGCCGTCGTCGTCCGCGTCCGCGTTGTCGCCGACACCGTCGCCGTCCGTATCCACCCATTCCGTCGGATCCAGCGGAAAAGCGTCGCTGCCGTCGGCACGCCCGTCGCCGTCGTCGTCGCCGTCCGCGTTGTCGCCGATACCGTCGCCGTCCGTATCCACCCATTCCGTCGGATCCAGCGGAAAAGCGTCACTGCCGTCGTCGCGGCCATCGCCGTCATCGTCCGGGTCCGCGTTGTCGCCGATACCGTCGCCGTCCGTATCCCGCCATTCCGCCGGATCCAGCGGAAAAGCGTCGCTGCCGTCCCCCTGCCCGTCGCCGTCGTCGTCCGCGTCCGCGTTGTCGCCTATACCGTCCCCGTCGGTATCGGCCCATTCCGCCGGATCCAGCGGAAAAGCGTCTTCGCCGTCGTCGCGCCCATCGCCGTCGTCGTCCGGATCCGCGTTGTCGCCCGTGCCGTCCCCGTCCGTATCCCGCCATTCGTTGGGATCCAGCGGAAAAGCATCGTTGCCGTTCGTCACGCCGTCGCCGTCGTCGTCCGCATCCACGTCGTCGTCAATGCCGTCGCCGTCGTCATCCGAATCCGCGTTGTCGCCTATACCGTCCCCGTCCGTATCCTGCCATTCACTCGGATCCAGAGGGAAAGCATCGTCGTCATCCGCCCAGCCGTCGCCATCGTCGTCCGTGTCCGCGTTGTCGCCGACACCGTCGCCGTCCGTATCCAGCCATTCGTTCGGATCGAGCGGAAAGGCGTCACTGCCGTCTGTACGCCCGTCGCCGTCATCGTCGGTGTCCGCGTTGTCGCCGACACCGTCGCCGTCCGTATCCAACCATTCCTCCGGATCCAGCGGGAAAGCGTCTTCACCGTCGTCACGCCCGTCGCCGTCGTCGTCGCCGTCCGCGTTGTCGCCGACACCGTCCCCGTCCGTATCGGCCCATTCGGCCGGATCGAGCGGAAAAGCGTCGTCGCCGTCGTCGCGCCCATCGCCGTCGTCGTCCGCATCCGCGTTGTCGCCGACCCCATCGCCGTCCGTATCGGCCCATTCGGCCGGATCGAGCGGAAAAGCGTCTTCACCGTCGTTCCGCCCGTCGCCGTCGTCGTCCGCATCCGCGTTGTCGCCGACACCGTCGCCGTCCGTATCCAACCATTCCTCCGGATCCAGCGGAAAAGCGTCGTTGGCGTCGTCACGCCCGTCGCCGTCGTCGTCCGTGTCCGTGTTATCGCCTACCCCGTCGCCGTCCGTATCGGCCCATTCCTCCGGATCCAGCGGAAAGGCGTCGTTGGCGTCGTCGCGCCCATCGCCGTCATCGTCCGTATCCGCGTTGTCGCCCGTGCCGTCCCCGTCGGTATCCACCCATTCGTCCGGATCCAGCGGAAAAGCGTCGTTGGCGTCCTCCCGGCCGTCGCCGTCGTCGTCAATGTCCGCGTTGTCGCCGATGCCGTCGCTGTCGAAATCGCTCCATTCCGCCGGATCCAGCGGAAAGGCGTCGTTGGCGTCGTCGCGCCCGTCGCCGTCATCGTCCGTATCCGCGTTGTCGCCTACCCCGTCGCCGTCAAAATCGCTCCATTCGTTCGGATCAAACGGGAACGCGTCGCTGCCGTCCGCACGCCCGTCGCCGTCGTCGTCCGTGTCCGCATTGTCGCCAATGCCGTCCCCGTCGAAATCACTCCACTCGGCCGGATCGAGCGGAAAGGCGTCGTCGCCATCCTCCCGCCCATCGCCGTCGTCGTCCGTATCCGCGTTGTTGCCGACGCCATCCCCGTCCGTATCCACCCATTCGTCCGGATCCAGCGGGAACGCATCGTCCGCATCCTCCCGCCCATCGCCGTCGTCGTCCGGGTCCGCATTGTTGCCGACGCCATCCCCATCGGTATCCACCCATTCGCCCGGATCGAGCGGAAAAGCGTCGTTGGCGTCGTCGCGCCCGTCGCCGTCGTCGTCCGTATCCGCGTTGTCGCCTACCCCGTCCCCATCGGTGTCCAGCCACTCGTTCGGATCGTTCGGAAAAGCGTCCTCGCTGTCCTCAACACCGTCGCCATCCGTGTCAACTATCGGGGCGTCAACACGCTCGCGGACTTGGGCGTACTGAAACGCAATCGTGTTCAAATGAGTCACCGCATCGGCAGCCCTGCGCCGCCCCCCTTCCACGCCGCAGGGCTTCGTCCCTTTGAATCCCTCGCATTGCAGGTCCGGACTTGAGAAAACGTTCCTCCAGCGCGAACCACTGCGACTGTAGCTCATGATGGTATGGAAATCCGCTTCCTCCGCATGACCGCGCGACCACAGCCAAGAGCCTCTTTGTGCCTGCCACTGGGAGTGGCTCAGCCCCATTAAATGGCCGAGCTCGTGCGCCAATACCCGCGCAGTACAGAGGTCAAAGACCCATGCCTGGTACCATGAACGAAGAATTTCGAGATCCGTTGGTGGCAGTTCCCCTCGGGTGTAACTTGACAGCGTGTAGGCGACTCCGCAAAGACCGCCCTGACCCTCGCTGTCGCGAAATTCAACCGCCAGGTCGCTGCCGAGCCGGTTTAGCTCTCGAAGCCTCAGCTCGGTGTCTATCGGTTTACCACGCTCAGTAGCTTCCGCCTCGACCGTTCCCGACAATCGAAACCGGAAATCCACTTTGCTGTCACCAAGGTACGCGTTGGTCAGAGCGAACATGTGCGCGATGCGCGTGTCTGCAGTCTGTTCGCCGGCAACCTTCTCATCCACCAAGTCCGACCAATTCTCGTCGTACAGCGCAAGCACGTCGACTTCGATATTGCGGTCCGGGGTTGAAGCCGCGTTCTCCGGATTGGTGCCCATCAACTCCTCATTGAGGTCCCCAACACCGTCTCCATCACTATCCTTCAGGTAATCGACATCCTGCACACTAAAGGCGCCAGTGAGTGTCACCGGAAGCTCCATGAACGCGCGATCGGGCATCTGCCAATTCCCTGGGCTGGTCTCCTCGTGAATCTGGAGAGACAAATGCCAGCGGCCATCTCTGGTTTCTTCAGGAGTGACCTCGTAGGTGAGCAAGTCGACAGAATCGCCCGATGGCGCGATCGGTTCAAGCTCAATGGCGGCGGAAACGAAGTTTTTTCCCTTGTAGCGTTTTTTTCGTGCGTGGACTTCCAATTTCAACGCGCCACTATCCTCATCGCGATCGTTGCGAATGCCCACTGTCACCCGCAGCGTCTCGCCGTCGCTTTCCACCCGGCAAGGGCACTCGATGGATATGTCGGCGAGAAAGACCGCCTGCAGGGGCGCGTTCCATCCGAACGCCGCTACCCCACCCGCGAGCAACGCAAGGAGTGTTGTACGCCTCAAGGAGACCGTTCGCCTTGGTTGTGCCATCTCAATCGCCGATTCTAAGACTATTTCGAGTGAGGATTCCTGGTGACCCAAGTGCTCCGAATACCAAAAAGGCTATCTTCTGCAGTCGCTCAGCGCGGCGGGTCGCGGTTGATCCTGGCGAGCGAGATGGTGCGGTCGCGGTGGCCGTCGAGCCGGTCGAGCGCCTGCAGATCAGCCCCGGAGATCAGATAGACGGCGCCGCCTTCCGCCGATTCCGGGATGCCGATCAGGAGGTCCGGCGCTTCATCGCCGTCCAGGTCGCCGGGCGCCTGAAGCACGGGCGCGGCGTCACCCCATGCCGGACAATCCTGCACCGCATAGGAGTTCGGATGCGGCCACACACCGTTCAGCGGTTCGGCACTGCCCGTGCCCGACATTGCGCCGCTGAAGACATCCGCCGCCGCAAACAGGTAGGCGCATACGCCATTCGCCTGATCCGCCGGCGGCAAGCCCACAAGCAGATCAGCGCGGCCGTCGCCATCGAAATCGTCCAGGCCGATGCGCGCACCTTCCCCGGCATCCAGGTCGAACGTCCAGCGCCCTGGCAGACTGTCGCCAACGCGCAGACGCAACTCGCCATCGCCGGCGCCATCCTCCGTATCCAGCGCCGCAAGTCGGTCGCTATCGCCCGACGCCACGAACACCCGCAATCCCTGGCTGCCATCCGAGAACGCGGCAGGCAGCACCAGGTCCGGTCTGCCGTCGCCGTCCACATCCCCAACCAATACACGCGCACCCAGTTGCGTGTGCGGATTATCGGATCGCAGCTTCCAGGAATGCGCCGCCGAGGCCACGCGGCCAAAGGCAATACGCCTGTCTTGCGTCCCGTCTTCCGCATCAATCGCCCGCCAGTCGCGGCTGCCGGCCACATACACCGCACCGCCGCCCGAACCCGCGTCTTCCCGGCCCGGCGCGCCGACCACCAGGTCCGACAGACCGTCGCCATCGAAGTCCGCCGCGCTCAGGCCGCGGCCCGCTGTATCTCCGGCCTGCTCGCCAGAAAACGTCCAGTCGTAGATCGCTCGCGCGCCGACATCCCCGAGGATCAGGCCCGCCAGGCCCGCTTCGTCGTCCGCCATCGATTCCGAAACAAGCAGGTCCGCACGACCGTCATCATCCGCGTCGCCAATCGCGGCAAGACCATCGCCCGCAGCGCGCCGCAGCCCGGATACACGCCGCGACGCCCGCCCATTACCCGACAGCGCACTCAAATCAAGCACGCCATCCGATGTCCCGTCCTCCGCGTCGGCCTCAGCCAAGTCCGTTCCGGATACCACATACACGGATTGCTCCCCGTCCGGTCCCGTCACAACGCCGAACTCCGGCGAACCATCCCCGGTCAGATCACCCACCGCAAACACCGAAACGACCGCCGATTGCCCCTCGCCTCCCCTAAGCTCCCAGGACCCGGCCCGCGCCGCGATGCCTGATGCCGAAACAGCACCATCCTCCGCACCGTCCGCGTTGTCCGTCATGCCCAGCTCCGGCGTGGACAGCACGTACGCCGCACCGCCGGTCTCTGCGTTTGGCGCACCCAAAGCCACTTCGGGCGTTCCATCGCCGTCGATATCCCCTATCACCGCAAGCGAGCTGCCAAGCCGGCTGTCTTCCGTTTCCGCGTCAAACCGGAATGAACGCAGCGCCGAGCGCGCCGGATCCAGCGGGAATAAATCCAGCCTGTCCTCCACGCCATCGCCGTCATCGTCCGTATCGGCGTTGTCGCCCACGCCGTCGCCGTCGGTGTCCACCCACTCCGTGGGATCGAGCGGAAATGCGTCGTCCTCGTCAACGAACCCGTCGTCATCGTCATCGAAATCGATGTTGTTGCCCACGCAATCGCCATCGGGATCGCCCCATTCGGTAGCATCAAGCGGAAAGGCGTCCTCGACATCCGGAACGCCATCGCCGTCGTCGTCCGTATCGAGCGTGTTGGACAGCCCGTCCCGGTCCGTGTCGCCTGCAAAATTGCCAAAGTGCAACTGACGATCCGCCAATCCGTCCGCGGCGTCTAGCAGTGCCAGATCGACCGCTGCAAGCAGGTACACGCTAGGCGACCGCCATTCCTTCAACCCATCGAATCGAGCCATGCGGGATGCATCCAGCAAGATGTCCGAAGACCCGTCTCCGTCAAAGTCTGTCCAAGCGTTGCCGCTTGCTCCCAACCAGTCGTACGACGCACCTCCGCGCAATACGTAGGACTCGCCCGCCCGTTCCACGGCCTCCCGGCTGACGACTGCAAGGTCGGAATCTACTTCAGCTCCGGTCAACGCCGACATGGCGTTCAGATAGGCGCCGCCAGCCTTGCAGGCTCCGCCGGGAATGTGCTGTGTGCCGCGCAACTCCAGCGCGACATCGGCGGCTATTCCGACACGCAATCTTCCCCCGACGCCAACATCTACCAATGCCATTGACGCCGGAAACCTGCCGACCCAGGAGGTGTCGATGCGTCCGTCTTCAAGGCTGTCGGCGGCGTCCATCTCGCTTAGACTTGCGCCCGATATCAAGAATGAACCCGAATTGCTCTCCAGCAAGAAGTCCGCAGAGCCGTCCCCGTCAATGTCGCCCGCCGCCTCCACGAATGCGCCCAAGCCCCAGAATCTCCACCTATAACCAAAAGTTCTCGGGGTCGCGAAGCGGTAGGCGCCGTTGCCCGCGGAGAGCGCCAGATCAACGGTTCCATCCGTCGACCCGTCCGAGGCGTCCAACTCCCCCAGCCGCGCTCCGGAGACCAGGTACGCCACGCCCTGTTTATCGCCGCTTTGTTCCGCCAGTAGTTCCTGAGCGCCTATCAGAATGTCCGCCACCCCGTCGCCGTCCGCGTCTCCTACCGATGCAAGCTTGCCGGCACGGTCGCCAGCCAATTCCCGCGCAAATCGATAGGAGCCCGGCTGCGAGGCGGTGTTGTCCAGGGCGACCCGACCGTCCTCAGCTCCGTCCGCCGCGTCAGCCGCCTTCAGATCGCCGCTCTCCACCAGGTAGACAGCGACCGCCATCCACGAACGATACGAATCGCCGGACAATCCTTGAGCGCCCACGAGGATTTCCGGTCGCCCGTCCCCGTCCCTGTCTTCTAGCGCCGCCACCTCGCCGCCCGCGTAATGATTCGAACCCTCTCCTTCAAGCCGGAACGACCGGCCGCTGCCGACCACAAGTTCCAGTCGAACAGTTCGATCACGCTCGCCGTCAGCCGCATCCGCGGCCGGCAGATCCGCACCCGACACGAAGTACGCCCCGCCCGCGTAGTTATTCAACCCAGTTGCTCCCAACAGCAGGTCAACTACGCCGTCGCCGTCCATGTCTCCTGTTGATGTCATGACTTGGCCGACACGGCTGCCCGGCTCTCCGATAAGCCGCCACGACGATTCCCCCTCCTCTATGTTGGACAAGTGGACCACTCGGTCCCGCAGACCGTCCGCCGAGTCGAGGCGTTCGAAATCCGCTCGCGAAATCATGTACGCCGCCCCGGTATTTTCGTTGGTGCCCGGTACGTCGAAATAGCGCGCGCCTAACAACACGTGAGGCTGTCCGTTGTCACCGCCCTCCCACGTCCCCGGAATTAAAAAGTCCCACAGTCGTTGGCCGACAAACTCATAGGAGACCATATCCGTACGGGTCGCATCCAGAGGAGCCAAATCGGTCGCGTCGGGAGTACCGTCGTTGTCGTCGTCCGGGTCAGCGTTATCGCCTATGCCGTCGCCATCCGTGTCGGCGGCCTCCGATGCGTCCGATGGAAAAGCGTCAGCGTTGTCGCCAACGCCATCCCCATCGGAATCCGTCGATTCGGAACTATCCAGCGGGAAAAGATCCTCAGCATCCGAAACGCCGTCACCGTCATCATCGGTATCGGCGTTGTCCCCAATGCCGTCGCCGTCAGTGTCAAGGCTTTCCAACGGGTCCAACGGAAGCGCATCTTGTACATCCATGACTCCGTCGCCATCGTCGTCCAAATCAGCGTTGTTGCCCAAGCAATCGCCATCCGTATCTACCCACTCAGTAGCATCAAGCGGGAAGGCGTCCAGCCCATCCTCCACGCCATCGCCGTCGTCGTCCTCGTCAAGCGTGTTCAAAAGTCCGTCGCCGTCGGTGTCGCCGGCGAAGTTTCCGAAATGCAGAACTTGATCTTCGGACCCGTCCGCCGCATCCAGCGCTGCCAAATCGGCCGCCATCAGGAGATAGACGCTCGGTGGCCGCCATTCCTCACGCCCATCGTCTCTCCAACCACGCCCCGCAGCCAACAAGATGTCTGAAGCCCCGTCGCCGTCAATGTCCGCCCACACGTTGCCACTACGCCCTAAGTGGTCTTGAGGCGCGCCGCCGCGCATGACGTAGGTTTCGCCTACGCTTTCCACGGCCTCGCGGTCAACCATGAACTCTGAGTTCAATTCAGCCTCGGTCAACGCCGACATCGCATGCAGATAGGCACCGCCGACATGGCAGGCGCCCCCGGGAGTGTGGAACTGGCCGCGCAACTCCAGCGCGACATCGGCAGCCGCTCCGAACCGCAGGCTTCCAATGGAGCCAACATTTACTAAAGCCATCGACGACCGGAACCTGCCGACCCGGGAGGCATCGATGCGTCCGTCTTCAAGGCCGTCGTCGGCATCCATCAAGCCCAGCCGGGAGCCCGATATCAAAACGGATGCCGATGAACCCGCGCCCAGCATGAAGTCCGCCAAGCCGTCCCCGTCCATGTCACCAGCCGCCTCCACAAATCGGCCCAAGGCCCATAAACGAAGATCCGAAGCGGCATCGCTCGGGGTTGCGAAGCGGTAGGCTCCGTTGCCGGCAGCGATCGCTAGTTCAACGGTGCCATCCGCCGACCCGTCCGCCGCGTCCAACTCGCCCAGCCGCGCCCCGGAAACCAGGTACGCCGCGCCCCGCTGATCACCGCTCTGTTCCGCCCGCAACTCTCCGGCACCTATGAGAATGTCCGCCACACCGTCGCCGTCCGCATCGCCAACCGACGCCAGCGCAGAACCGGCACGGTCGCCGTCCACTTCACGCACAAACCTGTAGGAGCCCGGCTGCGCGGCCACGTTGCCCAGAGCGATCCGACCGTCCGCATCACCGTCCGCCGCATCCGCCGCTTCCAGATCGCCGCTCGCCACCAGGTAAACCGCGCCCGCCATCCACGAACCATAATCTTCAGCAGGCATCCCCTGAGCGCCCACAAGAATCTCCAGCCTCCCGTCCCCGTCCCGGTCAGCGAGCACCGCCACCTCGACGCCCGCGTAGTGATTCGAACCCTCTCCATCAAGCCGGAACGACCCGCCAAGGCCGACCGCGAGAGCCAGCCGCACCGTTCGATCACGCTCGCCGTCCGCCTCGTCCGCGGCTAGAAGGTCCGAGCCCGACACGAAATATGCCGCGCCTGCATCGTTCTCCAAAGACGCACCCACCAGCACGTCCGACACGCCGTCGCCGTCCATGTCCCCGCTTGATGTCAGGGTTCGCAGGTAACTCATCGGCTCGCCAATCAGACGCCACGACGATTCTCCATGCGCTATGTTGGACAAGTGAATCACGCGGTCCCGCCGACCGTCCGCCAAATCAAGACGCTCGAAATCCCCGCGAGAAACCATGTACGCCGCCCCGCTGTTGTCGTTGGACCCCGTCTCAAACGCGTCGTAATAAGGCGCGCTCAACAGAACGTATGCCTGCCCGCCGCCCGCGCCGTCCCATGTTCCCGGCTCCAAAGAGTCCCTTACCCCTTCGCCGACAAACTCGTAAGAGCCCAAGCCTCCCCTCTCGGGGTCCTCGGGGAAGCCATCGGAATTGTCGCCAAGGCCGTCCCCGTCGGTATCGAGCCACTCGTGCGGGTTATGCGGAAATACATCAACCCCGTCTTCCACACCATCGTTGTCGTCGTCCGTGTCCGCATTGTCGCCAATGCCGTCGCCATCGGTGTCGACCGTCTCCTGCGCATCCATAGGAAAGGCGTCGGCATTGTCGCCCACGCCGTCGCCGTCGGAATCGGCCCATTCCGCAGCATCCAGCGGGAAGGCGTCCTCGGTATCGCTGAATCCGTCGTTGTCGTCATCTTCATCCGCGTTGTCGCCTATGCCGTCGCGGTCCGCGTCCGAAGATTCGGCGGCGTCGAGTGGAAAAACGTCCTCGGCATCCGGCACACCGTCGCCGTCGTCATCCTCGTCCGTCCGATCGCCCACGCCGTCGCCGTCGGTGTCCCGCCAATCCGTGGGGTCGCGGGGGAAATCGTCCACCGCATCCACGAAGCCGTCGCCATCGGCATCAGGTTTGCTATCGCGGATGCGGGCGAACTGATACGCAACCGCATTCAAGCTGGCCACTGCGTCGGCGCCGGCCTCAAGGTTCCTTTCCACGCCGCATGCCTCGGCTTCGCCACTATTGCCAACGCACGATGTTCCCGGACTCGAAAAGACCCCCAACCCGCGCGAGCCATCATGTCCGTAACTCATGATGGTGTTGAAATCGGCTTGCTCCGCGTGCCCTCGCGACCAACGCCAAGTCCCTATTTCGCCTTGCCATTTGGAGTGAGCTAAACCCAACAAGTGGCCAAGCTCATGCGCCAACGTCGTTGCAGGGCAAGGGAAGAATAAGCCGCTATAAACTGTTGCTCGGTAACCGCCCGTGCGGAAAGTCTGAACTTCGGCGTTGTTCAGGTCCCCTCTCCGACGATACATGGGCAGGTGGGCCCTACCGCACAACCCCCCACCTCCCTTGCGAAATTCAACCGACAAGTCGCTGCCGTGCAGCTCGACCGCGGTACGGGCAATTTCGGGGGCCAACTGTTCGCCTTGTTCAAGGTCTACTTCAACCGCGCCGACCAATCGATACCGGAAATCCACTCCACTGTCCCCAAAGTGTGCATTGGCCAAGGCAAAGGAATGCGCGATGCGCGTGTAGGCTTCGGCGGTTCCCCAGGCTGGCGACCAAAGGTTGCCGCGGAAAGCGAGCACGTCGATTTCGACGTTCCGCTCAGGTGTTGAAGCCGGGTCCTCCGGATCGGTTCCCATCAGGCGCTCGTTGGCGTCGCCAACGCCGTCTTCGTCGGTATCCCTCAGATAATCGAGATCCGGGACATCGAATGCTTGGTGCAATTCAACGGGTAGCTCCATGGCCAGTTTGTCCCGCCTCACCCATGCGCCATCCGCAGTCAATTCCTCAAGCTCCAGATGCAGATTTTTCGGGCCTTCGCCGAATGACTCAAGCGTGACTTCGTGCGTGACCGAAGGAATCGAATCACCCGACATAAGGATCTCGCCGAGTTCTATGGAGGCGATATTGGTGCTGCTGATCGCCCACCGCTCCTCAGCCGCTGTTATACGCAGCCGCAATTCGCCGCTGTCGCGGTTCAGGTAGCTGCGTACGCCCGCTGTGACCCGCAGTGTTTCGCCGTCGCCCTCTATCCGGCACGGACATTCAAGGAAGATGCCATCGCCCTCATACTCCGCATACGCAGGGGCGGAGCCGGAAAACGCGGCCAGCAGTGCGGCAAACCCAGCAGGGCCGGCCAGAACCGCCGCGGTGGACTTGCTCATTAAGGGAGCGCTCAGCGCGGCGGGTCGCGGTTGATCCTGGCGAGCGAGATGGTGCGGTCGCGGTGGCCGTCGAGCCGGTCGAGCGCCTGCAGATCAGCCCCGGAGATCAGATAGACGGCGCCGCCTTCCGCCGATTCCGGGATGCCGATCAGGAGGTCCGGCGCTTCATCGCCGTCCAGGTCGCCGGGCGCCTGAAGCACGGGCGCGGCGTCACCCCATGCCGGACAATCCTGCACCGCATAGGAGTTCGGATGCGGCCACACACCGTTCAGCGGTTCGGCACTGCCCGTGCCCGACATTGCGCCGCTGAAGACATCCGCCGCCGCAAACAGGTAGGCGCATACGCCATTCGCCTGATCCGCCGGCGGCAAGCCCACAAGCAGATCAGCGCGGCCGTCGCCATCGAAATCGTCCAGGCCGATGCGCGCACCTTCCCCGGCATCCAGGTCGAACGTCCAGCGCCCTGGCAGACTGTCGCCAACGCGCAGACGCAACTCGCCATCGCCGGCGCCATCCTCCGTATCCAGCGCCGCAAGCCGGTCGGCATCGCCAGACGTCACGAACACCCGCAGCGCCGGGCGGGCATCCGAGAACGCGGCAGGCAGCACCAGGTCCGGTCTGCCGCCGCCGTCCACATCCCCAACCAATACACGCGCACCCAATTGCGTGTGCGGATTATCGGTCTGCAGCTTCCAGGAATGCGCCGCCGAGGCCACGCGGCCCAGGGCAATACGCCTGTCTTGCGTCCCGTCTTCCGCATCAATCGCCCGCCAGTCGCGGCTGCCGATCACATACACCGCGCCGCCGCCCGAACCCGCGTCTTCCCGGCCCGGCGCGCCGACCACCAGGTCCGACAGACCGTCGCCATCAAAGTCCGCCGCGCTCAGGCCGCGGCCCGCCGCATCGCCGGACTGCTCTCCGGTAAACGTCCCGTCATAAGCCGCCTGCGCGCCAATGTCCCCGAGGATCAGACCCACCAAGCCCGCTTCGTCCTCCGCCAGCGACTCCGCAACAAGCAGATAGCTGCGGTCGTCCCCACCGGCGTCGCGCGCCGCAGCAAGCCCGTCGCCCGCAGTGCGCTGCAGGCCGGACATGCGACGCGACGCCCGCCCGTTACCCATAAGCGCGCTCAAATCCAACACGCCATCCGTGGCCCCGTCCTGGGCATCGGCATCCGCCAAATCCGTCCCGGATACCACATACACCGCCTGCCCGCCGTCCGGCCCCGTCACAATACCGAACTCCGGCGCACCATCGCCACTCAGATCACCTACCGCAAACACCGCAACAACCGCCGCCGGGCCCCGGCTTCCCCGCAGCTTCCAGTATCCCGGCCGCGCCGCAATGCCGGAAGCCGCCACGCCCCCATCCTCCACACCGTCGGCATTGTCCGCCAGGCCCAACTCCGGCGCCGACAGCACATATACCGCACCGCCGGTTTGCGCACTCGGCGCACCCAACGCCACTTCGGGCAGGCCGTCGCCGTCGATGTCTCCTATCACCGCAAGCGACTGTCCAAGCCGGCTGTCCGCAGCTTCCGCCTTGAACCGGAACGAACGCAGCGCCGAACGCGCCGGGTCCAGCGGGAATACATCCAGTCTGTCCTCCACCCCATCGCCGTCGTCGTCCGCATCCGCGTTGTTGCCGATACCGTCGCCGTCCGTGTCCACGCTTTCCGACGGGTCCAGCGGAAACGCGTCTTGCGCATCGGCAACTCCGTCCCCATCGTCATCGGCATCGGCGTTGTTGCCCCAGCAATCGCCA
Organism: Candidatus Foliamicus sp.; assembly: GCF_965221325.1. Lineage (GTDB taxonomy): Bacteria > Pseudomonadota > Gammaproteobacteria > Steroidobacterales > Foliamicaceae > Foliamicus. The sequence continues at coordinate 1,268,372 of NZ_OZ244880.1, read as the reverse complement.
TCGGCGTCACTCCACTCGCCGGCGTCCAGCGGGAAAGCGTCCTCCGCATCCTCCACCCCGTCGCCGTCGTCGTCCGCGTCCAGCGCATTCATCACGCCGTCGCCGTCCGTGTCGCCGGCAAAGTTCGCAAAATGCAGCCGCCGGTCCGCCGCGCCATCCACAGCATCCAGCACCGCAAAGTCCGCCGCCATCAGCAGGTAAACGCTCGGAGGACGCCATTCCTCCCGCCCGTCGAATCGGGCCTTGCGCGCCGCGCCCAGCAAGATGTCCGAGGCGCCGTCGCCGTCCAGGTCCGTCCAGGCATGGCCGCTTGCCCCCAAAAAGTCGTAAGGCGCGCCACCGCGCATCACATAGGCGGCGCCCGCACTCTCCACGGCCTCGCGGCTGATCATCCCCCCGGTGTTCACTTCGGCTCCCGTCAACGCCGGCATGGCATACAGATAGGCGCCGCCCGCACTGCAGGCGCCGCCGGGAGCCGGGAACGCGCCACGCAACTCCAGCACGGCATCGGCAGACGCCCCGAACCGCAGGGTCCCACCGCCGCCAAAGCCCAAAGCCATCGACGGCCGGAACCGGCCCGCCACGGAGACATCGATACGCCCGTCCTCCAGGCCGTCGCCGGCGTCCATGGCGGACAGCCCAGCGCCCGATAGCAGGAAGGCATGCTCAGCACCGGTGCCCAGCATGAAGTCCGCCACGCCGTCGCCGTTCATGTCGCCCGCCGCCTCCACAAAGCGGCCCAAGCCCGGATCGGTGCTACCGGCACGGGCCGCGAAGCGGTAGGCGCCGTTGCCGGAAGCGCGCGCCAGCGCAATGGTGCCATCCGCCGCCCCGTCCGCCGTATCCAGTTCGGCCAGCCGGCCCCCGGATATAAGGTACGCCCCGCCCTGCTGTTCCGCCTGCAGCTCTCCAGCGCCCATGAGGATGTCCGCCACGCCGTCGCCATCCGCATCGCCCACCGGCGCCAGCGCCGAGCCGGCAAGATCGCCGTCCACTTCCCGCACAAAGCGGTAGGAGTTGGGCTGCGCAGCCACGTTGCCCAGAGCAATCCGCCCGTCCGCGTCTCCGTCCGCCGCATCGGCCGCCTCAAGATCACCGCCCGCCACCAGGTAGAACGCACCCGCCATCCAAGAACCATAATCCTGGGCAGGCATCCCTTGTGCTCCCAAGAGGAGCTCCGCCCTGCCGTCGCCGTCACGGTCGGCAAGCGCCGCCACCTGCACACCTGCGTAGTGTCCCGAGCCCGCTCCATCAATCCGGAACGACCCGCCAAGACCCACCGCGAGATCCAGCCGCACCGTTCTGTCGCGCGCGCCGTCCGCTTCGTCCGCAGCCGCAAGGTCCGCACCCGACACAAAATACGCGGCGCCCGCTTCGTTCTCCATACCCGGCGCACCCACCAGCACGTCCGCCACCCCGTCGCCGTCCATATCACCGCGTGATGCAAGAGCCTGCCCGGCATTGCTGCCCGGCGCGCCGAGCAGACGCCACGACGACTCCCCATGCGCGATGTTGGACAAGTCAATCACCCGGTCCCGCAAACCGTCCGCCAGGTCGAGGCGTTCGAAGTCTTCGCGGGAAATCAGGTATGCCGACCCGTTATCAAGACCGCCTTCCCCTGCATCGTCATAAGAGGGCGCGCCCAACAGAACGTGAGCGTGCTCACCGCCCGCACCCTGCCATGTACCCGGATACATGCCGTCCCCTACCCCTTCGCCGGCAAACTCGTAGGACAGCAGGTCAGACCGGGACGCATCCAAGGGAGCGAGATCCATGGCATCCGGCGTGCCGTCGCCGTCGTCGTCCGTATCCGCGTTGTCGCCGATCCCGTCGCCGTCCGTATCGACTGTCTCGGACGCATCCAGCGGGAAAGCGTCCGCATTGTCGCCCACGCCGTCCCCGTCGCTGTCGGCGGACTCCGAAGCATTCAACGGAAAGGCGTCCGCGTTGTCGCCCACGCCATCGCCGTCGGTATCCGCCCATTCACTCGGGTCCAGCGGAAACGCATCGTCGCCGTTCGCCACGCCGTCACCGTCGTCGTCCGCGTTCACGTCGTCGTCAACGCCGTCGCCGTCGTCGTCCGCATCCGCGTTGTCGCCGATACCGTCGCCGTCCGTATCGGCCCATTCGTTCGGATTCAACGGAAAGGCGTCTTCCTCATCCTCCTGCCCATCACCGTCGTCGTCCGGGTCCGCATTGTTGCCGATACCGTCGCGGTCGGTATCCACCCATTCGTTCGGATCGAGCGGAAAAGCGTCGCTGCGGTCCGCACGCCCGTCGCCGTCGTCGTCGCCGTCCGCGTTGTTGCCTACACCGTCCCTGTCGGTGTCCTGCCATTCCTCCGGATCCAGCGGAAACATATCGTCACTGTCGTCGCGCCCATCGCCGTCGTCGTCCGCATCCGCGTTGTCGCCCACGCCATCCCCGTCGCTGTCGGCCCACTCGTTCGGATCCGAAGGAAAAGCGTCGTCTTCGTTCGCTACGCCGTCGCCGTCGTCGTCCACTTTGTTGTCGCCGTCCGCGTTGTCGCCTATGCCGTCGCCGTCGCTGTCCCGCCATTCCGTCGGATCCAGCGGAAAAGCGTCGTCATCGTCCGCCCAGCCGTCGCCGTCGTCGTCCGCGTCCGCGTTGTCGCCTATACCGTCGCCGTCCGTATCCACCCATTCCGTCGGATCCAGCGGAAAGGCGTCGCTGCCGTCGGCACGCCCGTCGCCGTCGTCGTCGCCGTCCGCGTTGTCGCCGATACCGTCGCCGTCCGTATCCACCCATTCCGTCGGATCCAGCGGAAAAGCGTCACTGCCGTCGTCGCGGCCATCGCCGTCATCGTCCGGGTCCGCGTTGTCGCCGATACCGTCGCCGTCCGTATCCCGCCATTCCGCCGGATCCAGCGGAAAAGCGTCGCTGCCGTCCCCCTGCCCGTCGCCGTCGTCGTCCGCGTCCGCGTTGTCGCCTATACCGTCCCCGTCGGTATCGGCCCATTCCGCCGGATCCAGCGGAAAAGCGTCTTCGCCGTCGTCGCGCCCATCGCCGTCGTCGTCCGGATCCGCGTTGTCGCCCGTGCCGTCCCCGTCCGTATCCCGCCATTCGTTGGGATCCAGCGGAAAAGCATCGTTGCCGTTCGTCACGCCGTCGCCGTCGTCGTCCGCATCCACGTCGTCGTCAATGCCGTCGCCGTCGTCATCCGAATCCGCGTTGTCGCCTATACCGTCCCCGTCCGTATCCTGCCATTCACTCGGATCCAGAGGGAAAGCATCGTCGTCATCCGCCCAGCCGTCGCCATCGTCGTCCGTGTCCGCGTTGTCGCCGACACCGTCGCCGTCCGTATCCAGCCATTCGTTCGGATCGAGCGGAAAGGCGTCACTCCCGTCGGTACGCCCGTCGCCGTCATCGTCGGTGTCCGCGTTGTCGCCGACACCGTCGCCGTCCGTATCGGCCCATTCCTCCGGATCCAGCGGGAAAGCGTCTTCACCGTCGTCACGCCCGTCGCCGTCGTCATCCGCATCCGCGTTGTCGCCGACCCCATCGCCGTCCGTATCGGCCCATTCGGCCGGATCCAGCGGAAAAGCGTCGTCGCCGTCGTCACGCCCATCGCCGTCGTCGTCCGCATCCGCGTTGTCGCCGACCCCATCGCCGTCCGTATCGGCCCATTCGGCCGGATCCAGCGGAAAAGCGTCGTCGCCGTCGTCCCGGCCGTCGCCGTCGTCGTCCGAATCCGCGTTGTCGCCGACACCGTCGCCGTCCGTATCCAACCATTCCTCCGGATCGAGCGGAAAAGCGTCGTTGGCATCGTCACGCCCGTCGCCGTCGTCGTCCGTGTCCGTGTTATCGCCTACCCCGTCGCCGTCGGTATCGCTCCATTCCGCCGGATCCAGCGGAAAGGCGTCGTTGGCGTCGTCGCGCCCATCGCCGTCATCGTCCGTATCCGCGTTGTCGCCCGTGCCGTCCCCGTCGGTATCCACCCATTCGTCCGGATCCAGCGGAAAAGCGTCGTTGGCGTCCTCCCGGCCGTCGCCGTCGTCGTCAATGTCCGCGTTGTCGCCGATGCCGTCGCTGTCGAAATCGCTCCATTCGGCCGGATCCAGCGGAAAGGCGTCGTTGGCGTCGTCGCGCCCGTCGCCGTCATCGTCCGTATCCGCGTTGTCGCCTACCCCGTCGCCGTCAAAATCGCTCCATTCGTTCGGATCAAACGGGAACGCGTCGCTGCCGTCCGCACGCCCGTCGCCGTCGTCGTCCGTGTCCGCATTGTCGCCAATGCCGTCCCCGTCGAAATCACTCCACTCGGCCGGATCGAGCGGAAAGGCGTCGTCGCCATCCTCCCGCCCATCGCCGTCGTCGTCCGTATCCGCGTTGTTGCCGACGCCATCCCCGTCCGTATCCACCCATTCGTCCGGATCCAGCGGGAACGCATCGTCCGCATCCTCCCGCCCATCGCCGTCGTCGTCCGGGTCCGCATTGTTGCCGACGCCATCCCCATCGGTATCCACCCATTCGTCCGGATCCAGCGGAAAAGCGTCGTTGGCGTCGTCGCGCCCGTCGCCGTCGTCGTCCGTATCCGCGTTGTCGCCTACCCCGTCCCCATCGGTGTCCAGCCACTCGTTCGGATCGTTCGGAAAAGCGTCCTCGCTGTCCTCAACACCGTCGCCATCCGTGTCAACAATCGGGGCGTCAACACGCTCGCGAATCAGGGAGTACTGAAACGAAACGGCGTTCAAATGAGTCACCGCATCGGCAGCCCTATGCCCCCCTTCCACGCCGCAGGGCTTCGTCCCTTTGTGTCCAACGCACAGTATGTCTGGACTTGAGAAAACGTTCCTCCCGATCGACCCGTTACGAAAGTAGCTCATGATGGTATGGAAATCCGCTTCCTCCGCGTGGCCGCGAGACCAAGGCCAAGAGCCTCTCTCTCCCTGCCACCAGGAGTGGGCCAGCCCCATCAAATGGCCGAGCTCATGCGCCAATGTAGGCCCCGAGCAACTGCCATACACATGTGCGGTGTAGGCATCCTCACGAATATTTCGAAGGACGTCGTCTGACAAATGCCCTCGACGGCCCCAACCGAAACCGTTAGCCTGACCGCAATACCCGCGGTAGTAGCCTTCATAGCTGCGAAACGCAATCGACAGGTCGCTTCCATACAACTCCGCCTTGCCGCGCCGCAATTCGATGTCTATCCTTTTACCCGCTTCCGCATCAACTCCTTCCGGACCCACCAGTCGGAACCGGAAATCCACTCCGCTGTCTCCGAGGTACGAGTTAGCCAAGGCGAACACGTGCGCGATACGCGTTTGGGCGCTTTGGTCGCCCCCTTGCTCAAGCGCCCACTTGTTGTCGTAAAGCGCGAGCACGTCGATTTCGATATTGCGGTCCGGGGTTGAAGCCGCGTTCTCCGGATTGGTGCCCATCAACTCCTCGTTGAGGTCACCGACGCCGTCTCCGTCTGTATCTTTCAAGTAATCGTGGTTCGTCACACTGAAGGCACCGCCCAAATCAACCGGACCTTCCATCATCACAGCGTCGGCGGACCCAGACGGCGAATACACCTGGTCCCATTCCTCTGGAGGCTCTTGTCTAATGGCGACATACACATACAACGAACCCGCTGGGGACTGGTCCAGAGCGACTTCGTGGGTAACCAAATCGATCGAGTCACCCGAAGGGACAACTTGGCCAAGCTCAAGAGTACCGATGTTGAACCCTTCCCCGTTGGGATCCCAGTATTCCGACCGCCTCTGGCTTGCATAGACTGTCAGCCGAACATCGCCGTCGTGCTGGTCGTGGTCGTTACGCACGCCCAGCGTCACCCGCAGCGTTTCACCGTCGCTTTCCACTCGGCAAGGACACTCGATTGTTATGTCCGTAACAAATTCTGCGTACAGCGGCGCGTTCCATCCAAACGCCGCGAGCAACGCAAGGAGGGCTGTGCGCGTCGGGTGAGTAATGCGGCGTGCTTGGACCATCGCCACCGCCGAGCCCCTTCGAGTCAGGACCCGTCGTCCTCCAAGTTATCCGAACGTTGCGAATGTGTCTCGGAATCGCCGCGAAAAGGCTCGTCCTCCCCGGGAAAGGTGTAGCCGGGGATGATGTAGTCCGGCTTGCTATAGTCCACGTGCAAGTCCATATTCTCCATCGGCATCAGCCATGCATAGTCGGTGTTGCCGGCCAACTCGTAGCCTCCGGTCGGGGTGCTGAAATTGGCGAACACGCTGCCTTCGCCCACCGTGATCACCACCGACAGCGGGAAGTCGTCCGAAAGCGGGCCAACGTAGGTGCGTGTGCCCGCAAGCAACGACTCCACTCGCTCAATGCGCGGACGGTAGGCGGTATCCAGCCTCGGCACCGGCAGATACAACTGCGTCCCCACATCCCAAGACCACATGTCCTGCGGCAGGGCGACCAGCACGGCGTCTTCGATATCCGAGCCGTGCGAAGGCACACGCGCTGGGTCGGCTCGATCCGGACTTACCGGCATCCAAGCCGCAAACGTACCGGGGTCGGGATTCCAGTCGCCGCCCGGGGCTGGGGTGCTTGACTCCCGAAGCTCCGGTGCAAACGCTACCGGGCCTTCCGCACCGTTCCCCACCGTCGGGACCTGCGGGCGAACCGGATTCGCGGGGGACGGCGGCAGCGCAGGCGGCGGCAAGTCTTGCGCAGAAACAGGCGCAGCTTCCGTTCCCGGCGATCCCGCTTCGTCTTGGTCGCGGTTTGCGCCAAACCAAAACACCACTGCCAGCGCCACAAGCAAAGCGGCGGCAAGCGCCCAAGTACTTGGTTTTATTGGTTGCGCAGACAAGAAAACCTCCCGATATCGGTCGCACAATACCAGAAAATATCCATACGCGGCGTATAGGCGGAAACAATCTCGGTCAGCCCGCAGCCTCCGCGACGAACGCAGCAACGCTTTTGGCCCACCGCTCTGGTTCCAGCATCAGCGAGAAGGAGCCGCCGGCGGAGAACTGTTCCAGGCTGAAGTTCTGCCGCCGGGAAGCCACCCAGCGATCCTGCTCGTGCAGGCGATCGCCGACGTCCGTCAGGACTCGAACCGGTGCCTCAATCTTCTCAATGTCCGCGGCCATGTCGTTTGCAAACACAGCGCGGTAGGTGGGTGTATCGAATCCGGAAAGGAAGACGCCTAGTGTGGCCCAGGTGGCTGTGGAAAGCGCATTCGGCACTGCGTTGTTCGCGTATACCGCGGTAAAAATATCGGTGAAGTGCGAACCGTCCGCCCGCGGCGGAACCCGCGGTGGGCGCTGGCTCAGACGCGCTTCGCGCTCGGCTTCGTTATAGACCGGACAGCCATGCAGCACGGCGCAAACGGTCCGATCGGGGTGGCGCGCCGCGAAGGCTGCGGCGATCGCAGCGCCCGTGTGATGCCCGGCCACGGCAACCTGCCGAAGGTTCAGTTCATCAAGAAGATCGGCAAGATTATCAGCGAGATCGGCTATGGTCACCGATTCGGGCGGCGGATCCGACATCCCGTAGCCTGGGTTGTCGGGCGCAATCGTGTCATGTCCCAGCGCAGCCACCAGGGGTTGTATATCGATCCATTCCGCAAGGCCGAATGGCGTTTGGTGCAGCAACACAATGGCCGGTTTGCTCCTGCCATCGCCTGCCGCGCCCAACCGCCGATAATGCAGCCCTCCAAGCCGGCATTGCGCATAGCCTTTGCCGCCCGCCAGAGCCGCAGCCCCTATCCATTCCTCTCCCATGCCCGCGTAGGGCCTCGCACCGGTATTCATGTTTGCTTCTCCCCTCGTAACTGCGGCCTGTATCGACTCTGCGCGCGCTACGACCGCGGCGCCGATCAAGCCACCGACAACTGTCCTGCGCCGCATCAGAATTCCACCAGCCGCTGCCCAAGCAAGCGGCCGAAAACAATGCACGGCATCACCATCATCCCGCCCACGAACGCATTGCCCTGAAGCTGTCCGGAACCCAGGATTTCACCGGCGGCGTACAAGCCTGGGATGACGCCACCATCGGGGCGGATAACCTGAAGCTTCTCGTTCACCGCAACGCCCACGGTCGAGCTCAGCGAACCGCCCTGCTGGCGGATCGCGTAGAACGGCGGCTCCTGGATCGCGGACGGCATGTGCTGGCGGCCCAGGGCGTCCTTGCCGCTTGCGACTGCCGCATTGAATTCCGCCACGGTGTCCGCGAGTGCCTCACCCGGCACCCCGATGTCTTCGGCCAGCGCTTCGAGGCTGTCGGCCTTGCGGAACGTCTCGCGGGTATTGAACGACTCCGCCATCTGCTCGCGGGACCAGTCAAATACGATGGGCGACGCCTGCCGGAAGATGGCATCGTCAAACACGATCCAATAGCGCAATTCCGGTTGCTCGAGCAGCGCATGCTCTCGCACATCGACGCTCGGTTCGTCTTCGCGGATAAAACGCCGCCCTTCGGCATTCACGTATATCTCCCAAGGCAGACGCGATTCCGGGTAGGTATTGGCGCGGCCGATGGCCTTCTTGGGGAACGGACCATCGTCCAGCAGCCAGCCGAAGTTCGATAGATACTTCTCGCGCCCGCGCAGGTAGCCGCCCGCCGCCACTGCGAGATCGTAGCCGTCGCCTTGCGCGAACTCGTAGGCGCCGTTTACGTACATCCTGTAGCCGCACAAGCGCCGGAACATCACCGGATTGGCTGCGTAACCGCCACTTGTCAGCACCACGTTCTTGCCGGCAGCCGAGAATTCCCCGCCGTTTCCATTGACAAGTTCGACGCCGGTCACGGCGCCCGCGCGATCCTGCTGCAGACCAATCGCCCGCGTGCGGGTCAGGACCTTGATGCCCCCGCGCTCTTCCTGCTCGCGCATTGCCGGTTCCAGCACGTCCAGCACCGAGCGTCCGAAGTCGTTCCCCCAGTAATAGCGCGCCACTTCGTAACTCTCGTGGGCGCTTTCAACGGACGGGCATTGGTCCTGCACGTCGAAACCGCGTTCCATCAGCCAGTCGAAGGCCTCTGCGGCGTTGAAAATTGTGAGCTTGGCGAGAGTCGGATCAATCGTGCCCCGGCTGATGCGAATTGCTTCCTCCAGGTGCCGTTCGGGCGAATCCTCAATGCCTTTCTCGGACTGCAGGCGAGTACCAGCCGCGCTCATCTGCCCGGAACTCAAGAATAGCGTTCCGCCCACCTTGTCCGCCGCTTCGACCAGCAGCACCCGCCCGCCGCGTTGCGCCGCCGTGGTTGCCGCCGGCAACCCCGCGGTGCCGGCGCCGACCACGATCATGTCCCATTGTTCGGTATTCAAATCCATGTCCATGCGTCTATTCCCGAGCCGAGCCACTTCGCAGATGAAGCCCCATTCTGGCATATACTTTTTGAGTTTGCGGCAGTGCCGGGCCAAGCCGCCGCCTTGCGGGTGGCCCATGTAGGCCAACCGGCGGGCCGTCCGCAGGCTGCTTAACCGAAAGGCTTCGCTATGAACCGAAACCTCTTACTCGCGACAGCGCTGCTAGTGCTTGCGGCGCTCACTGCTCCCCTTCCCGCCTTTGCGGACGCATACGCCGATCAGCGTCTGACGCTTGAATCGTTGCGGCAAAAGTATGCCGATCCGGATGGGCAGATTGCGCGCATCGGCGGCGTCGATGTCTATTACAAGGACGAAGGCGAAGGCCCGGCCATTCTGATGCTCCACGGCTCGCGGAGCACGCTGCGCACCTGGGACCGCGTTGCGCCGGAACTTCTGGACCGCTATCGCGTAATTCGATATGACCTGCCGCCCAATGGCTTGTCCGGGCCGGTGTCCGATGCGGCCGTCGAGCGCATGCAACCGGCGGACCTGGCCGCGGGCCTGCTCGATCACGTGGGGGTTGACGAGGTAACTTGCGTGGGCGTATCCAGCGGCGGCACTACTTGCATGTACCTCGCTGCCACCTACCCGCAGCGGGTAAATCGGCTGATCATGTCCAACTCTCCATCGGACCCGGTCACAACCGATCACGTTGTCCACCCACCCGACTTCAAGGCGGCGCTGGAGGAATTCGTGGAGACGGGATTCGAGTCGGAGAATTTCATCAACCTGTTCCTGGACTTCTATAGTGGCGACCCGCGGCGCATTTCCGAGCAGACGCGCCGCGAATATTTCGATTTCAATCGGCGGGTCAAGGAACCCAACCCGATCGCCATGATCGGACTGGTGGCCGATCATGCCAAGGCAAGGAAAGCAATGGCCAGCGTACAGGCGCCGGCGCTGCTGATCTGGGGTGGCCGAGACGCGCTGCTGATTCCCGCCGCAGCGGGGACGCTGGCCAGCTATCTGGAGAACACACAAGTCTCGATTGTGTTCATGCCGGACGTGGGCCATTACCCGCCGCTGGAATCACCGGTCAGGTTCGCGCAGATCGTCGCCACTTACCTTGAGGCTGCCACGCCCAGCGAGGGCTAGGCGGGCACCATCCGCCTTATGCCCGGAAGCGGGCTGAAGAACACGGTGCGCAAGCGTATTCTCTGGTCGCTCGTGGCCGCCTCCGTGGTGGTCGGACTGGCAGCGGGCGGGAAGTACCTGGCGGACCGGCGCAGCGCGCCGCCGATAAGCTTGGCGGAAGTTCAAACGAAATACGGCGGCGATGCGCGCAGGATCGACATTGCCGGCGTAAGCGTCAACTATCGCGACGAAGGCAGCGGTCCGGCGCTCGTGCTGGTGCACGGTTCCTTCGGCAGTCTACGGATGTTTGACGACATGGCTCGCGCGCTGGGCGCGGGTTTTCGGGTTATCCGCTACGATCAGCCGCCTGCGGGCTTGTCGGGCACCGTGCCGCCGGACTTTTCTCTCACCTCGGAGGCGTTCCTGCGCGAATTTCTCGACCGCCTGGGTGTGGGGTCGGTCGCCCTGCTAGGCACCTCAAGCGGAGGCATTATTGCTTACCGGTTCGCTGCCACGTATCCGCAGCGTGTACGAGCGCTCATATTGTCGAACATTCCGCCATCGGCGCCGGTTGATAATGCGGGCGCGCGGGCGCGACTACCGCTGAAGCTGCGCTGGTCGATGGGCGTCTGCATCCGCAACGCCAGGCCTTTTTCCCGAACCTGCTGGCGGGATTTTCTGCTTTCCTACTTCGAGCGTCGACAGCGCGTTACGGATGCGCTCGTAACCGAATATTACGATCTCAATCGCCGCACGGGCGCATCCGAATACACCAGCATGACGGCGATTATGCGAGATGACCGCGAGGTGCGGCGCTTCCTGAGTGCTGTACAGGCGCCCACGCTGCTTATCTGGGGCATGCTTGATCCGGTACTCCCGCCGGCAACCCTTGAATTGCTCGCCGCCCGACTCGATTCGGCGGATGTTCAAATAGCCAAACTGGAGGACGTTAACCATTACCCGCCGCTTGAAGCGCCCGAAGAGGTTGCGGAGCTCACCAGGCGATTCCTGGGCGATTAGCCCCGACTGGCGGCGCCGCTCGCTTCGGCGTGCCTATCTTCCTCATGTAGGTCTCGCGCAAACCGCTCACGAGATTAACCACGTAATCCTGCCGCCGACGCAGTTCCGGCACCAGCGCGCCCACGGCGAGGCAACCCGGTCGAGGCGGGTCCATGGTGACGGGAATTGGCCAGGCAGCCATACCCCAACCGTCGCCCCGCACGTTGAAGCGCACCAGGTAGCCGCGTTTCGCGACCTGCTTCACGGCGCTTCTTATCTGGTCAATGCGACTGAATCCCCAGCCTAGCGGAACTTTGTGACGGCGGGCCATCGCAGCCAGTTTTCGGAGTTCCTCGTCGCTGTATTGTGGCGCGATGGCCAAACCCGGCGTCGAAAACGGGTCGGCAAGTTCCCCTGGCAGCCTGGATGTAAGGCCGCGCGTCTTGCCCACGAGCAACGCAGATATCCGCACGTGGGCCCCGCTGGGCACCCAAACGCTCACCGTATACCCGGTCTTGTCGCGTATCTCGCCCATCATGTCCCGTAACGGCTGCGAATAACCGCCCGCTTCCGCCAATCGCACACCAAGCTCGCACAGCCGGGGCGCCACGGAATAGCAGGCCGTATCTACATCGAAATTAACGAACCCGAGCGTAGTGAGCTTGCGCAACAGCCGATGCATGCTGGACACGGGCACGTCCAGCGCGGTCGCCAACTCTAGGTTCGACATGGGCAAAGGCGACACACTCAACTGATCCAGTATCGCAATAACTCTGCCGACAGACCTGGAGCGCTCCTCCATAACAACCCAAAACCGCTACGACAAGCAGCGAGAGTGTAGCAGCCCAGGCCGAGTCCTTCGGCGCTTCGTTTCTGTTGATTCCGATGCCCTTTTGCGTAGAAACTTGCCGAGAAACGCCATTTCGAACCGGGAGGCACCCATGCCTGTCATTGATGCGGACACCCATGTCGTGGAGCCCTCCTCGGTTTGGGATCTGTTACCGAGCCGCGACGAGGAGTTCCGGCCCGCGATCTTGCACAAGGAGTTGGGTGCGCCCATCCACGCCCATTTCGCCGGTAGTGCGACCCGGGATTTCTGGGTAATCGACGATTTCCTCTACGGCAAGCACGATCCTGAATTTATCGCCAAGCACTCGAACGGTGAATTCACGGCATACGCAATTACGCTAGATGACGTACCGGCCCGGCTCGCCGACATGGACCGTCAGCAAGTCGATACCCAAGTCGTGTTTTCGAGCCTGTTTCTCAACATTCGCTGCGCGCGGCCGCGCGCAGAACTGGCGCTTACGCGCGCCTACAACCGATGGATTGCCGATCGCTGCAGTGAGTCCGATGGGCGGCTACGGTGGATATTCGTGCCCTCCCTCAAGAATCCCGAAGAAACGGTCAAGGACATGCGCGCCTTCCGGAAACAAGGAGCCGTCGGCGTCCTGTTTCGAGGATTGGAAGGCGACAAGTTCTTGGATCACTCCGATTTCGACCCGGTTTATTCCGCAGCCGCCGATCTCGACATGCCTATTTGCATACATATCGGCCATGGCAGCCCGGCGTTCGAATCCATCCAGGGCCGTGATGGGGCCGGTTTCAATCGGTTCATTTCCGATTCCCCAAACTATCTGGCTCTCTCGGTGATACTCAACAGCAAACTGCCCACAAAGTTTCCGAGCTTGCGCTTTGGTTTTTTCGAGTCGGGCTGCACCTGGGTTGCCGCGGCAGTGCAGACTGCGCTGCATGTCCGTTTACGTCCGCGGGAGCTGATGGAGTTTGTGCAGGAAAAACTTGCGCAACACAATTTTTTCTTCACCTGTGAAGTTCATGAGGACTTGCCGCACATCATGCGCTACCTCGGCGACGAACGACTCATGGCGTCAAGCGACTACGGCCACCCCGGCGACATCGGCGACACGATCATGTACCAGGAAGCACTTGCCGCACGCGGCGATTTGGATGCCGAAACCCGGAACAAGTTGGTCTCCGCCAACGCTCTGGGTCTTTTTCGCAGCTAGCCCCGGACATCTCGCCCGATACCGAGCTTTCATGGCTTTCAGGGCGGTCAATAAGCCGCAGCTTCAAGCCGACGCGGCCCGCGCCCGTAACGCGCCAAGCCTCGCCGCATCCAGCCGGTACAAGGTCAGCAACGCTGCGGCCAGCCCTACACACACGGCCGGCGCGATTCCCATGAAGATGCGGATCATCATTATGGCCGATTCCGGCTGCTCGCTCCTATCCACCTCGCCCGACTCCAGACCGGCCAGAGAAAATGCAAGTCCCGCAACCAGCGGGGCAGCGATGAAAGCCGTAGTCTGCATGAGCTCGAAAGCGCCCACGAACGAGCCTTCGCGGCGTTCGCCGCTGCCCAGGCGATCCAATTCGATGGTATCCGCCAACATGGCCATGGCCAGCAGCACGGAGCCGCTGCCCAGAGCACCCAGCGCAAAAGCGCGGACCACAAACACAACCTGATTTTCGGCTGGTCCACCCAGCATCCATGTGAGATGCACGAGCGCACTGACAGTCAGCAGAGCGAGAAGCAAAGTTCGCCGCTCAAGGAATCCAAGTAGCCGATTCCACAGCGGCACGGAAGCAATCCCGACAATGTTGGCAGTCAGGCTGAACAACGCAATTGCCTTTTCGTCTCGATGCATAACGTAGGTAATGAAAAACAGCATGGACGCCCCCGAAAATGCGGTCCCCAACTGTCCGAGTATCTTGGTGCCCAGGATGATCAAAAACGGCCTGTTGCGCAGTGTTCCCAGCAAAGAGGCAAAAAGCGGCGGCTTGCGAGCCGTCTCCGCTCCCTTTGCAGCGCGGCCGGTGAACGCAACCACCCAGAGCATGGTCGCAGCTATGACCACCGCCGCCGCCAGCGACATGCCGCCATAGGCCGCCCTGTCGCTACCCAGGAATGCCACAAGCCATGCGGCGCCGGAAACCGTCATGAGCCCAGACCCATACACGAAGAAAGTCCGCCAAGCCATCAGCGAAGCACGTTCCTGGTAGTCGTTGGTCATTTCCGCGCCCTGCGCCATGTACGGGATTGCAAACAGCGAGTAACCCGTGGTGTAGGCAAGCAGGGCCAGAAGCACGCACCCGTACAGCAGCAAGCCCGGCGCAAGATCCGGCGGATGGAAAACGGCAACGCAGGCGATCGACGCGATGAGAGCGCCCGCCAGCATCCAGGGCCTGCGCCGCCCCCAGCGCGTTTGGGAGCGATCGCTCCAATTGCCGATCAAGGGATCGATTACGGCGTCGTAGATGCGCGTGATTGCAAACAATACGCCGGCGACAGCAGCGGATATCCCCACGTGGCGCACGAGGAAGTAAACGACGAACATGTTGATGAGGTAGAGCATGGAGGTCCCACCCAAACCTCCGACACCCCAACTCGCCTTGAGAAATAGGGGCAAGCGCCCGGTGTTGTGGTCGTTAGCCATGCGATTCAGAGCGCTCGTCGAAGCCCGCTGCTCGGGAACGAACAGCCCTTCGCGTACAGCGCACCCGGCCGCCGCTTACGGCAGCTTACGAGGTGGCGACCTGGTAGCGGCGCAAGCGCAGGAAAGGAATGAGAATCGCGCCGGTAAGCAGGGTCAGCATACCCAGGAAGGACGGCACAAGGCGCAACAGCAGCGTGCCGAAAGGCTCCTCACGATACTCGAAAACCGGGAACTGGTCGTAATCCTCGGGCGTCAGCGGCGCGCGCTGAAGAAACTTGACCGTGAAGAACTCGCTCCATTCCGCCCGGAAGTCGTAGGCCTGATTCAGAAAGTGTTCGAAACGGTCCGCGCTGGTCCCGGAAATCTCGTTCAGCGCCAACTGCATCATGATCGCGGGAGATATGAACTGGAAGCGCTGGACCAAGCTTTCCTGCTTGTTCAGTTGCGATTGGAATTCGTCGTAGAGCGGTCGAACGGCTTTTTCGATTGCGTTGCGGTTGGACATCGCCACAGTCAGGAAATCCATCGCCCGTTCGTCGCCCTCTGGAACGAACTCGAGGTGGTCGTAGTAATACTCGCTAAGACGTGCCATGTAGGCCTTTTCGGCCTCGGTCTGCGCCTCGCGCGCCGCGACGGTCAATTCCATGCGCGACGGGGCCGGATACAAGGTCGTGGCCAGCATGCTCACCAGCGTGGGCACAACCACCACCAACGCCAGCCATGCGCCGGCCAGGGCGATGCCATTGGATGCCGAGTTCTTGCCATACACATTCACCAGCACGGCCATGGCGAACCAGAACAGCGCATACAGGAGCGTGGCGCCCATCCACAGCCCGAAACGCGCCCAGGTTTCCGCCGAACCCAGATTTGTGCCCACCCCCAACAGCGCAAGCAGACCGAGCACCAGTAAGCCCGCAAGCAGGATCCCGGCGCGAGCGATGATCTTGGAAGCCATCAGTTCCTTGAGCGATACCGGGTGCGCGAGGATCATCGCCAGCGTACCCCTTTCCTTCTCGCGCGAAAGCAGGTCGTAGCTGATGGCAAGAATGAATATCGGCAACAGGAAGATCACTGCGAAGGCGATATCGAACGAGCCGGTCATGAGGTTGATCGGGTTTTCGAGCTCGTTTTCCTTGGTCATGTCCATGGTGGGATTCATCGACACCGGCACATAGCTGAGCTGTATATCGCTTTGACCGATGGCAAACGCGGCCAGCCCGGTGGGCGGCAGCCTGAGGTACTTGGCGGTCGTCGAACCGACCACTCCGGCATTGGTGCCCTGCGGCGGTCCTGCCCCCGCGCCATGCCGCGCCGAAGCGAACTCGTATTCGCCGCCTTCTGCCGCTACCCGCGCCTGGTATTCCTCGGTATCCGCCCGCATTTTCGCGCGCCGAGCTTCTTCGAACGCGGTCGCCGCGGCGGCGCCTTCGACCTGACGCTCAATGGACCGCTGGCCGGCCCAGGCAGCGAACACAATTGCACCGGCAACCAGCAACAGCAGGCCGCGGAAGGCGCCAGACCGAAACAGTTGTCCGGTTTCATGCGAAATGATGATGCGTTTCATCCTTTATCCTCCACCCGTATGCGGCTCACGGCCCACAGCGCCAGTCCCAACGCCGCCGCCAGCCATAGTGCCAGCGCCAGGAAATTGCCGGCATGCTCGGCCAGCGTTTCGCGCAACCCCCGCGATTCGAACCGGAACGGCGGCACGATCGCGAATACCGCCTCGTCGGCGATCAGGACGTTACCGCCGGCGCCGCTGTTGAAGCTCGCCGCCGCATCGGCCAGGTAGTTGTTCACCTTCAGCACCATCTCGCGGCGGTGGGCTTCGGCCGCATCGGCGAATTCGATGTGCCGGATCAAGTCGGTGCCCGACAGCGCCATCGAAAGCGAACGCAGCGGCAGCGTGGGCGCCACGATTCCGATCCGGTCCTGCAAGCGCCGCTGCTCCGTGTATGCGTCACGCAGCCGGCCGTAATGCAGCTCGAATACGGGGAAATCGTATTCCTCGAATTTCTGCAGCCGCAAGGCGCCGACATATACGGGAAGTTCGGCCACCGATTCTGCGCCGTACTCGGCGAATATTGCTTCCGATTCCTGCTGGAAGCGCAGGAAAGGCGGTACGCCGTCGATGCCGCGCGCCTGGTGCGAACGCATGTCGGCCATCCACTTGCCGAAGGCCGGGGTCGGATGCGCGGCCTTGGAAATTTCCACCGCGGCCTTGGGCGCGAGGAATCCCGCGAAGACCCAGAATCCCACCAGGATCATGAGCGCAGTGCGCGCGTTCTTTGCGCGGGCGGAGACGGCCAGTGTGAGAAACAGGAAGATGGCGGCATACAGCGTATAGGACAGCGCCAGCAGCGCCACGCGCGTGACCAGCGCCTCGCTGTCCAGCGACAAGTCGGCAAGCGATAGCGCCAGTCCGCCGACCAGCGCGCAAACACCGACCGTGAGCAGCACCACGCCACCGATCCCCAGCGCCTTGCCCCACAGTAGCTGCCTGCTGCTGACGCCCATACTCATGACCTGGCGCAGCGTGCCACTCTCGCGCTCGGCGGAGAACGCGGTAAAGCCGAGAAAGATGATCAGCAGCGGCATCAGAAGCTGCAGAATCATGGCGCCGCTCAAATCGCCGAATCGGCTGATGGAACTCTGATCGGTGGCTGGTCGGCCGATGGCGAAGTTCTGCTTGTGCGCCTCCATGAACAGGGCCGTGCCGGCGTAGTTGTTGATGCCGTTATCGAAGAAAGCCAGCGGACCCGCCGGCTTGAAGGCGTAGTTGCCGTAGTGTGCGCCGGCATGCGGGTTCTTGTCGCCCTGGTTGAGCCATTGGGCATTGGTCTGATCCTGCGCCAGCCGCTGGACTTCCATGTAAGCGCTGTATTTCTGAAAGCCCGCGGCGAGCGCCGTCAGCAACAGCAGCGCCATAATGCCGGCGGTCCACTTGAACCGTCCGTCGCGCGCGATTTCCGAAAATTCCTTGCGTGCTATGGCTGCGATCATTGGCAATACCTCTCGATCAGGCCGAATTTGGTTGCTCCTGCGCATAGTGTCCGCCGGCGTGCATGTGCTGGAGATAAATCTGCTCCACATCGGCATGCGACACCTCGTCCGTGCTCAGTTCATCAACCAGGCGGCCTTCCTTCATGATGCCTATGCGGGTGCCGGTTTCCTTGGCCCGGAAAAGATCGTGCGTGGCCATCAGGATGGCGGCGTCATCCGTCTTCAGCTTCAGCAGTAGTTCCGAAAACTCGTTGCTGGCCTTGGGGTCGAGACCAGCGGTCGGTTCGTCCAGCAACAACGCGCGCGCCTTTTTGGCCAGCGCTATGGCCACACCGACCTTTTGCCGCATGCCCTTCGAATAGGTCTTGACACGCCGCTCCATGGCCTCCGGCTGCAGCCCTACGCGATCAAGAAAGCCGCGATACTCTTCCGGCGAATAGCTATGTCCGCCCAACTGCGAAAAATAGCTCAGGTTCTCCAGCGCGGTCAGGTTGCCGTACAGCATCACCTGTTCGGGAATGTAGGCCAGCAGCCGCTTGGTTTCGAGCGGCTGCTCGGTTACGTCCAGACCACCCACCGTGGCGGTGCCGCCGTCGGGCTGAATGAAGTTGAGAAACAGGCTGATCGTGGTGGTCTTGCCGGCGCCGTTGGCGCCCAGCAGGCAATAGATATCGCCGCCCTCGACGCTGAGATCCAGCCCTTTCAGGGCTTCGGTTTCACCGTAACGTTTACTAAGATTCGTTGCTTGCAGCAAAGCGTCATCTCCCCACGCGCATTCGATTATAGAGCGTACGCCGTTCGCCCCGCTTCACTGCATACTGTCCTGATCATCAAGGCCGCGCTGACCGGATAGTCGCGGCGATGAGGGCTATCGCTTCGGTGCTGCTGGCTCAAACCTCACATCGAAGCAGCCGAACGCACCGAAATCCACGCGCACGGTTGAGGACAACTGCACCTCGTGAACGCCGGTGAGCGCACCGGTCGAAATCAACGCGCCTTCGGGTAGCGCGATGCCTCGGCTGGCACTGAGGCCAATCAGGAATCGCAATGCCTGCAACGGATCTCCTGCGATTGCTCCGGGAGATGCTTCGCCGACTCCGACATCGTCCACGGCCACGCTGACGGATAGAGCACCCGGGTCAAGGGAGCGCCAGCCGAATATACGAGGACCAACGACGAGGCCGGCGTTAGCACCAAAATCCGATATCACAGACATCGCGCCAAGTTGGCTCACCCGGGCCAAGGGGCTGCTGGCGATCTCCGCCGCGCCGTACACCGCGCGAACGAGATCGGCCAATTCTTCGTCGGAGTAGTCCTTGCCCGAAGGCGGCACCGTGACGCCCAACTCCAGGGCGTACTCGGCTTCTATGGCGGCGAACCCACCCTTGTAAATGGCCATCACCTCGCTCGAACCAGGCTCGACAGCCCGAATCAACGACTTGAATGCCGGCCCGGCTAGCCGTTCTGCCGAAAAGCGCTTCCGATCGGCTGACGACAACCTTGCGACCTTCCATGCAGCGACCTCGTCGGGCCATCGGCTGATCGACGCCGACTGAATGGCGTACGCCTGCTTGAGAGTCATTGGCAAGCGGCCGGGGAAGTCTGCCAACGGTTCCGCGCTCAATCGCGCTTCGACAAGGCGCCTGGAAATCGCTTCGTCAGGTCCGGGCAATGAGTCTTGCATTTCGGCGGGGCGCGATATCGCCACTTTATTCTCCGATTCTGGAAAAAGTGACATTCAGGATTTCGCCAAGCATCATTCGATAGCACAAAACAGGGCGCCAATGTTCGACATCGGCGCCCTGTTTTTCTCGGCGTGTCGCTGCCGCTTTCTAAAACCGGTAGCTGGCGCCAACAATAATGCGGCGATCGGTAAGACCTTGGAAGCACACAAGAGCGCCTCCGTTGACGCAAGATTGCCTGACATCCGACTCGGTGAGATTGACCGCTTCAATTCCAATGTTCAGCTTATCGTTCACATCGTAACCGATGCTCGCGTTGAGCTGTCCTCTATCCTCCTGAACCACCGGGAAGCCCCAGGGGAAGCTGGAAGTACTGCCGAAAGTTGATCGATCGCGAACCTCCGTGGGCGGCAATGGCAGCATTCAGCGTGGCCAGTACGCCGTCCGGGTCGGAAGCTACTAGTTCGGGGTTAATAAGAAGAAAATCACCAATAAACAGCGCCCTGCCATCTGCCTCGTCAAAATTGTCGGGACCTGGCGTGAGGAGATCCCCAAACAAACTACCCCCGCTCCTGATCGTTGATGACCGTATCCAGATATATGGTCAAATCATCATTCGGCGCCCACTCGAGCGACCCGGCGAAGTTACTGGTTTCATACTCGAAATTGTCATAGTCCTGGTTAAGAAACTGAATTGGCAGAAAATTGAACGATTGCGCGCTTGCAGCGCCACTGCCCGCCGCGACGCTGTTATCGCGGTCGGTGCGAGGGCGAAACGCGGTCACGCCCTGCTCGGTAAAACTTCCGCTGACAACGACACCGAAAGTTCCGGCGTCGGTGGTCCAGTTGTCGCCCCAGGTGCCGGATATCCGGGGTGCAAAAGTACCATCGGTGGAAAGACTGTTGTTCTCGCCCTGCACTCGGATAGCCGCGATGCGTTTAGCCCAGGATTGGAAATTTATATTGGTATGACCACTTGTGCGGGCTGGTATGTGCCCCGCACGGCGCCCGAAACACCGGTCAGCGTTTAAGCTTTTCTACAGGGCGGCGGCCAGCGCTGCGATCAGATCCTCGGGGTCTTCCAGCCCAACCGACAGGCGTACCAATCCGTCGCGCAGGCCCACCCGCCGCCGCTCTTCGGGGTCGACATCCGCGTGGGTCATGGTGACCGGGTGCGTAATCAGCGACTCAACAGCCCCGAGGTTTTCCGCCAGCGTCCATAGCTGCACGCGATCCATCAGGTCCTTGCCGGCCTTGAGACCGCCCTTCAACTCGCACCAGAGCATGGCGCCGAAACCTGTAGCCTGCCGCTTGGCCAAGACATGCTGGGAGAAGGAATCCAACCCCGGGTAGCAGACTTCAGCCACTGCCGGGTGTTCGCTCAAATACCGGGCGATGGCCATGGCGCTGGCCGACTGCCTGTCCATGCGTACGGACAGCGTCTTGACGCCCTGCAGCGTCAGCCAAGCGACCATCGGCGACATGATGCTGCCAGTGGCGTTCTGCACGAATCGCAACTTTTCGTCGAGTTCGGCGGTCGCCGCGACCACGGCGCCACCAACCGTTGCGTTATGCCCGTCGAGGTACTTGGTGGTGCTGTGCAGCGCAATGTCGGCGCCCAGCGCCAGCGGCTGCTGGTAGTAGGGCGAAAGAAAGGTGTTGTCCACCACATGCACCAGGCCGTTATCGCGCGCGATTTCGGAAAGCGCTGCAATGTCGCTGAGCGCGAGAGTGGGATTGGCCGGCGTTTCGGTGAGCAGTAGCCGGGTTTCCGGCGTGATTGCGGCGCGCACCGCATCCGGGTCGGCCGTGTCCACAAACGTGAAGCGGGCCCCGAAACGGGCAAAAACCTGCGTACACACGCGGTACGTGCCGCCGTAGGCGACTTGGGATACCAAGGCATGATCGCCGGCGTTCATGAAAGCGTGCAGCACCGCGCTTACGGCCGCCATGCCGGTTGCGTAACAGGTGCAATCGTCTCCGTCTTCCAGTCCGGCAAGCCGTTTCTCCAGGGCCCTCACCGTGGGATTGCCGCTGCGCGAGTACGAATAGCCCTTCGACATGTACTCGTCCACCGAAGGCTGGGCAAACGTGGTGGATTGGTAAATGGGCGGCAGTACCGACCCGGTCGCCGGATCGGGTTCGGCGCCGGCGTGAATCTGCTTGGTCGAGAACCGCATGTCAGAACTGCTCGGGGCTCAGCGCCATGGTGTTGGCGGCGCCCGAGCGAATGCGGCGCGCGCGCGACCCGACCTCCGGCATGAAGTTCTCGGCATAAAAGCGCGCGCATATCCGCCGCGCCTCCGACGCCGAGTCTTCGCCGTGGCCGGTAGCGCCGAGCGCGGCGCAGGCATGGACCCAGCCGCCACACAGAAAGCCCAGCATCATCATCAGGTTGAAAGATGCAGCACCCGGCAGGTCCTGCTGCGCTCCCAGCTCCGCGAAGAACCATTCGACAACCGAAACGGCCTCCTCAAGCCCCTCCTTCAGCGCCTCGGCCACCACCTGATCTTCGCCCGCTAGCGCTCCCAGCCGATTGCAGGTTTCGCCGATGTCCCGCAACAATTCCTTAAGCGCTGCGCCCTGATCCCGAATCATCTTGCGGCCCACCAGGTCGTTGGCCTGAATGCCGGATGTCCCCTCGTAGATCGTCGTGATGCGCGCGTCTCGGTAGTGCTGGGCTGCGCCGGTTTCCTCCACGTAACCCATCCCGCCGTGAATCTGTATGCCCAGCGAAGTCAGTTCGATGGCGCGCTCGCAGTTCCAGCCCTTCACGATGGGCGTAAGCAAATCCAGCCGGCGCTGGTGGAAGGCGCGCTGTTCCTGGTCCGGATGCCGGCGCGCAAAATCGGTATGCATTGCGGCCATGTAGGTCAGGGCGCGCATGGCGAAGATCTGCGACTTCATTTCCATCAGCATGCGGCGCACGTCAGGGTGCCGCAGGATGGGCACCGTGTCCCGGCCGCCCGGCGTCTTGCCCTGCATCCTGTTGGCAGCGAAATCGAGCGCCTGCTGATAGGCCCGCTCGGATATCGCCACGCCTTGCAGTCCCACCGACACGCGCGCGTCATTCATCATCGCGAACATGTGCGGCAGCCCCTGGTTTGCTTCGCCCACCAGGTAGCCCACGGCGTCTTCGTAGCTCATCACGCAGGTGGGGCTGGCATGCAGCCCCAGCTTGTGTTCGACCGACACCGGGCGCACGTTATTGGAAGCTCCCGGCACGCCGTCGGCGTCCGGAATCCGCTTCGGAACCAGAAACAGCGATAGGCCGCGCGTCCCGGGAGGAGCGTCCGGCAGACGCGCCAGCACCAGGTGCAGGATATTGCCGGTCATGTCATGGTCGCCGAAAGTGATGAATATCTTCTGGCCGTTGATCAGGTAATGCCCGTTTTCGGGCCGGGCCTGGCAGCGCACCAACCCCAGGTCGGAGCCCGCCTGCGGCTCGGTCAGGTTCATGGTGCCGGTCCATTCCCCGCTCACCAGCCGCGGCAGAAATTGCTGCCGGAGCTCTTCGCTGGCATGCAGTTCCAGCGCGTGCAGCGCTCCCTGGCTGAGCAGCGGGCACAGCGACCAAGCCAGGTTGGCGGACTGCCACATCTCCTGCACCGGCATCGACAGGACCAGCGGCAAGCCCTGCCCGCCATACGTTTCCGGCGCGGAGATGCTGCCCCAGCCGCCGTCGACAAAGGCCTCGTAGGCCTTACGGAATCCTTCGGGGACCTGCACCTGTCCGTCCCGTACCGTTGTCCCGCTGCGATCGCCCTCGGCATTCAGAGGCGCCAGCACGCTGGACGCCAGCTCGCCCGCTTCCTCGATTACCGAACGGGCTAGTTCCCCGCTCACCATTTCGCACCCCGGAAGCGCCGCAACCTGACGCATTCCGGCGACGGAATCCAGGATGAAAAGCATTTCATCGACGGGTGGTCGATATTCGGACATGGAGCCTCCGCGCGAGCTCGCTAACGGGCCGGTTATTGTACCCGCGCCGCCCAATTTCCGCCGGATTCAAGGATGCCGGATGACGGACAGTTCATGTAAACTACCGGCGCTGTGAATATACGACACCAAAAAACACGTCACCGCAGCCTGGCGCTGCTCAGCCTGCTGGCATGCGCCGCCGCGGCGATATCCGCCCCGCAAACGGGCGTAACCGAAACGGCGAGAGATAGAGCTCCGGACGAGCTACGCATCTGGGTCGATGCGCGGGCCGGCACCGGCGCTCCGGTGTACTGGATCGCGGAAGGCGGCGTTTATGCCTACCCGTCCGGCGAGAAATTGTTCGGCATGATCGGCTTCGATGCCTCCACGGTTATCTGGCCCGAAGATGCCGATGGCGTTGCCGTGCATCTGACCCGCAAGACCTTCGCCTATACCGATCCCGTCAGCGGCGAAATTCTTGCCGAGCATAAGGGCCAGCCGGTAGAGCCTATCGCTTATCCCTACCAGGTCATCACCTACCGCATGAAGGATGGAAAGATCCACGGAGATGTCGAACAGGGCGTGGGCGACCAAGTGCAGACCATCAAGTCGGAAGAAGGCATGCGGGTGCGCCGCATGGGCAACAACACGCTGGCCGTTACCGCCTCCGTGTTCCTGGATTTTCCCTTGCCCGGAGGAACCCGCTACGAGGCCTGGGAGAATTACGACTTCTTTCTGCACGACGGCAGCAATGTCGATGAGCCGCACCAGTTGAGTTGGCAGCGCTACGGTGCGCTGCCGCCGTTCGCCGGAAAAGGCAAAGCGATCTATCACCTGCTCTCATGGCGCGTGGAAGACGAGGACGAGTTTCCGCCCGTATTGCTGGCCTGGGCCGAAGCGGAAAAACCCATGTGGCTGAATCCTCCCGCGAGCATGGAGGAAGTGCGCGCACTGCAGAACGGCGAACTCGGCGAAGGCTGGGCGCGCTGACGCCCGATTTACACGGCGCCGGCGCGCCTTCCGCTATTCCGGTCGCGCCGTGAGCTTGTCCGGGTGTTCGGCGGCCAGGCGCCTGCTGTAGGTCGCCGGCAGCGCCTCCACGGACTCAAGCTTCAATCCGGCCGCATGCCAGATCATGTGGCCAGGATGGTTGTCCATTTCCATCCAGGCGCGCCAGGGCATGAACACGGTCGAGGCAAACTTCGTGTTGAGCCGCGGATTCGCCGCGTCGGTAAATTCCGCCACTGAAGCGTCCATGGTCTGGCGCTGCAGACGCGGTTGCGCCATGCCCGGCGGGTATTCCGTTTCCTTGCTGAGCCATACCCGTCCGCCGCCCGCCAGGATGCGGTAAGCGGGCGGCTGTTCCGGCATCCGATCCACGAACTGCGTGGGCCGTATCCCCTTCACCGAATAGTTGAATCCATGCCCGGCCCCGCCGCCCTGCACCGCGGCAGGCACTTGCAGCAACCCGCCGGTATAGGGGTTGCGCCATTCGCGCAACCATTCGCCGCTGTGCGCATCGGTAAGGAACGACACCGTGTGCCCGATCAATTCGAATTCGCCACCCGGAAGATGGCGCATCCAGTACATCTCCATGCCCTGAAAGCCGAACAGCAGCCGCGGCGCCTGGCCCTCTTGGGCGCCATATATCACGCCGCTATACCACCAGGGCACATCCTCCTCGCGAAGGCTGGCCTGAATACGTATCAGCGCCAGTAGATTCTCGCGCGGAGTTTGCAAGCGGATGGGTGACTCCGGATCGGTTTGCGCCAGCGACGACCAGGGCGCGCCAAGGATAGCCAGACCGCCCGCTCCGGCCAGCAGGCGGCGGCGGCTTGGATCTATCGGATTCTGCATCGCAATCGGTTAGTGCGCTTGAGCCGAGCCCCGGAGCTCCCGCGCTAGCGCGGTTTACGCACGGCCTCGGCGACAAAGTCCGCCATCAGCGCCCCCATGCGCGGGTCGTCGTTGGGCGGCCTCCACATGGCCCAAGTTCCCCTGTATTGCTCCTGCACGGGCTGCTCCGCCGAGGGTGCGCCCAAGGCCGGGTCGTAGCCGAGGTGGCCGAAAGCAGGCACGTCGTAGCCCAGCGACGGATCCATATCGTTGCGGCGGCGATCCGCAGGCGTTTGCCGCGCTGGTGGATAGGGACGGCCGTCTGCACAACCGCCCATTTCGAGGCAGCAGTCGAATCGCTCGCCGTCATCCCGGCATTCCGTGTCCACCCAAACGCCCCAATAGTCAGCGAACGGGTGGCCGACCTCCGGATAGCGATCGTAATCCCCTTCTTTGTAATACAGCCAGCTCCGGTAGCCGACTTCCTTGCCGATCTGGTTGGGAACCTCGACCATATTCAGCACTGATTCGGCCACGATCTGCGGGAAAGCCACCACGATGTGCCGAACGCCGTCAGCACGCAGGTAATCCAGCGCTTCCCAGTAGCGATGGCCCCACTTGCCCTTCGGGTGGACCCCGGGCTGCTCGTAGAGCGCCGCATAGCCCAGGTTCTCGCCCCGCATCGCCCGGCTGCGCTCATAGCTCCCGCCGGGCGTTTCGGCCAGCGCTTCGTTCACCACCATGTCGCCAGCCCAGGCGCCGACGATGCGTCGTTCCTTGAGCTCCGGATACAGCCGCAACAGTTCCCGCTCGATCATGCGGTGCAGAAGCAGCGTATCGTCGATCTTCGGATCGAAGTACTCGTCATAGCGCCGCAAGGCATGCCCCAGCAGCACAATGCCGGTTTCCGCCTCAGCGACATCCGGGTTGAACCGATGCGCAATTCCTTCCGCATGCAGCAAAGCCAGGCGCGGCGAGGCAACGACCGGATTCGGGCTTTCCTCAAGACTCACGCTGCGGTCGACAGCCGGCGGTCCCAGCGAGCGCGTCCAGCCGGCCGGCTCCGCCGGATAGGAATCCCGCATCAGGTCCGCCGGATCGTTCAGCCAGCGCAACGGCACTGGAACGCCCCCCTTCTCTGCCTCGGCGGCCAGCCGCATCCGCAAGGTACTGACTACGTCGTGCGTCTTGGAAAAGCGCGCGCCGCCCACAGTCATGTCGATAGCCAGGATTTCCGTTACTCCCTGCGCCAAAAGTCGCGGTATCGGCCCATCCACATTGTGCCGCTGCGGATCGCAATCCGGCCACGGATCATCGGCCGGGCCGCAGTAGGTGAGCGGCTGGCCCTCGGGACTGCCCGGGCCATAGACGAGCCGCGGCCATGGATGGTGCTTCGGATCAGCCGCCATCCACGACGCCAGATCCACCACGAAACGCACACCGAGCTCCTTCGACTGCGCCTGAAGCGCCTGCTCCAGCCCCCGTAATTGCGAATAAGTGATGCCGTAGAAAGGACTAGGCCCGCCAATCCGCTCGTATTCAAAGCCGTACTTCAGTGCTTCCTTGGGCCCGTTCCCGAACTGCATGAAGCGCGGCCAGATCCGCGGATCCCAGAGAAACCTCTGATAGACCGGACTGTTGCGATCATAGGAAAAAAGCTGCGCCGCGGTATCGAACGCCCCACGCTCCGTCCAATCCTGGGCGCCCCCATGAATCACGAACAGCACCCCCACAACCCGCTCAGTTCCCTCCGCGCGCACACCCTCCTGCCCCCAAAACAACCCCAATCCAACCAGCAACGCCCCCAAAACAACCCCCGGACGTTTCCGCATAGAGCAAAACGTTGGCCCACGCCCACCTACTCCAGCCTCATTCGCGCCATACCGTGCGCGGAGCGTTGGAGCCATGGATGGCGGAACCGAGCCAGGGATGGCGCCTCCGCGAACGGTATGGCGCGAATGAGGCGAGGGTCCGGAGAAACCCGAACTCCCCTCAGCCCGCGTTGCGCGGAGCGTTGGAGCCATGGATGGCGGAACCGAGCCAGGGACGGCGCCTCCGCGAACGGTATGGCGCGAATGAGGCGAGGGTCCGAAGAAACCCGAACTCCCCTCAGCCCGCGTTACGCGGAGCAATGGAGCCATCGATGGCGAAACCGAGCCAGGGACGGCGCCTCCGTGAACGGTATGGCGCGAATGAGGCGAGGGTCCGAAGAAACCCGAACTCCCCTCAGCCCGCGTTACGCGGAGCAACGGAGCCATCGATGGCGAAACCGAGCCAGGGACGGCGCCTCCGCGAACGGTATGGCGCGAAAGACGCGAGGGTCTGGTATATCCAAGCATCAGTTGTCGACGCCCAGCCCCAACGCCCCAGGATTCATCAGATTGGAAGGATCCACGCTACCCTTGAACACCCGCAGCAACCGCTCCGCCTCCGGCTGCCTCCCACGCAAGTAAGGATAAGTCTTACCCACCTGCAGGTGAATGGCGCCCACCTCCCAGAAGATATCCAGAATTTTCCCGCGAAGCTCCTTCACCAGCGCCCTGCCCTCCGGATTCTCGTCATGTTCGGGCAGCGTCTTGAGGTAGTCCTCAGGCATGAAGCGCTTGTGGAAGACCGTTTGGCTGTCCTCCCAGTAGAACACCGGCTCGTAAAGGAACGCATTGGAGTTGATCGTCATGAACATCGCGCCCTTGTCCACGCGAAGCTCCTTCATACGGGCCGCATTGTCCTCATACATCTTCACCAGCCGGCGCCGAAACTCCGCCACCCGCGAAAACGGCATGATCCCGTGCAGCGGAACCCAGCGCTCGCCTTGCACGCCCAGTACCGAATACATCGGAATGAACGGCATCGCGCGCAGCACGGTCGGCACGGTGTTGGCGATTTCCGTGCCATGCGGGCGCATCGTTTCACGCACCAGCCTGAGCTTGGATTTCACCTCCGAAGCGCTATGCCCCTCCACCACATAGTGTGCGGAATGGCTGAAGCCGGAAAAGAAGCGCTGGCCGGCCAGCGCCATGCGAGTTAGCCGGCTTACGGCCTCCACCGGATTGGAGGAATCGCGAGCCACATTCAAAACCGCCCGCGCCTTGTCGCCGGCATCGGTCTTGGTGAGCTGCCCCTGCTGCAGCTTGGGGTCCAGGCCATAGTTGTCCGCAACCACGCCCAGCCGCGCCACCGCGGCCATGCCTGCCGCCATGCCGTCGAAGGAATCGAAACCGAAGGAAGCCGTGCCGGTGCGCGGCGGGCGCTGGATCAGCCGCAGCGTGATGCGCGCCTTGATGCCCATAGCACCGGTATCGCCGGTGAATAGGCCGGTCAGGTCGGGCCCGTACCAGCGGAAGAACGGCGTGGAAGTGCTGATGGAAGCCGAGCCCGTGCGCAGCAGTTCGCCGCTGCCCAAGACCATATCGAACGACAGCACCGACTCCGCGGACAGCCCATAGTTGCCGCTGCCCATGCTCGCCGAGTTCTGCGACGTGGAACCGCCCACGGTGGCCTTGAGACCCGAAAACGGCCCCCAGAAAGGTGTGCGCAGCTTTTCCTTGGCCAGCGCTGCATTCAAGCGTTCCCAGGTGACCGCCGGCTCTACAGTGACGTACATGTCCGTGGCGTTGATCTCCACGATGCGGTTCAGCCGGGACGTATCCACGAGCAGCGAGCGTTCCGTGGTCGGCAGATAGCCATCGGTATAGGACGCCCCACCGCCGCGCGGCACCAGGGCAACATTGTTGCGCAGGGCGATGCGCGCCGCTTCCTGCAATTCCTCAACCGTGCCAGGGCGGATTACCGCCAGCGGCATTTCCCGCGCGTTGTAAACGTCCATGGTGAAATAACGGCGCTCTGCATCATCCGTCACCACATGTTCGGCGCCCAGAAGGCTGGACAGTTCCTGAAGAATCTTCTGGCTCATGTTTCCCTCCAGATTGCCGGGCCGATTCTATGCGATCAGGCCCTTTTGGAAAGGCCGCCTGCGGCCTCCAAGCGCGGTTCGCCGTTCTCATAACAGACCCGGCGCAGGGGATGGGCCGGCACTCGGCGCGTTGAAAGCACCCCTGTGAGGTTCATGGGGTCGCTGCTTGCAATCTCCAGGCGTGAAACAAAACGGCCGCGGCGGCGCAGCTTGCGCAGCATGTCCACCGCCTCGGGCGAAGCGAACTGCTCGCCGCTGAAACCACTGACAAAACGCCCGCCACGCAACTCGCCGCGCGCTTCCATGCGCCGGTACGTTCTTAGCCAGGCCCGCCAGGGAGGCAATCCAGTCTCGCGCACCAGAAGCGCCCTGAAGACCACCCCGTAGCGGCGAATCATTATCTCGGCCAGATACCGTATCCGCTCTTCCTCGTCGATCTCTTCCGCCGGCGGTTCCGGCAGTGCAGACCAGCGCCCCCCGGCCTGCACACCGCTTATGCGGGCTCGCAATCCTCCAAAGCGGGGACGCTTGTCAGCGCGGGTAATGAGCGCCCGGAGACCGGCAAAGCTGTCCGAAGTCACCAGGCCCGACGCCGCCAGTTCGCCCAGCGCCATCTCCACCTGAGTGCGCAGCATGCCGGTGTTGCGCACAAGGCTCAGGAAAAAGTCGGCGCCTTGCTTTCGCAAAGTCTCGTATACGGTCCGCGCGCCGAAGGAAAGACCCTCCAGGCGTCCCGGCGACACCGGCCAGAGTTCCCGAAATTCGCGTCGAATCAAGCAGATGGGCGTATTGGCCGCCATTCGTCTGCGGCCACCGCCTGGTGCCGGCTCAACCCGCTTCCAGAGCCACTCTCCCGAGGCCAGCACCTGCTCCAGCATTTGCGGTGAGAAGTCCTCGATTCGTGCCGGCAAGACACTGCTTTCCCATGCCGCTGCAGCGGCGGAACTGCCTTCCAGCCGCTCCAGTGCCAAGCGCAGCGATTCCGGACCGCGGGCCTCGCTGTCGGCCAGACCCTGCCAGTGAAACAGGAACGAGGTGAATTCCGCGGCGCTTACCGGTCGCACCTGCTCGCGCAAGGACTTGATCGTGCGCCGGTGAATGCGTGCCAGCAAGCCGCGTTCGCACCATTCCTCCTCGGCGCCACCCGCCCTCGCCGCAGTGGAACGGAACCTCCCTCTGACGACGAATCCCTCGCTTTCCAGCGCCACCAGCGCCGTAACGGCCGCGACCGGCTCCAATTCAAGCGGAGCGGCCAGTTCCGCCGCGGTTACCGGACCCAGCACTTCCAGCCGGCTGCGAAACAATTCGCGGACCGCCACGGTTCCTGCGTCCGAATTCGGCATACGGGCCGCGCGCAATTCAGCGCTGCGTTCGATACAAGCCCAGTTTCTGCGCCCACCGGGCGTCGTCGTTGCAAGGGCGCGGCCCTGGCCGGTCAAGTCGTCCAACAGATCCGCATGCTCGCTCAGTTCCGACTCGGTCATGAAGCCGGCCACATTGAGCGCGTCATGCAATTCGTCGGCATTGCGCGGCTGGGGCCAAGCCTGTGCGCACACGTCGGCGACAGCCTGTGGGTCGGGCCGCGCAAGCCTGGCCGCGTCCTCCGCATCCATGAGATGACGCGTGCGAATGGCCTGCGTTCGCCGTTCCTCGGCCGGGGCATCGTCCAGAAAGGCATAAGGCTTTGCCGTTATGACTTCCTGCGCCAGCACCGAAGCGGAGGCCGGCTCGGCGAAAACCAACGAGACTTCGCCAGTCTCGAGTTTTGCCAGAAGTTCCTGCAACCCATCGGCGTCCATGAATTCATCAAGGCAGTCGTCCAGCGTTTGTCTGACCAGAGGATGCTCAGGGATGGCCCGGTTGCCGGTGAGATTCTCGGCGCAGGCCACGACATCGGGAAACAGCGCCACCATCAGGTCTTCCGAATCGCTGCGCTGGAATTGCGCCGGCCGGCGCTCGCCGTTGCGGTTGCGAAGCACCGCCAGCGCGGTCGTGACCGTCCACCGCCAGCGGGTGGGAAACATCGGGGAATCGAGGACCGCCTGCGTCAGCACATCGCGTGCCGATGCGGATTTGAGCCAGCCAGCAATGTCCGCGAGTGGAAAACTATGACCCGGACCGAGCGAAATCACAATGCTGTCGTCCAGTGCCGCCGCCTGCGGTTCGATGTTGAATTTCCGGCAGATACGCTTGCGCAGCGCCAGGCCCCAGGCACGGTTCAGGCGCGCTCCCAAAGGCGAATGAATCACTACATGCATATCGCCCAGTTCGTCGAGGAAGCGCTCCACCACAAAGCGCCCCGCACCCGGCAGTGCGCCGAGAGTGGCGCGGCCGGCGGCAAGGTACTCCACGGCCTGACGCGCAGCTTCTGCGCAAGCACCGGGAATCGAGGCAAGCCAGGTGCTCGCATCCTCCTCGCCGGCGAGCCGGGAGTCGACGCCGTCGAGCAATTCGGCCAGGCGCTGCGACAACTCGCGGCTTCGACCGGGGGCATCGCCGAACCAGAATGGAATGGTCGGCGGAGCGCCCTGCGCGTCTTCGGCATATACCTTTCCCGAGGCTACCCGCAGCACGCGGTAGGAGGCATTACCCAACTGGAAAATGTCGCCCGGCAAGCTTTCGAACGCGAAATCCTCGTTGAGCGTGCCGATGCGTGTTTCGGACGGCGCCAGTAAAACGTCGTAATCGAATTGATCGGGAATCGTACCGCCGTTGGTCAGCGCAGTAATCCGGGCGGCCCGGCGCGGGCGCAGTTGCCCGCCGACGCTGTCATAGTGGAGATAGGCCCCTGATCGGCCGCGCCGCGTCGCATAGCCCTCGGCGAGCATCTGCGCCAACTCCAGAAACTGTTTGCGCTCGATCTGGCGATAGGGCCATGCCTGGGCAAAAGCCTGGTGCAATCCGAGTAGATCCCGTTCGCCGCAGGCGACTTCCGCGACGATCTGCTGCGCCAGCACGTCGAGCGCCCCCGGCGGAATGCGAATCTCCTCCAGTTCGTTGCGCGCTGCAGCCTTGAGCAGCGCGAGATTTTCGACCAACTCGCCGCGGGTCAGCGGAAACAGCCGGCCTTTGGGTGTCTGATTCACAGCATGTCCGGACCGGCCGACTCGCTGCAGGAATACCGAAATGGCCCGCGGCGAACCCAGTTGGCATACGAGGTCCACGGAACCGATATCGATGCCCAGCTCCAGCGAAGCCGTGGCGACCAGGACCTTCAACCGGCCGCTCTTGAGGCGCTGTTCGGCTGCGGA
Source organism: Candidatus Foliamicus sp. (assembly GCF_965221325.1). Classification (GTDB taxonomy): domain Bacteria; phylum Pseudomonadota; class Gammaproteobacteria; order Steroidobacterales; family Foliamicaceae; genus Foliamicus. Next base: position 1,235,946 of record NZ_OZ244880.1, on the reverse strand, counting down.
GCGATGCTCCTTCGACATGCTGCCGTGGTGAGAAGCCACCGCTTCCTCTCCCAGACGCTCGCTCAAATGTCGCGCCGCGCGCTCACACAACCGACGGGTATTGACGAACACCAGGGTCGAATCATGCGCACCCGCGAGATCGGCCACGCGATCGTAGATTTCGGCCCAGACGTCCAGAGGCATGACGGCCTGCAGCGGCGACCCCGGAAGCTCCAGCGCCAAGTCGCGCGCGCGGCCGGCGCCGGCATCCACAATCGCGCAGTCCTCGCGGCGATTGCCGAGCAGAAAGCGCGCCATGCGGTCCAGCGGTCGCTGCGTGGCCGACATGCCGATGCGCCGCAGCGGTTTGCCGGTCAGCATCTGCAGCCGCTCAAGAGTCAGGGCAAGGTGCGCTCCACGCTTGTTGCCGGCCATCGCATGCAGTTCATCCACAATCACCGTGCGCACATCTGAAAGCATTCGCCGCCCGCCATCGGCGGTAAGCAGCAGGTATAGCGACTCCGGCGTGGTAACCAGGATATGCGGGGGGTTCTTCAACAGCTTGCGGCGCTCAGCGGGCGTGGTATCACCGGTTCTCAAACCAGCGCTTAGCCCCGATGGAGCCTCACCCAGCGCCTGGAGTTTCGCGTCAATCCCTTCCAGCGGCTGACGCAGGTTGCGCCGCACATCGGTGGACAGCGCGCGCAGTGGCGATACGTAAACGACTTGTGTGCAATTCGGCAGTTGCCCCGCCTGGGCGCGGCGCAGGAGTTCGTCAATGACCGCCAGGAAACCGGCCAGCGTCTTGCCCGATCCCGTAGGCGCCGCAAGCAAAGCGTGCCGCCCGGCGGCGAGGGCGGGCCAGGCGCCTTGCTGCACCGGCGTAGGGCTGTCGAATGACGACCGGAACCAGTCGCGGATCACGCCATGGAAACTGTCAAGCACCGGGTTATGGGTCATGGGCCGGAGCAAGTCGTTGGCGCTTGGGAAGTCTGGTAGGCGCGAGTGGAATTGAACCACCGACCCCTTGCATGTCAAGCAAGTGCTCTAACCCCTGAGCTACGCGCCTGATGTGGTATGAGCGTGAATATACACGAACGCGGACATGCCAGTCCTTTGCTGCCGCCTGCAACCTCAGGAAAGCACGCCGGGGGCGCGTCGTTCGCCCAGCACGTCGGTTCGAAAACGGTACAGCCGCGCGGGGCGCCCGCCGGTGTCCTCCTTGCGCACTCCGGTGTCTTCGACCAACTGCTGGTTGGCTACCAGGCGTCGGAAATTCTGCTTGTGCAGCCCGCGGCCTATGATGCATTCGATCACTCGTTGCAGTTCGAACAGGGTGAACTCCGCGGGCATCAGTTCGAACACTACCGGCCTGTAGCGCAGTTTCCCGCGCATACGGCCCAGCGCCGTGGCAAGTATGCGCCTGTGGTCGAGCAACATGTCCGTACCGTCCAGGACGGGGGAAGCCGGCGCTCGAACGCCCCGGTCGCGCCAGGCTTCAGGCACCAGCGCTGCTTCATAGATCAGTTCGTATCGCTCAAGAACGAGATCGGGGTTCCAACCGGTCTTGCCAAGGCCCAGGCAACGGTCGATGCGCTCGGCCCGCGCCGCCAGCGTGGCTTCGGCGCGGGCCCTGCGCTTCCAGGCCTGCAAGGCGCGCCGAACCTGCGTGGATCGGAGTGGGTCCGCGCGCTGATCTTCCCAGGGAAAGAAGTCGTAGCAGCGCGTCCATTCCGCGTCCGTTGCGCAGAGGTCGTGCCGCACAAGCGCCAGATAGGCTACGGTTATCGTGCGATCACGGCTGCGCGGCCAGAAATTGCGCCGCCGGTCGCCGAACGTATAAAGCTGTTCCAGCCATGCAGGTTCCAGGCCCACTTGACGCCGCAGCAGCCGGCGTGCAGCAAACTCCAGCGTATGGTCGCGCGTGCTGCGCAAGCGGTCGCCCGGCAAACGCGCCTTGCCATCGTCCGTCAGGACCAGGACCTTGGGTTCGTCGTCCGCCACGGTCAGCACGACCGCGCTGAGCTCCACGCTTATCGGTTCTGTCACGCGGGCATTGTAGGGCCGGCTGGCGCTGGGAGTGCTGGGCAACTGTCGCCGCGGATAACGTTACCAACGCTGATTCCTGCGGTTCCACCAGTAAAGCAGCTTCGCGAATCCGTTATACAGCCACCTCGCGAGCTGACCAACGCCCGGCGTACGAACCAGTCTGGAGAGCGCTCTCTGACTTGGATTCTTGCTCCATAATTCAGCAAAGGCCTCCGCCCCCACATGCAGAGCGCCATCCTCGCCGACAACGTGCAGACGCTCACGAACAAACTCCTTGTCGCAATACACCCACTCGACGCCGTCTTGGTCACCTGATGCGCAGCGTCCGCGCGCAAGAAGCCCGGCTAGCCTTTCGGCTCGGGCCGCCGGCGCACCCCGATGGCCACGGCGGCTGGACGGGTGTGCGTAAAGACACGACGCGCGCTCTCGTTGGGCAAGGCTGGGCAGCACAGCTCGCGCTCAGGATTGTTAGACTACCGTCACCGATCAATCTTTGGAGTTGAGAATAGCATGAATGAGCAATGCAACCGTACGGTCGTGCTGGCTGTTGCCGCCTTGCTGCTGACGGCCTGCGCAGAGCGAAAGGCAAACGATCCCGCGGTAGTGTCTGGAGCCGGCTCGACTCCTGACTCAACCGCCACCAATCACGTGACTGAAGCTGGAGATCATTCGGAAACCACGTCCGCTGAAAACCCGTTCCTCGTCGAAAGTCCGCTCTATCTGCGCTACCCGCCCTTCGACCGTGTTCAAGATAGCCACTACCTTCCCGCTTTTGAGGCCGGCATGGCGGAACAGCTTGCCGAAGTCGCCATGATCGTCAACCAGGGCGAGGAGCCTTCGGTCGAGAATACGCTGGTGCCGCTGGAACTGTCAGGCCAGATCCTGCAGCGGGTATCGAGGGTATTCTTCGGCCTGATCTCGGCCCATACAAATGATGATATGAACCGGATTGAGGCGGAGATCGCACCGCAACTCGCTTCGCACCGCGATCGGATACTGCTGGACGGTGCCTTGTTCGCGCGAATCAAGACGCTCTACGACAATCGAGTGACATTGGGTCTCGATTCGGAATCGCTTCGCTTGGTGGAAGAAACGCATCGCGACTTCGTTCGTGCCGGAGCGGAGTTGTCCGAAGAGCAGCAGGAAACCCTCCGCACCATCAACCAGGAGATCGCTGAACTGAGGACGCGCTTTAGCCAAAATGTGCTGAGCGAAGTGAACGAGATGTACACCGTTGTCGATACGCGCGAGGAACTTGCCGGATTGACCGAGGCGCAGATCGAGGGTGCGGCTGATGAGGCAAATGCCCGCGAGTTGCCCGGAAAGTTCGTGATCCCCATGGTCAATACCACCCAACAGCCGTTTATGTCTGCTCTTGAGAACCGCGACCTGCGTGAGCGCATGCTGGCAGCCTCTATGAGCCGCGGCAACCGCGGCGGCGAATTCGACAATCGTGAAATCGTCAGTCGCCTCGCCGCGCTGCGCGCGCAGCGGGCGGCGCTGCTCGGCTACAAAACCCATGCGGATTACATGCTCGACAATCAGACCGCGAAGACCGTCGCGGCGGTCAACGAACGACTGGCTTCGCTTACTCCAGCGGCCGTTGCCAACGCGGAGCGCGAGGCGGGCGATCTGCAGGCCATGATCGATGCGGAAGGCGGCAACTTCGAGTTGGCCGCCTGGGATTGGGACTTCTATGCCGAGAAGGTCAGGAGCGAGCGGTTTGATTTCGATGCGTCGCAACTCAAGCCTTTTTTGGAATTGAACAGTGTGCTGGAGAACGGAGCCTTCTTTGCGGCCAACCGGATATTCGGCATCACATTCGAGGAACGCTTCGACCTGCCGGTGTACCAGGAAGACGTACGGGTATTTGAAGTTTTCGATTACGACGGTTCCACGTTGGGCCTGTTCATATTCGATCCGTACGCGCGCAAGTCCAAACGCGGCGGCGCATGGATGAATGCCTACGTCAGCCAATCGCACCTGCAAGGCACGCGCCCGATTGTGGCGAACCACCTCAATGTCCCCGAGCCCCCCGAGGGCGAACCAACGTTGCTGACGTTCGACGAAGTCATCACCGCCTTCCATGAATTCGGGCATGCGCTGCACGGAATTTTCTCGAACGTGAACTATCCGTCATTCGCCGGTACCAGAGTTCCGCGCGATTTTGTTGAGTATCCCTCCCAGGTCTACGAAATGTGGGCCACATGGCCCGAAGTTCTGGCAAACTACGCGCGCCACCACGAGACCGGCGAGCCGATCCCGCAGGACCTGCTCGACCGTGTACTAGCGGCGGAACAATTCAACCAGGGTTATGCGACCACGGAATACTTGGCCGCATCTATCACCGACCAGGCGCTGCACCAACTCACTGCCGACCAAGTGCCTTCCGCGGAGGATTTGATGCCGTTCGAAGCCAGCGCGTTGGCCTCGGCTGGCGCCGACCTGAGCACCGTGCCCCCTCGATACCGTCTGACCTACTTCTCCCACATCATGGGGGGATATTCGGCAGGCTACTATTCCTATATCTGGAGCGAAGTGCTGGATGCCGACACCGTGGAGTGGTTCAGGGAGAACGGCGGCATGACGCGCGAGAACGGCCAGCGCTTCAGGGACGCGCTGTTGTCCAAGGGCGGCAGCGCCGAAGCGTTGAGTCTGTTCAGGGAGTTTGCCGGAAGGGACCCGAACGTGGAGCCTTTTCTAGAAAGGCGGGGATTGAACTAGAGCCTATTGACGCTGCCCGACCGGGCGCGGGCCCTCGTCGGGTCGGCGCCACTTGGTGCGGTACCCGCCGCCCGCAAGAAGTAAAACCAACGGCTGATACTCGTTGAAGTACCACTATCTCCTGCTTGGCTTACATGGCGTTAGCTGAAATCCGCACGCGCCTTCAGCGCCTTATGCCGTGCGTCTTCTGGCGGAGGTGGACGCGGACCTGGGCCAGATGTCCGGGGCGGCCAAGCGTTGTTTGCTGCGCCGCGAGTGGGAGGTGTTCGGCAACGCGCGCTTCGCGCGCCTGTCGAAGCTGTCCAACGGGCACCTGTATTACCCGCCATAGGCCTCTTCAAATCGCGTCCGCCGTGTCTCCTGCAATCAGTAAGTCCGTCTCATCCTTCGCCACCAGCCGGCAAAAAGGGCCAACAGCAACCCGGACATTTCTATTTGTTGCCAACAGTGCCAATGATGCCCCTTGAAAGGCCCTATTATAATTCCCTATAATTCCAGCTATACGAAATCTAAACGATCCACGGGAACCCGCCATGACACCGCTAGCAACCGCCCTCACAACCGCCCAGGAAACCGCACCCGCGACGGCCAGCGCCGAATACCGCCAGGACCTCGCGGGATCGCGGGCCGCCAACACGATCAAGGCGTACGCCGCATGGGCCGCACGGTTCGATACCTGGCGCGGCCAGGAACCCGCCCAGGCCGCGGCGGATGGCGAACTCGCCGCCTACCTCCGCGCCCTCGAAGCCGCCGGCAAAGCGCCGGCCAGCATCGCCCAGGCCGCCGCCGCCATCGCCTACCGCGCCCGCGTCAATGGGCAGCCGAACTCGAAAGGCCCGCAGACCCAGGCCGCGCTCGAACGCATCCGCCGCCAGCGCCAGGACCGCGGGCGCGGCCAGTCCGCCGCCCTCACGCTCGAAGATGTCGGCGCAATGCTGAACGCGGCCCGCCAGGCCGCCCCGTATGGACGCGGAACCGAAAGCCCCGCCCGCCAGGAAACCCGAAGCCGCCGGGACGCGGCCATGCTCGGCTTGCTGTTCTACGCCGGGATGCGCCGCTCCGAAGCCGCCGCCGTCACCGCGGCGGACGTGCAGACTGCCCAGGACGCCCCAGGCTGCGCCGTTGTGGCCGTGCGGCGCTCCAAGACGAACCCGGACGGCAGCGCCGCCGATATGCGCCTTGTGAAGAACAGCGCAGCCGCAGCCTTGCTCGAACTGGCCGCCGACGCCCAGGGCAGCGAATCGCCCTTGCTCGGCATCGGCCCGGATCAGATCGCCAACCGCGTAAAGGCGCTGGCGAAGGCCGCCGGGATCGCCGGGCGGATCACGGCCCACTCCGCCCGGATCGGCCTCGCCTCCGAACTCACACGCCGCGGCGCGTCCACCACCGAAACGATGCTGGCGGGCGGCTGGAAAACCGCCCGGATGGTCGCCCACTACAGCGCCGGCGCTACCGCCGAACGCGGCGCGGTCGCGAAATATCTCTAGCCGCTACGCCAGGCGGCGAATGTCCAGGCCCTCCGCCGCCAGGCCCGAACGGATGGCCTGCTCCGTCATGCGGTTGGCCGCCCGCCCGCCGTCCGGGTGCGTGAACCAGTAACGCCAGCCCTCGCCAGGAATAGAACGGCAGCGGAAGTGCGCGCCATGCGTGCGGGCGATCCGCTCCGCATGGCGCGCGACGCGCCCGGAAACGCGACCGCGACCCTCGCCAAAGACAAGGCCGTTATTCAACCGGACCCCTTATTGCGTAGGAAACGTTCAATCCATCGGATTACCCGTTCCCACGCTTCGGCTTCGTCCCATCCCTGGTCTTCGAACTGTTGGCGCATGTAGTCCACCCAGTCCGGGCTACCAATGCCATACGGCGAGATCGAGTCCAATAGCATGTTCTCGTAGGTGGCCTGGTCGATTTCACCCACCGCCAGCAAGACTTTATGAACGGAAATCGGAATCTTAAGGTCGATGGATACCGATTTCATTGCTGTTACAAGCCCGTAAATGCTAGAGGGGCCTAGCTTGTCAACCTCCAAGACGAACTGAAACGCCGCGTCATAGTCGCCGAGTTCCTGGGCAACCCGATACATCATGTTGGTAGTATGCGGTCCGTCACTTGTATAAGTGCGACGTGTCCTTGTGACAGAAGTGCCTTTATTGTGCCAACTGTCCCAGCCCCTTAAAGCCGTCATGGCGTACACCAAGCCGTGCTCCACCGGTCCGTCCTGAGACTGCGACGCTGCATGATAGGCCTCATGCGCGGCTATCCCCTCAAGGTCGGTAACGTCGACGCGTATATATATCGTGCCGCTGCTTTCGTCCCAAGCTCCTTCAGCGTTCAGGAGTTTTTTCGGGTAATTCACCATAATGGTAATTGGGTTTGTGATATACCGCTTGCTGACTGATTGAACGTCGGCTATGACGTCTCTGACGGTTTCCAGTGGAGCGGTGTACTTCGGGTCATTGCACAACGATTTAATCATGCATTCGCCGTCCTTCCATACGACTGTCCGGGCACCTGATTTACCAGGGGCCGGCCTGTCAGCATCGACTACATGGATCGAATGGTCGGCAGTGGCTTGGAAGTAAACCAACGCGCTATCCACTCGGACCACTTCGCCGGTCTCAGGAGAAACGGATACTCGAACCCCATCCATGACTGGACCGTCAATGGTCACTTCTACGTGCCAAAGCCGCACAAGGTTCGAATCGGAATCCAGTTCGTAACGCATTTCGGCAGAATGCGTCGTGAAGGTTAAAGGCACGTCGCTCCAATCAAGATGAACCTCAATATTTTCGGCGTAACGGGCCGCTACATTCGCCGCCATCGCTTCGGCTTCCGGCGCAAGGATCACGATATCGCTCGTGTTGAGTGATTCGGTGTTGAGCAGGTCGGAATAAACACGGGTAACAGTGCCGTCCGGTGAGAAGAATAATTTTCCAACTTCGTTTGTGGGCTGCCCGTCGATGAGTTGGCGGAAGAACACTTCCTGGCCCCAGATTTCATTCTCCGAGATGCTTTCGATCGCGATTTCAAGCGAATCGTCCGCGCCGGTCAGTTCGTGATGGGACTGCAACAGGTCCACGATGCTGTACGGATCGCGGCCTTGCATGATCGAATTGACATCAACGTAACCAATGTCGCCGTGAGTCAAAGTGAAGTTCGTTAGGTCGCCTATGGTGTTGGTTTTCCTTTCGGGAGGCCGCTCATTCGGCGCGCCCGTTGCAACGCCGGTCATGTTTTCCGCGACGATTGGCGATTGGGAGTCAGGAAAGCTGCCGGAAGCGTCCGGCGCTGATTCGGATTCGGCGAGAGTATCAGGTTTTTGCGGTCTGTCCGACAAGAAAACGTAAGTACCGATGCACAGTACCGCAACTAGAGGAATAGCAATCCAGGCAAACTTCTTTTTCATTTCGATCCCCTCCAAGCATGGCGTGTATCTGCGGCCCGCAAGGTGCCGGGCCATTGCAGCTTACTTCGCAGGGAAGGAAACCCCACCTATTCACTCCAAGCGGCGGGAGCTAACCGCTGCTTGTATGCCGGGCTGTTCTATTTGGCGGGAAAACCCGGCATGGGTTTCGCCCGCGAAATAAGCGGCAAGCCCGAATATACCTGATGGAATTTTCGCCACAGCGTCCAGGACCTCGGAAATTCACCGCCCATGCGGGCTGTCACAGGCGGCAAAATCGCCCGTAGGCGCGAGCAAGGCCCCAGGACGTGCAATCGGTTACTGGACGTCCAGGACGGCAGCGGCCCGGAGAATAGGCCGCTCTATCGCCCGTAGGCGGGAGTTTCGACACCTCCGAAGGGTCCAGCATCCGGGAATCCGCCCGGAATTGCGGGAATTTCCCGCACCTTCGGCAGCGGACCTATCCGCCAGGCAGGGCCGGATCGGCCCGCGACCGGCAAAAGGTGTCGGGGCATTCGCCGCCGGCCAGCTTGCGCCCGCAGGCGGGGCAATGCCCTTGCGCCAGCGCCGCGCAATAGTCCGAGCAATAGTGCAACCGCGGCGGCTTCGCCGGCTCGCCACAGCGCCGGCACAGCCGGGCGGCTTTCGGTTCCGGCGGGCGCGGAGCGCGGGCCGTTGTGACGCCCAGGCGCTCCGCCCGCTTGCGGACCGCCGCATGAGTCCGGCCTAGGCACTCCGCGACCGACCGCCATTCACGCCAGCCCGCGGCAGCGCGCACGGCGTCATCCTCGGCAGGCGTCCAGGGCGGGCCTCTCATGGCGCGATTCTCGCATTGTCACAATTGCGTGTGCACAGGATGGCCCCCGCTCCGGCACCACACCGCCGGCGGAATTTCGCCGGTGCCATCGGCGGCGAATGCGCCAGGTCCAGCGGGCCGGGCAGCAGCTCCCCCCCTTTTTTTAGGGTGTGCGGCGGTGTCCGCTGGCGCGGCCATATCAGCGCCTTTCAGCGTCCGATTTTCCCCGGTTGTTACGTCCGGCGCTTGCCGTCCTGGCGCTCCGCCGCGGTTGAGCCGCAGCACGAAGGACGGATCGCCCAGCGCGTCGGCCCCGAGCCGCGCCGGGGAGGTCCCGGTGCGGTCGAGGTGGGCCCGTATCGCATGGCCGAGGCGTGTGGAGAGTGCGTCCATGGCGGGCCACATTACGAACGCGTAGTGTCGTTGACAATAGCGTCTTGTAGCGATTACGCTATGCTTTGCGTCATGCCTGCGAGGGGCTGCGATGAACAACGACCCGGTACGACGGAAGATCCAGGACCTGCTCTGGGAGCGCGGCCTCACCATGCGCCAGGTCTCGCTCGCCATCGGCCGCAACGTCAGCTACATGCACGGGTTCCTGGAGCGCGGCAGCCCCAAGGTGCTGTCCCACGTGGATTCGGAGAAGCTCGCCGGGGTGCTTGAATGCGATGTCGCAGCGCTGCGCCACGCCGAGCGGCCGCCGCGGGGCAAACCGAAGGCGAAGGAGCGACCCACACCGTCAGTGACGAAGCAATCTCCTGTGCCCCTCGCCGCGATCTCGGAGGTGGAGGTCGAGGTTTCGGCCGGTCCCGGCGCTCTCGCGCAGGAGTTCGTCGAGGAGAAGGCCCGTTGGTTCCTGCCCGAGGGAATGATCCGCTACGAGGGCGGCGCGGTCCCCGGCGCCGTCCGGGCGCTGCGCGTTCGCGGCGAGTCGATGGAGCCTGAGTTGTCCGAGGGTGACCGGCTCCTGGTGGATACGTCCCGCCGTGTGCCCGCCACCGGAGAGTTATTCGTGCTGTGGGACGGCGGCGGGCTTGTGGTCAAGCGCGTGGAGCCCTTGCGCGACCCGGACGGTCGGCCCCGGCTGCGGCTGAAGTCGGCCAACCCCGACTACGCGGACTACACCTGTCTGGCTGATGAGGCGCACATCGTGGGCAAGGTGTTGTGGACGGTTAGGAAGGTGTGAAAAAGTCCGTGCGCACGCGTTGCCACGCGGCAAAGCTACTCTGCCTTTTGCTCGCCAGCCTTGGATTTGTGGGTTGCCAAACTAACCCGCAACAAACCCAAGTGAGCTACAGCTTCTGCATGTATCAATAGTCTCGGAACTTCTTCAGAAGACGTCGTATTTGACGATGCAACGGCGTGGGAAGAGAAAGTCGACCGTTCTCAGAATTGGCGACGCACGCTTTCAAGATGGCCATGAAATCCGTGCGGAGGGACTGTTCATTGTGGGCTTTGTGTAGCGTCAATAACGCCGGCCCGTGGCACGCTCTCACTCTTCGTCCGCTCCCGCATGGGCAGTCGTGATGACCACGATAACCGTGTTCAAAGAGAAAACAGATCACCCTGAGTGCGTCGAGATCGCCGTCTAGATCTAGCGCATCCAGGTAGTGACTCAATATCCCTTCATCGCCGTGCGCGGCTTCGCCGAAGGGATGATGACCATATTTCTCGAAGAAGCAGAAGTCATAAAGGTATGGGATCACTAGCCGGTTGACGAACCCGAGTAGCGATGGCTCCTCGAGGAAGACGCAGCGCTGCGCGACAGGGACAGCCAGACAAAGCGTTCCGTCCGGATTTCGATGTTCGTAATCGGTTCCGATGCGGCCACCCGTTTCCCTAACGCACGGCAGCGTGTCGGGTAAGTCGTTGGGAATCGCCAGCTCTACATCAAAGGAGTCCGTGATAGTTTCCAGTCCATCAGCAGACGCTGCGAACGGCAACGCGCCCGATAGTGCTGTTTCACCGTTCCGCCCGGCTGCCTTGCTTAGCCCCCTATGGATCGCCGTAAGCTCACCGATTTGATTTTGAATGTTCTCAGTCAATCCCCTTTCCACGGCTTGGGAGGGCTGGTGATGTGAATGTGCGGCGGTGTTTCCACCGGCTTCGCCAGACCAAGAACATTGAAGTGCTTGGCTGCCGCCGCCGTACCCAATGCGCGGCCTAGGCCTTCCTTGATCAGACGCGGATTCGTCTCGGCTAGGATGTTGAGAAGGTCTTTCTGAAGAGCATCCGCCCAGGCAAAGAAAGCGTGTGCGCGTGCGTGATTATCCTCGTGCCAGCGGTCGGCGAAGTTCTTGTCCGGGTTCAGACACATGTGGGACTGGTGCCGAAGTGATGGAGGGGTGGTTTCTGCTCTGATGGGGCGGGAACGGCGCAGCTCTTTTCCGCAGGGAGCGTAGCGACGCAAGGAAAAGAGGTGCGCCCCGGCGCTCGCCGGGGCGCGGGTTCGGTTAGCCTTTGTTTTTCGAACAAACAAAAAGGAGCCGAACCATGCAAATCAAGTCCCTGGGGATGAAACGTGTGCGCATGGACGATACCACGCCGGGCGATGCATTTGAGCGCTTACGCAAGATCGAGACCTATCGGGAGTTACGCGCAGAGGGGTGCGGCGAGGCCGCGGCTCTGCGCGCGGTCGGCTGGTCCCGATCCACCTATTACCGCTGGCAGGCGCGCTACCGTTCTCAAGGCGTGAAGGGGCTGGCAGCCAAAAGCCGCCGCCCGAGACGCACCCATCCCGCGCGCTGGACGCGGGCCCAGGAATGGGCCGTATGGCGGATGCGCAAGCACTATCCGTTCATGGGCAAGCGGCGCCTTAAGGTGATGCTGGATCGCGAAGGAATCCTCCTGTCGGAATCGACCATTGGACGGATCCTCGTCAAGGGCGTATGCCTGCGCCGGATCACGCCGTGCGCGTTCTGCCGCGGGCGGGTGACGGCCAAGCGAAGGCGCAACTTCGCCAACGGACACGCCCAGCGCTGGCGTCCCGGCGTGAAGGCCGCTCAGCCCGGCGAGTGGGTGCAGATCGATCACATGAGTGTGTCGCGCGACGGCGATACGCTCAAAGAGTTCAAGGCCGTCTGCCCGGTCAGCAAACAACTGGTCGTGCGCGTGTATTCCCGGGCTACCGCCAACAACGCCCGGCGCTTCTTGCAAGCAGTCCGAAACGAACTGCCCTGTCCGCTGCAATCCCTGCAAGTCGATGGCGGCGCCGAGTTCCGCGCCGAGTTCGAAGACGCCTGCCAGACGCTCCAAATCCCCCTCGCCGTACTGCCACCCAAAAGCCCCCAGCTCAACGGCGTCGTCGAACGCGCCAACGACAGCTCAAAAACCGAGTTCTGGAACCTCTACAGCGGACAACTCACCGTCAAGGACGCCGCACCCGCCTTGGCACAATACCAGCACTTCTACAACCATGTCCGACCTCACTACGCCCTGGACTTGCTCACACCAATGCAATACCTTCGAAAATACAGGACAGCCGAACACGCTCAGTCCCATATGTCGTGAACCGGTACATTCTCTTCCGGGTTAACAGGATTCCCGATATACTACGTGCCGTCTGCGCGACGCTGGATGAGCCCTATCGCCGCCACTGTTGGGTCGACGGCCCCGCCCTCAATGAGAGCCGCATGCGCATTCAGCCGGCCGACAATTCCTGCCAGGGCCGAGTAAACATCCGGCTCGTTGCGGTAAAGGTGCGCTGCAAGCGTAGTGACGATAATCGAGATCGGCGCGTAGTCGATGCGGTCATAGTGATCGAAGCGCAGATCACGATGCCGCTTCATAAGCTGAATCGAACATTGAAGCGGCGTGCGGACTAGCTGGTCGGGAACCTCTTCGATGCTGTCAAAAACCAGCGATTCCCGGCGCTGCATACTTTGCTTCTGTTCGAAGGCAACGCGCTGGAAGGCGGTTGCGTTCTTGCTGTCAAACCAATCCCCGTAGCCTCGGGGATTGCTGGCTGACCAAGAGTAGCAGTTGTCCGCCTTATTGGTTATCGCGATCGCAGTGTCCGGAAACCCTAGCGCATCCGGGACAGCAGGCAGGACATCCAGATGGAAGCCCACGCCATCCTGCTCGGCGTACTCCAGTGTCCAGCACCGGCGGCCCTCAGCATCAAGAAGCTGTCGGTACGTCCCGTGCCCCTGGAGACGGTCACCGACCATCGCTTTGACGGACCCTGGTGTTGTCCGTTTCTTTTGGATTGCCAACTCACAGACTAGGTCAATATCGTAGCTCGCTTCGATCCCGCCTCGGAGGGGGCGCGTTACAGTTCCCAGCCGAAACGATCCCTGCACGTATATGCTGGGCTCGACGCGGCAATCGGGATACTCCGCGTCTTCAAGCCAACGCCCCACTGCCTCATACCTGTCCACGGCGTCCCGATATTTGCCTGGCGGAATATCAATCTCGCGCGCGACCTGTTCCAAAAACTCACAATACTTTCTGACATCCATAGTCATGCGGAACACCTCTCAGATGATGCCTTCTCCGGTTCCTGATCCAACTCATGAGCGGGCACGAATGCCTCTGCCGGCTGGCTGAAGAACACGGGATCGAGAACCGGTTTCCGATCGCGTGCGAAGTGATATCCCAGCCCCTTGAGTTCCTGAACGACACGCGTGTCATCCATTTTGTATGCGCCATGGGGGACTGTGTGGTTGATGCGATAAATGGCCGCCCGTTCATGCTCGTGCCCGGTGAGCAGCTTTGCGATTCCCATCGCGCTGTGCGACTGACCGTCCATAAACAGCTTGATGACTTTGGAACCGAGCGGTCCGATGCCGGCCCACTTCCTGATTTTGTAAGTCTCCTCCAGACTCCCGAGACTGAGGACGCGAAGGGATTCGCCGGACCATCCCAGCATCGTGATCGCCTCAACAACAGCCAAGGCCGTGGGGTTGTTCGCCCACGTTCCGCCGTCCGTCAGCCCGACTGCGTTTTGCGTGATGTGCCGCGGGAAGTAGGTTGGCGCTGCGGCTGTGGCCAGAGCCGCATCTACAGCAAGGGACTTGTAGTCGTTACGAAGACGGTCATGATGCGCAGTTTTGTAGATGTATACAGACCGCGCCACTGGGTTCCACGCAGGGATTAGGAGGCGGGTGTTCGCATTGCCAATCCGCTTGTCGCCGAGTGTTTCCTCCAGAGCACGTCTCAGAGGCCCGGAATCGTGTTTGTTCATGACGAGCTGGCGACCGAATCGCAGCTTGTCCATGATAAAGTCTGTGGCCTGTCCGCGCCCCTGCCCGAAAATGCAGGGGCCGCGCTTTTCGTAGAGTTCGAGAAGGTCCGAGGCGCGCAGACCCATTGCCAGCCCAATGGCGATGATGCCGCCAGTGGAAGTGCCCGCTATCAGGTCAAAGTACGACCCTATCGGCTGGCCTTTCAAGTGCCCCTCAAGACCTGCCAGAAAGGCGGCTGGGAACGTACCGAGGATTCCGCCCCCGTCTATGGACAGGATACGGCGTTCGGCCAGTGCTGCTTCAGTCTCATCAGTCATAGTCGGAGCGCTTTTCCGCGCCTCCCCAGCCGGCACTCAATTGCCTGCCAAGGCGGTTGACACCGAATGTCATGTCCGGGTTCAGACACATGTGGGACTGGTGCCGAAGTGATGGCGGGGTGGTTTCTGCTCTGATGGGGCGGGAACGGCGCAGCTCTTTTCCGCAGGGAGCGTAGCGACGCAAGGAAAAGAGGTGCGCCCCGGCGCTCGCCGGGGCGCGGGTTCGGTTAGCCTTTGTTTTTCGAACAAACAAAAAGGAGCCGAACCATGCAAATCAAGTCCCTGGGGATGAAACGTGTGCGCATGGACGATACCACGCCGGGCGATGCATTTGAGCGCTTACGCAAGATCGAGACCTATCGGGAGTTACGCGCAGAGGGGTGCGGCGAGGCCGCGGCTCTGCGCGCGGTCGGCTGGTCCCGATCCACCTATTACCGCTGGCAGGCGCGCTACCGTTCTCAAGGCGTGAAGGGGCTGGCAGCCAAAAGCCGCCGCCCGAGACGCACCCATCCCGCGCGCTGGACGCGGGCCCAGGAATGGGCCGTATGGCGGATGCGCAAGCACTATCCGTTCATGGGCAAGCGGCGCCTTAAGGTGATGCTGGATCGCGAAGGAATCCTCCTGTCGGAATCGACCATTGGACGGATCCTCGTCAAGGGCGTATGCCTGCGCCGGATCACGCCGTGCGCGTTCTGCCGCGGGCGGGTGACGGCCAAGCGAAGGCGCAACTTCGCCAACGGACACGCCCAGCGCTGGCGTCCCGGCGTGAAGGCCGCTCAGCCCGGCGAGTGGGTGCAGATCGATCACATGAGTGTGTCGCGCGACGGCGATACGCTCAAAGAGTTCAAGGCCGTCTGCCCGGTCAGCAAACAACTGGTCGTGCGCGTGTATTCCCGGGCTACCGCCAACAACGCCCGGCGCTTCTTGCAAGCAGTCCGAACCGAACTGCCCTGTCCGCTGCAATCCCTGCAAGTCGATGGCGGCGCCGAGTTCCGCGCCGAGTTCGAAGACGCCTGCCAGACGCTCCAAATCCCCCTCGCCGTACTGCCACCCAAAAGCCCCCAGCTCAACGGCGTCGTCGAACGCGCCAACGACAGCTCAAAAACCGAGTTCTGGAACCTCTACAGCGGACAACTCACCGTCAAGGACGCCGCACCCGCCTTGGCACAATACCAGCACTTCTACAACCATGTCCGACCTCACTACGCCCTGGACTTGCTCACACCAATGCAATACCTTCGAAAATACAGGACGGCCGAACACGCTCAGTCCCATATGTCGTGAACCGGTACAGGCGATTGACATTCCTTATGCTCACTTGTAGCATTACAACTGCGCCAGCGGAGCCATCCAATGCAGACTCAGTCCAGCGGCAATCTCGATTTCAATGCCGAAGTGCAACGCGCCACCGCGGCCGTCTGGGAGCGGTTGTCCGACGTTATCCCCGAGGTGGAATGGCCGGCGCATGCACCCTACATAGCCCGGATCAATGCGCTGAAACGCGAGCGCGACGCCGTCATCCTCGTGCACAACTACCAGACCCCGGAAATCTTTCACGGCGTTGCCGACCATTCCGGCGACTCGCTGGAACTGGCCCGGCTCGGCGCCGAAGCCGAAGCCGGCGTGATTCTGATGTGCGGTGTGCACTTCATGGCCGAGACGGCAAAGATACTGGCCCCCGAAAAGACTGTTCTCATTCCCGATCTCGAAGCGGGCTGTTCGCTTGCCGCTGCGATCACGGGCGAAGATGTGCGCCTGCTGAAGCAGAAATATCCGGGCGTTCCAGTGGTGACGTACGTCAATACTTCCGCGGAAGTGAAGGCGGAGTCGGACATATGCTGCACTTCGGCCAACGCAGTGCGGATCGTCGAGTCGCTGGGCGTGGACCGCGTCATCTTTCTGCCCGACGGCTACCTGGGCCGTTACGTGGCCGGCAAGACCGATGTGGAGATCATCCTCTGGGAAGGCAGTTGCGAAGTGCATGAGCGCTTCACGGCCGAGGAAATCCGCAGTTACCGCAATGCGCACCAGGGAATTCAGGTAATAGCCCACCCCGAGTGCCCACCCGATGTGTTGGCGGAAGCGGATTTCGTGGGTTCGACTTCGGCCATGATCCGCTACGTGGGCAAACGCAAGCCTCGCCGCGTGGTGATGGTTACCGAGTGTTCGATGAGCGACAACGTGGCGGTGGAGCACCCGGATGTGGAGTTCGTGCGTCCCTGCAACCTGTGTCCGCACATGAAGCGCATTACCCTGCCCAAGATATTGCGTGCCCTGGAAACCTTGCAACCCGAAGTGCGCATACCGGCGGAAACTTCAGCCCGGGCGCGCCTCGCGGTGCAGAGGATGTTGGAAGCCTGAGCGGCCACGGCGCGGTGCCGACCCGCGCCCTATTACAATGTCGCATTGATTCAACCTGCGGCGGGCAAGGGATGGAAGCGCAACACAAGATCCTGATGGTGGATGACGAGCAGGACCTGGAGCAACTGGTCCGGCAGCGCATGCGCCGCGAGATCCGCTCCGGCAAGTACTCTTTCGTATTTGCCCACGACGGCGTCGAGGCGTTGGAGGTCATCGAGCAGCACGACGATATCGACCTCGTGCTTTCCGATATCAACATGCCACGCATGGACGGGCTTACCCTGCTGGAAAAACTGCCCGACGTGGATACCGACCTGCGCTCCGTGGTCATATCGGCGTACGGAGACATAAAGAACATTCGCGCCGCCATGAACCGCGGGGCTTTCGATTTCGTTACCAAGCCGATTGATTTCGACGACCTGCGAGTCACGGTGGAGCGGGGCTTGCAGCAACTGGAAATGTGGCGCGAGGCGGAGGCGTCGCGCAGCCAGTTGATGAGCCTGCAAAGCGAGCTCGACGTGGCCAACAGCATGCAGCAATCGATCCTGCCGAAGCGCTTCCCGGAGAACGAGCACTACGAACTGTTCGGCAGCATGGAGCCGGCCCGGAACGTCGGAGGCGACTTCTTCGACATTATCCGCCTGGAAGACGGGCGCATCGGCATCGCCATTGCGGACGTATCGGACAAGGGGATTCCCGCTGCCCTGTTCATGATGTCCAGCCGAACCTTGCTCAAGGGCGCCGCACTGGGCTGCGAGGATCCGGCAACGGTAGTGGCCGTGGTCAACGAGCAGTTGAACGACGGCAACGAAGCCAACATGTTCGTTACTCTCTTCTATGCGGTCTATGACCCCGCCACGGGGCGGGTGCACTACGCCAATGGCGGCCACAACCCGCCGCTGATCGTGCATCCGGACGGCAGCTCATCGCTGCTGCCGCTCACCGAGGGCGTGGCGCTGGGCGTCGTGCCTAATTTCGATTTCGGTTCCGGGCAGATTACGCTGAAGCCGGGCGAGGCCCTGTTTCTCTATACCGACGGCGTTTCCGAGGCGGAGAATGCAGACAGCGAAGAGTACGGCATGGAGCGCCTGCAGGCAGTGTTTGCCGGCTCACCGCCCGAGAGTGCGCGGGCAGCCAATGACGCGGTTTTCGCATCGGTGCGGGGGTTTGCCGGCGACCGCTCGCAATCCGACGACATTACCTGCCTCGTTCTACGGCGCACGGAGTCCAAACCGTGACAGCCACACGTGTGCTCCGGATCGGCGCCAGCCGCGAGGAGCTGCAGCGCGCCGAGCAGGAGATCGACGCCATGGCTCAGCAGCAGGGCTGGGCCGAAGAAATGCTGTTCAAAGTCAAGCTGGCGGTCGAGGAACTGGGCCTGAATATCATCGATTACGGCTACGAGGGCGACGAAGCCAGGGAGATCGAAATCCGTTTTCACCATGGCGACGCTGAACTGACGATCGAAATAATCGACGAAGCCGAAGCCTTCGACCCGCTGGTGGACCCGCCTGCTCCCGATACCTCGGCAGGCATTGAGGAGCGCAAGATCGGCGGGCTGGGCATACACCTGGTGAAGGAAATCATGGACGAGGTCAGTTACTGCCGCGAGGGGTGCCGCAACCGCCTTACGCTCAAGATGCGGCATACGGCGTGATTGCGCGCCTCAGGTGGCGGCTTTCGGCGCTCGTCGTCTTTGGCCTGACAGTTTCCGCAGCCGCCTTGGCACAGCCGCAGGCGGAGTCCGGGCGTATCCTGTTCGGCCAGTCGGCAGCGCTAAGCGGACCGGCAATGGGCTTGGGTCAGGCCATGCGCACCGGAATCGAGGCGGCATTCGCCGAAGCTAACCGTAGTGGCGGAGTACATGGCAGGCGGCTGGAACTGATCTCGCTGGACGATGGCTATGAACCCGAGGCCGCAATCGAGAATACGCGCGCACTCATCAACGAGCACCAGGTCTTTGCGCTGATCGGGGCAGTAGGAACGCCTACCGCCCGATCCTCGGTTCCGGTGGCTGCAGCCGCCGGGGTGCCCTACATCGCTCCGTTCACCGGGGCGCCCTTTCTGCGCGACGGTCAGTGGCAGAACGTGATCAACCTGCGCGCCTCCTACTACCAGGAGACCGAAGCCATGCTGGCGTTTCTGAGCGGCCAGGGACTCACCCGGGTTGCCGTCGCCTACCAGGATGACTCCTTCGGGCGCGCCGGCTTTCGCGGCGCCCAGTTGGCCCTCGAACGCCGCGGCCTGGAGCCGGTCGCCACGGCGGTGTATCCGCGCAATACGACTGCCGTAAAGACAACCCTGCTGGACGTGATCGAAGGCAATCCGCAAGCCGTGATCATTGTCGGCGCGCCGGCGCCGGTGGCAACCTTCGTGAATTGGACCACCAAGCTGGGGCTCAAGCTGGTGCGGCTGACCACGTCTTTCGCCGGCGGTAGCGCGCTACTTCGCAATCTCAGCGAGGAGAGCCTGAATGAAGCAGGACTGCTGATGACGAACGTGGTGCCGCCGCTGCTGGGCAAGGCACTGCCCGTAGTGGATCAGTACCACGCCGCGCTGCGGGAGTTTGCGCCGGAAGTGGAGCCCGGTTTAGTCTCGCTGGAAGGCTATCTGGCGGGACGCATGGCGGCGGTGGCCATGGAACTTTCCGGTCCGGAGCCACGCAGGGACCAGGTGCTGCCGACGCTGCGCGGGGCGGGTCGCATCGACATGGGCGGTTTTGTGCTGGAGTTCGGCCCCGACGACTACCAGGGATCAGACGCGGTGTACCTGACTTCGGTCGGCCCGGATGGCGAATATCTGCCGGTTGCGGGCGCGGAATCCGAGCTGTGAACGCCGACCGCGGCGCAGCCGGTGGCGGGCCTCGCAAGCGCTTGCTTGGAGTGCTCGAAAAACGCCACAAGATTTCGGTTCGCATGTACCTGGGCATTGGCGTGGCATTGCTGCTGTTCGTGGCTGCCAGTATCAACAGTTGGTTTGCCTTCAATACCGTGGCGGACACGCAACGCTTGGTTGTGGAACACAGTCTGCCGCAGATCACGGGAGCTTTTGCCGTCGCCGAGCAAAGCGGCACTCTGGTTGCGGCTGCGCCCAGATTGGCGGCAGCGGGAACCTTGCCGGAACTGGAGGAAGTGCGGGAGTCCGTGACCGGTGATCGGCGTGTTTTCGAGTCTCTGATCGACGATCTTGAGCGGCAGGCCGCCGATGACCAAAGCATTCGAAGAATGCGCAGCGGGGCAGCCGCGCTGCTGGCCAATATCGAACAGCTTGACCGCTCGGTCGAGGAAAGATTCCTGATTGCGCGCCGTACACGAGAGCTGCAGGACGAAGTGCCGGTGGTGCATGAAAGTCTGCGGCGCATATTGGGACCGGCTATCGACGATCAGTACTTCTTCACGATCACCGGATACCGCGACCTTGATTCGGAGCCCGCGGCGCGCGAACGGCATATGTCCGAGCTCGAAATGGTCCGCTACCGCCGGCTGGCCGATCTCGATGTCAACGTCGAAAACGCGGTGCAACTGCTGGACAGGGCCTTCAGCGTGACGGACCCGCAGCGTCTTGAGCCGCTGCTGGAGAGTTTCGAGTCGGCTTCCGAAGCCATCGCCCGCAACTTGGCTAGCCTGCGTGACCCGCCCGAGGAAGAAGCGCTGACGGCCGCGTTAGCGCAATTGCTGCGTCTGGGCAGCGGCGCAGAAGCCGCCTTTGCCCTGCGGCGGCAGGAACTTGAACTCGCCGCGCAGGAACGACGCTTGCTGGCCGACAACCGCAGCCTGGAAATCGAACTGAGCGCAGCGGCGGAAGGTATGGTGGATGGGGCGCGCGATAGCGCCCGGGCCTCGGCGGCCATCGCCAACGAAACCATCGATACCGGACGCACCCTGCTGCTGAGCGTTACGGCCGCCGCCATCGCGGCAGCCTTGCTGATGGGTTCGCTATTCGTGGGGGGGCTCCTGCGTCGCCTGGAGGCGCTCTCGCGGCGCATGCGGCGCATGGCGGCGGGCGATCTCAAGACCAAAGTGGACGTGAGCGGACGGGACGAAGTCGCGGACATGGCCGCCGCGCTTGAAGTGTTCCGCGAAGCGTCGCTGAAAGCGCAGCGGCTCGACCTGATGGAACGCATGGCGCAGGAGCTACGCGACAAGAACGTCGAGCTGGAGCAGGTGCTGGAGGACCTCAAGCGCGCCCAGAACCAGATCGTGATGCGGGAGAAACTCGCCGAATTGGGCGAATTGACCGCAGGCGTGGCGCATGAAATTCAGAATCCACTCAATTTCGTCAAGAATTTCTCGGAAGTGTCCGTCGAACTGCTGGACGAATTGCGCGAGGTGATCAAGGAGGGTGATGGTCAACTAAGCGCGGACGACCGCGGCTTGCTCGAAGAAATCTGCGGCGACGTCAATTCCAATCTGGAGCGCATTCAACACCACGGGCAGCGCGCCAATCGCATCGTGCGCGACATGCTCAAGATGGGCAGAGGAACAGGCGAAGCGCAGCCCACGGACATCAATTCCCTATTGGAGGAGCACGCGCGGCTTGCCTACCACAGCGCGCGCGCTGCCGACCAGAAATTCAACCTGAGCATCAAGGAGGACTTGAGCAGCGATGTCAAGGAAATGAATGTCGTTTCGCAGGAGTTGGGCCGGGTATTCCTCAATATCGTGACCAATGCCTGTCATGCGACCCACGACCGCAGGCAGCGGGAAAACGCCGACGGCAACGATTCGGCCTACGAGCCGTGTCTTTGGCTGAAAACCCGCCGGACTCCGGAGGCTGTCGAGATCGCGATACGCGACAATGGCGGAGGCATTCCGGACGACATCCTGGGCAAGATATTCAATCCGTTCTTCACCACCAAGCCGACAGATCAGGGCACTGGCTTGGGCTTGGCGCTATCCAACGACATCGTACGCCAGCACGGCGGCGAAATTGCCGTGGACACAGAAGCCGGGCAGACGACAGAAATAACCGTGCGGCTTCCGTTGTCGCTGGAAGTCGAAGCCGGCGCCTGACCGCGCCGCGACCGGAGCGGCCCCTAGCTCAATGTAGCCAGCGCATCCTCCTTGCTGGCATGGATTTCGATGATCTTGTCGAAACCGCTCATCTTGAACACTTCGCCGATTGAACTCGATAAAGCGCACAGCATGAACTTGGCGTCGCGCTGCCAAAGCGCCTTGGCAATCATGAGGACGGCCCTCAAGCCCGCGCTGCTAATGTAGTTCAAGCCGCTCAAATCCACGATGACCGCAGAATCGTCGCCGCTGATTGCACCGGTAAGCGTCTGATGAAAATCCTGCGCGTTGAAACCGTCGATGCGCCCCGAAGGTGCGGCTATCAGCGTACCGTTGTTGCGCTCAATCGGGATATCCATTCTTCTTGCTCCAAAAACCAGCCCGTGCAGACATCCGACTCGCGGATGCCCACTGCATATCCGCCGTGCCGCTAATCGTTGTCCGGCATCAGCACGAACTCGGGATAGGCCTCAATGCCCAACTCGGCAGTATCCTGTCCCAGTTCCTCCACCGTTTGCGACACCCGAGCCCCGATCACTTTCGCAATCGCCGTCCATGCCAGCCACGAAAAACCGAACACGAACGCGCCAACGGCAGCAACACCGAGCAATTGTACTCCGAAGCTGTAGCCGCCAGCAATGCAGACCGCCAGCGTTCCCCATACGCCTGCCACCAAGTGCGCCGGCACCGCGCCCACCACGTCATCAATGTGCAAGTATTCGAACAATTTCATGCCGGTGGCGCAAAGCGCGCCACCCACGGCGCCGATAAGCAGCGCCACCCAGTGCGGCAGGACATCGGGCCCGGCCGTAATCGAAACGAGCCCGGCAATCGCGCCGTTCAGCACGGCCATCAGATCCACCCGCTTGAACAGCGGGCGAGATACGGTCAGTGCCGCCAATACGCCGCCGGCGGCGGCCAGGTTGGTGTTCACGAGTACTACACTCATTCCCACAGCGTTCTCGACGCCTCCCAAGGCCAGTTGCGAACCGCCGTTGAATCCGAACCACCCCAGCCAAAGAATGAACACGCCCAGCGTCACAACCGGCACGTTGGACGGCGGGGTGATCTTGGTGCTGCCGTCGGCGCGAAACTTGCCCAGCCGCGGACCGACAACCAAGGCGCCGGCCAGCGCCGCCCAACCACCGGTGGAATGGACGATCGTGGAACCCGCAAAGTCGCTGAAGCCCAGTTCGCTGAGCCAGCCGCCGCCCCAGGTCCAAGCCCCGACGATCGGGTAGATGACCGCAGTCAGTAAGGCCGTGAACAGGAAAAAAGACCAAAGCTTGACCCTTTCCGCCAGCGCGCCGGAAACGATGGAGGCCGTGGTGGCCACGAACACCATCTGGAAGAACCAATCCGACATCACCGAATAGCCATTCCCCGCAACAGCCTCGGCGGCGGCCGCAATGGCCGCCTCGCCCGCGTCCGAACCCACTGCCTCCAGCAAGGCGCGCTCTGCATCCGAAGGGCCGTAGCCGAACGTGAATGTGCCCACAAAACTGCCGACATCCACGTACATCAGGTTGTAGCCCACGAGGTAGAAGGTGATCCCGGCAATCGAGTAGAGGCCGATATTCTTCATGCAGATCACGGATGCATTCTTGGTGCGCACCGATCCCGATTCCAGCATCGTGAACCCGGCGCACATCCACATGATCAACGCTCCCCAGACCAGAAAAGCGAAGGTGTTCAGCACAAAGTCAAGTTGTGCATCTGTGGCGGCCCGGGCCACCGGGGCCAGAAATACCATGCCGGCCAGCCCGGCCACACCCAGCCACATCCAGGCCTGGCGCCAGGAACTCTTGCGTGTCGTCATGGAATCGTTCTCCCAGGAAATGCGCTTGCCGCGCTCATTTCAGGCATGCTTGCGCGCCGGCTCGGCTGCCATTAAGGCACTCCGTGGCCGCAATTCTCAAAATCCGGCCGACACGCTCAGCACGATGCGGGAGTCGCAAGCATCCGTGCAGGCCGGCGCGTCGGTATCGTGGTAGCGCAGGTCCAGCGCCAGCGCGGAAAAGCTGTAGCTCAATCCGAGGTTCCAGTCCAGGTAATCCTCCCCGAACTCGGGCGTGACCTGCGAAAAGCCTACGTTGGCATCCACACTCCATGCATCCGACAACGCCCGCGCCAATCCGCCCGTGACATACCAGCCATTGCCGGTGCCGCCAAAGTTATCGGGAGTGAAATGCAAGGCAGCGGACAGTGACGCGGCCTCGAAGTCATGTCCCAGGCTGGCGTAGGCTTCAATGAAACCGTAGTCCGATTCGCTACCGGCTCCCGGATAGGCGTAATAGATCAATCCCGCGCCATAGCTCGTATTGTTCACCTGCCAGGAATAACCGCCGTAGATGTCCAGTTCCAGCGAGGCGTCATCGCCGGGACCGAAATCCAGATTCGACCCCCAGACACCGATGCTCCAGCCGCTTTCGCCTTCCCAGTCCAAGCCGCCTTGCACAGCGAGGTCCTCCGAGGTTTGCGTGTAACCGCGAAAAACATAGTCGCTTGTGAGCGTGACGTTGGCGGAAAGTGGGACGGTCTCCTGCCCGTCGGCGGCAAGCGGCATGGTCACAAGCACAGTAACAACTGCTACGGCAACGACCTCCCTTGCAAACGCCATTTACCCCTCCCCCAACGGGCAAACTTGACTTAGCATCATACATAAGTCGGCTTCCGTTGTCCTGCGAAGCCAAACTTGGCGCCGCGCAAAGGCGATTCGCCGTGCTTATCCGCCGATGTAGTACATCTCCACCTTGCCGCCGACCGTCTTCCGTGGCGGCAGCGAAGCACGCAGCTCGCTGTAGCGGTCTCGCCGCGCGGTCCAACGCTCGCGTATCAACTGCAGCAGCGTGGCGTCACTGGCCCCAGCGCGCAGCGGACCGCGCAGGTCGAGTCCTTCGGTCGCAAACAGGCAGGTAAACAAGCGGCCGTCCGATGACAGCCGGGCCCGGTTGCAGGTGCCGCAGAAGGGTTGCGTAACCGAGGTGATGAATCCCAACTCGCCCTGCCCGTCGGCGAATGCATAGCGCCGGGCGACCTCGCCGGGGTAATTGGCGTCCAGCGCGCGCAGCGGCCAAGTGCTCTGAATGCGCTTGAGCAGTTCCGCTGCCGGCACGGTCTGCGAAGCGTTCCAGTTGTTTATCGTGCCCACATCCATGTATTCGATCAGCCGCAGGATCATTCCGCTGCCGCGAAAATGTTCTACCAGATCGAGAACATGGTCATCGTTCACGCCGCGTTGAATCACTGCATTGATCTTGATCGGCTCCAGCCCGGCAGCGCGCGCTTCGGCTATGCCGTCGAGCACCGACTGCAAGCGTCCCCGGCCGCCGCTCATGCGCCGAAACAGCTCTTCATCAACGGCATCCAGGCTCACGGTTACACGATCCAGTCCTGCCGCGGCGAGCTGGGCCGCCTGTTGCGCCAGGAGCACGCCATTGGTAGTGAGCGCGATGTCGTCTATGCCCTTCAGGCGAGAAAGATCACCAACCAGGTCCGCCAGCCCAGCCCGCAACAGCGGCTCGCCCCCGGTAATGCGCAGCTTGCTCACGCCCAAGCCGGCGAACAGGTTCGCAAGCCGCAGGATTTCGGCAAATGACAGCCGCTGCTCACTGGAGATGAAACGAAACTTGCGGTCGTAGATGTCTTCCGGCATGCAGTAGGGGCAGCGAAAGTTGCATCGGTCCATGACGGACACGCGCAGGTCGCGCAATGGGCGCTCGAAGGCATCGCGCATTCCGCCCTGCAAGGCGGCGAGATTCGGCTCGCTGTTCTTGGTATCCGGCATGTTCGTATCCTATCGCACTAGGGATCCTCGCTGAACGCGGGAACGGACTATACTCCCGGCGTCAGCCGAGCCGATCATGGCTTCTTTACGATGACCTTCCCAATCCCATGCGCGTGGTAGCGATTTCCGAACCCGGGGGTCCGGAAGTCCTGCGCATCGAAGAGCGCCCCAAGCCGGTTCCCTCTTCCGGCCAAGTACTGATCCGAGTTAAAGCCGCCGGCGTCAACCGCCCGGATTGCATGCAGCGGCAAGGGCATTACCCGCCTCCACCTGGAGCGCCCGACTGGCCGGGCCTGGAGGTGTCGGGAATTATCGAATCCGTGGGTTCGGATGTGGATGGCCTTGCCGCCGGCCAGCGGGTGTGCGCACTGGTGGCCGGCGGGGGTTATGCGGAATATTGCCTTGCCTACGCGGCGCATTGTCTGCCGGTACCCGATTCCGTGTCGCTGACGGAAGCCGCAGCCATACCGGAAACGTGGTTCACCGTATGGACCAACCTGATCGATTCGGGCCGGCTTGCAGCGGGCAACACGCTGCTCGTCCACGGCGGCGCGAGCGGAATCGGATGCGCAGCCATTCAGATCGGCCGAGCTTTGGGAACACGTGTATTCGTAACTGCCGGCAGTGAGGAGAAAGTGCGCTTCTGCCGCCAGCTCGGAGCCTGGAGCGGCGCATGCCGACGGACCGAAAACTGGCCGGAGGCGTTCATGGAGGCTTGCGACGGCAAAGGCGCGGACGTGATCCTCTGCATGGTCGGAGGGCCCTACCTGCGCGATAACCTGCGTTGCCTGAGCCCGGGCGGGCGGCTGGTGCTGATCGCAGCTTTGGGCGGCCCCAAGACTGAACTGGACCTGCGCCGAATCATGATGGCGCGGCTGTCGATCACGGGTTCCACGCTGCGCCCGCGCAGCATCGAAGACAAGGCGGATATTGCGCGGGCCGTGCAGGCCAACCTGTGGCCACTGCTCGAAGACGGCAGCCTGCGTCCGGTCATCCAACGCTGCTTTCCGCTGGAGAAAGCACATGAGGCGCATACCATGATGGAAGCCAACCTTACTCAGGGCAAGCTGATCCTCAGCGTCGATTAAGGTCCCCTGCGGCTTGGCGCAATGTGCGCATCAGGCGCGCGGATGGTGCCGGCGGTGCAGGTCGCGCAGCCTCTTGCGCGCAACCTGGGTGTAGATCTGCGTGGTCGAAAGGCTGCTGTGTCCCAGCAGCATCTGCACGGCGCGCAAGTCCGCGCCATGATCGAGCAGATGAGTGGCGAAAGCGTGGCGCAGGCGGTGCGGAGAAAGAGGCTCGCGTATTCCTGCTACCGCGCCGTACTTGCGCAGGCGCTGCCAGAACGCCTGGCGCGTCATGGGCTTGCCCCTGCGGGTCGGGAATAGGGCCTCGCTGTTGCGCGCGCCCAGTATTTCCGCCCGCGCGCCGCTCAAGTAGTCACGCACCCAGTGCGCCGCCTCTTCGCCCAACGGCACAAGCCGCTCCTTTGCGCCTTTGCCGCGCACCCGCAACACGCCGTTGGACAGGTTGATTTGTGTCAGGTTCAGGCTGATCAGTTCGCTGACCCGCAAGCCGGTGGCGTAGAGCACTTCCATCATGCAGCGGTCGCGCGCGCCCAGCGGATCGTCCAGCGACGGCGCATCCAATAACGCTTCCACTTCGCTTTCGGCCAGGCTATGCGGCAGCGGCCGGCCGAGCCGCGGGCTCGGTATACGCGCCGACGGATCCTGGTCGATCAGACCCTCCCGCAGCAGGTAGCCATAGAAGCGCCGCGCGGCAGACAGGTGCCGGGAGATCGTGCGCGCGTGGATGCCGCCCGCCGCCCGCTCGCTCACGAAATCCAGCAGGTCGGTGCGGCGCGCTTGGTCCAGGCGCTTACCCCGTTTGCTCAGCCATTTCTCGAGTAACCCAAGGTCGGAGCCATAGGCGCTCAGCGTATTCCGGGACAGCCCTCGCTCCAGCCAGACGGCGTCCATGAATTGATCAATCAATGCCGAGTTGGCCATAGAATTTCCGCGCCATGACACGCCTGCAAACAGCGCTCTATACGCTTTGGGGCTGGACCGTATTCTGCTGCATTGCGCTGAGCGCTGCGCTCGCGATACTGGTGCTTCCCGGCGAGCAGCGCTGCCGGCGCTGCGCCCGGGCGGCGTCGCGGCTCATCTTCCGGCTTGGCGGCGCACGGCCGGAGGTAACCGGGCTTCAGCACTTGCCGAAAGAACCTTGCGTGGTGGCCGCCAATCATGCCAGTTTCGCCGACGGCGTACTGCTCTGCGCCGTACTCCCGATCCACTTCCGGCTGGTCATCAAGCGCGAAATGCGCCATGCGCCGCTGGCGGGCGTGGTGCTCAGCCGCATCGGCTCCGTATTCGTGGATCGCGAGCAAGGCGCCGCGCGGATTGCCGACATAAGAGCGATACTCAAGACCGCCCGCACCGGGCAATCGCTGGCTATCTTCCCGGAAGGCACGTTCAGGCCCCAGCCGGGCTTGCTGCCTTTTCGCTCCGGCGCCTTCGCCGCGGCGGTGGCAGGCAAGCTCCCCGTGACGCCGATGGCCATCAGCGGCTGCCGGCGCCTGCTGCCATCCGGCTCCTGGCTGTTCACACCCTCGCGCATACAGGTGCGCTTTCTGCCCCCGCTGACCGCCGAAAGCGGCGTGAGCCGCGCACGGCAGGCGCAACTGCTGTCGGAAGCGTGCCGGGCGGCTCTGGCAAAAGCGCTCGGCGAGCAATAAAGCCAATCGGAATGCGCGCGGCGCGAACCGGCGCCATATGCGGCTCAGCCTGTTTCGCCGCTGCGATCCCTGACGTAGCCGATCCAGGCATTGGCGTTGCGGCGAACGTTGTCGTTGCCGTTACGCTTGGCGCTCTCGAACGCGTCTATTGCTTCGCTGAAGCGGCCCAGTTCAGCCAACGCCACGCCTAGCAGCACCCAGACATCGCCGGGCCGCTCCAGACCGCCTTTTTCCAGCGCCAGGCGGCAGGATTCCGCGACGCCCTCCCAATCGCCACTTTCGTTGAGCAGCATCGCCTTGCGGTGATAGTACTCGCCGTCTTCGGACTGCTGCGCCAGCTTGTTGATGGCCTCCACCGCGTGTTCCATTTCGCGGGCCATGGTCCAGGAATTCATGAGAACACGCAGATTATCGGGATTTTCTTCGACATAGCCGCGCTGCATCGCCTCGTCCAGGATCATCCCGGCGCGGGCGGGGTTCTCGAGAAACAAGTTCAGCCGAACCAGGTTGAGAATATCGGTCTCGTCCACCAGCAAGCCACGAAACCAGGGGATGGTAAGCGCTGCCAGCGCGCCTTCGTCGTTCTCGGTCTGCATGTAGAGGCTGGACAGCACGACGTAGTAGCGCAGCGTTTCGGGCCAGATGCCGATATTCTCCGTGAGCAAAGCAATGGCTTCGGGAAACTGCCCCAATTCCACGTGGATGGCGAGCTGCAGATTGCGCCAGTTTTCGTTGGGTTCCGCCGAAAGCTGATTGGCCCGCACCACGTATGGCAGCGCCTCGCGCATCATTTCGCGCTGCGCGAAATTGGCGCCCATCAGAATATAGGCGTCCGGAATCGGGTCGGCCTGAAAGCGGAACCAGCGCATCAGCGTCTCGTTGGATTGTTCGAAGCGATCCTGGCTCGCGTAGTAGCCGGCCATGGAATACACGATTCCCTGCTGCACGGGCGTGGGCAGCGCGTCCAGCTCCAGGCACTTGCCGAAGGCTTCGAAGGCTTCGTCTTCGCGGCCCAACTGTGAGTAGATAAAGCCATACGTCTGGAAGAGCTGGGCGCCCTCGTAGTCGCTGAGGCGGTCGGCGCGGATTCGGTCCAGCAACTCCAGCGCCTCGGCGAGCTGGTCCTCGTTGAGCGCCTCGTGAGCGCGCGAAAGGCGCCGGTAGAAGCTCTCGCTCATTGATGTGGCCGGCTCTTCCCGCTCTTCGGCCACCCGGTCCAGGCGTAACGGGTGCCATGCCGGAAGCGTAGTGTCCTCGGCTTGCGCACCGGCCGCCGGCGCCAACAGCGCCGCCGCAAGCAAGGCGGTCAGCCGGCGCGCCATTCAGTCCTCCAGATCGAAAACAATCGTAGTGGCGGCCCAGCGCTCCACTGCAGTGCCGTTAACCACGCGCGGCTTGAATTTCCAGCGGCGCACCGCGCGCGTGGCGTTGCGTACGAACACGCGTCCCGGAGCGGCTTCAACGACTTCAGTATCGATTACGCTGCCGTCGACTCCGATAAGCACCCGAAATCGGACGTAGCCCTCCGTGCCGTCCATGAGCGCTTCGCGCGGATACTGCGGGTCGATGCGCACGATAGGAATGGCTTCCCCTTCGGCCGCTGGGTCGCCAGGCTCCCATTTGCCGATGAAAGGGCCGCCCCCTGCGGCTCCCGAGATGTCGATATCCGGCAGGTCGATACGCATCCGGTTCTGCTGCGGCTTGGGCTCTTCGGACACGGTCAGCTTGGGCGGCGGCGGCGGATCTTTGGGCGGCGGCGGTTTCTTGGGGCGGACGCGCCGCTTGGTTTGCACCACCTCTTCTTCCTGAATCCGTATCAGGTCCACGATCTGCCCGGCGCTGGCGGTGCCTTGCTGGCCCCTGCCCCCGCTTATCAGCAGGTTCATGAACAGGAACAGGAGCAGCGCGACCAGCACGCCCGCGCCGGTCGACAGCGCCATGCGCAGCGGCGAATTCATGGGCCTCACAGCCCCTGCCCGCCTTCTGCCGCCAGCGCAATGCTGGTTATGCCCGCGGCCCGGACCTGATCCATCAAGTCAATCACGGTGCCTGTGGACGCTCTCACGTCGGCCACGATAATGACGCTGCTCTCGGGGTTCTCGGCGCGCGCCGCCTCGACGAGCGGGCGAACGCCCTGCAATTCCACCCGGTTCTTGTTCATCCAGATTTGGTCGGAATTCGATACCGCAATCATGATATTACCCCGCTCCTTGGTGGCGGCGGTATCGGCGTACGGGCGCAACGGATTGATGCCGGGCTCCTTCACGAAGGAAGTGGTTACGATGAAGAATATCAACATGATGAAGACGATGTCGAGCATCGGCGTGATGTTGATCTCGCCTTCGTCTTCCTGCTTGCGTCTGCGAATTTGCGGCATTTCCCCAGTACCCTAGCGCGCCGCAGCCGCGAGCGAAACTTTTTCGGCGCCGGCTACCCTGGCCTGATCCACAACCAAGACGAGCAAGCCGGAATCCGCGTTTCGGTCGGCAATCACCACCACGGTGGCGTTGGGCTTGGCAGCCAGCGCGGACACGATGTTGGCGCGCACCGCTCCCATGCTCACCACCAGCCGGTCCTCGACGAATATCTGGCCGTCGGCATCAAGACGCACCGGGATCACCTCGGAGCGTTTCTGCTCCTTCACCGGCGCGTTGGAAGGGCGGTCGAGATCGACGCCCAACTCCTTGACGAAGGAGGTAGTTACGATAAAGAAGATCAGCATGATGAACACGATGTCCAGCATCGGCGTGATGTTGATTGCGGCCTCCTCTGCGGACCGCTTGCGGCGCTTGCGTTCGATCATTGGCCTGCTTGCGGCGCTTGCTCAAAGCGCATTTGCAGTGCATCTTCGAGCTCGTCCATCTTGGTCTTGGCGCGCTGCTTGAGCCACGCCGACAGATACAGCCCGGAGAGCGCCGCCACAAGTCCCGACATGGTGGGGATCGTCGCTTGCGATACGCCGCCGGCCATCAGGCGTGCATTGCCGGTGCCGAACACTGTCATGATCTCGAAAACCTGCACCATGCCCCACACGGTACCCAGCAACCCCAGCAGCGGCAGTGCCTGAATGAGGGTCTGGATCAGCGCCAGATTGCGGCGCGCGCTCACGCCTACTTCCGAGAGGATGAGACGGCGCAGCTTGATGGAAAGCCAGGAGCCGTCGCGCCGGCCGCTTTCCCAAACCTCGCGCGCCTTATGCATCTCGCCTGGCAGGATTCCGAAAAAATACCAGAGCCGTTCCACGATCAGGGTCCACATCACGATGGTCGTGGCCAGGATGCCGTAGAGCACCGGGCCGCCCAGCTCGAAAAAGCTGCGGATCAAAACCCAGGCTTCCGTCAGGAACATAGCGGCGTAAGCGGCCAGTAAATGCCCAGGCAGCCGCCTACGCTGGCGCGACTGTCTCTTCTTCGGCCCGGCGCGCGATCAGACCGGCGCTCTGCTCTTCGAGAATCTCGACCAAGCCCTGACTGGAGCTGGACACCACGCTATGCAGGAGCACCAGCGGTATCGCCACTATCAATCCCAGCACCGTGGTGATCAGTGCCTGAGAGATTCCGCCGGCCATCAGCTTGGGGTCGCCGGTGCCGAACAGTGTGAGCTGCTGGAAGGTAATGATCATGCCTACCACCGTGCCCAGCAGTCCGAGCAGCGGGGCCACCGCTGCAAACACCTTCAATATGTTCTGGTAGCGCTCGAGAATCGGCGATTCGCGCATGATCGCCTCGTCCAGCTTGAGCGCCAGCGCCTCCAGGTTGCCTGTCTGGTGCTGCTCATAGACCGCCATGATGCGGCCGAGCGCATTGTCCCCATTGGCGCGCGAATTCTGCAGTTGCGCCCGTATGCGGCGCCCCGCCCCCTGCAGAAAGACCAGCCGCCACACCGCGATCAGCAGCCCGATCACGCCCATGCCGATAATCGTGTAGCCGACATAACCGCCCTGCTGAATCCGCTCGCCGAGTCCCGGCGCCTGGATCAGCAAGCTGAGGAGCTGGCCGCGGGAAGGGTCGACCGCCATGTCCACCACACCTGACGTGGCCGCGTCCAGGTCCTCGGCCATGGCGAGAAAACGCCCGGCCGGCTGGCGCGGAAGGATCCGCAAGGTTCCGCTGGCAAGATCGCGGGTCAGAAACTTCCCGTCGTGCACCAGATTGAAGGCGCCTACGCGAATGACTTCTCCTACCGATGTCTGCCCCGAGGGATCGGTGATCTCGGCATTGAAGCGCACCACCTGTCCGGATTCGGCCATCTCCTCCAGCAGCAGCAGTTGCAGCCCGCGCAGATCTTCCAGGCTCGGCAACTCGTCGGTCTGCATCATGTCGTCAATCCTTTCGGTACGGTCGGGGTACTGGGCCGAGGCCAGGGAAGTCACTACTTCGCCGAAGGTATTTCCGGCCACATCACGCACCACGCCGAACAACTCGCCGAAGTTGCCGATCCGGATTCGCAGCCTTTCCTCCAGGTCCGCCAGACTGGTTTCATTGCGCTCGAAGCGCTGGTTGAGTGTCTCGCCACGGCGATTCTCGGCCGCCAGGTCCCGAGAAACCTCTTCGAGCATGCGCTGGCGCTCGTTTCGCGCCCGCCGAAATTGCTCCACGCGCTCCCGGTTCATGCGCGAGCCTTCGCGTGCTTCCACGCGCACCAGCTCAAGAAGCTCGAGCACCGTGCTCGCCGGCTGCTCGGATGCGGCAGGCTGCGGATCTTCCTGGGCCAGCGCCGAACTTAGGGTCAGCGCCGCAAGTGCCGCCAGCGGGGCCAGCCGGCTCATGTGCTCTCTCCACGCGGGGCAGCGATCGGTAGCGTAAGAATGTCCGGCGGCGCCAGTCTTCGGGCCACCCGTATACCGAGCGTCAAAGGCCCGCGGTAGCCGCTATCGAGCTCGCGCCACTGCCGCTGCTGTGTGTCCCAGTAGCCCATCTCCTCGCGGTCGGGCGTCTGATAGGCCAGCAGCACGCGGCCGACGCGCAGGAAATCGACTTGCCGCTTAACTCCGCCGATTTCCAATTCACCGGAATATGCTTCGATGTTGCGTCCAATGGAAGCTTCTTCCTGGAAAACGCCCATAACGTTGCGGTACTTTTCCGCGATGCTGATATCGGCCCGGTCCATCAGGTCGCGCAGTAAGGTGACACGGCTGCGCCGCGGCTCGATCTGAAAGGGCATATCGAGCTCGATAAACCGTTCCAGGTCGTTGATCATGTCCATCAGCAGCGGCACGATGCCCTGCTCCAGACTGCCGAATTCGTCGATCTGGCGCGTCAGCGATGTCTTTTCGCGCTCCTGATCATCGACGGTGCGCTGCAGATTATCGTTGTAGCGCCGCACGCGGTCGAGTTCCTGCAAGCGCACCCGATATTCGCCTATCGCCTCCTGGGTTTCGTCCGCAAGATCGTTTATTTCGCTCTGCGCCCGCCGATCGGCGGCCGTAGCGTCCTGTTGCAGCGCCAGCATTTCGCTGACGCGCTGATCCGCGGCCGGGGCTGGCGCCCATAGCGCAAACCCCAATGCCAGCAAAGCGATTGAAGGTGCTCTTAAAGTCCTGATACCGAGTCGCTTCATGGTCCCCTGCCTACCTTTTTGCCAGGCGCCAAAATAACATAAAGGCAACGCCACTTGTGCACCAATACGCTACGCAAACCTATGTCCGATACGCAGATCATCGTCGCCGCCGCCAGGCGCACACCGATCGGAGCCATGCTGGGCTCTTTAACACCTGCCGCGGCCACTGAATTGGGCAGCGCCGCGATTCAAGCCTGCCTGAACGACGCCCAGCACCCCCCGGAAGAAATCAGCGAGGTACTCATGGGCTGTGTGCTGCCGGCTGGCCTCGGACAGGCCCCGGCGCGCCAGGCAGCGCTGGCAGCCGGCCTGCTCCCCGGCACGCCCTGTGCAACCATCAGCAAGGTCTGCGGCTCGGGCCTTTACTCGGTGATGCTGGCGCACGACCGAATCTTGGCCGATCCCGGCATGGCGGTTGTGGCCGGAGGCATGGAATCGATGTCCAATGCGCCGTACCTGGTCGAGAAGGCGCGGGGAGGACTGCGCATGGGCCACAAGCAACTGCGGGATCATATGTTTCTCGATGGCCTGCAAAATCCGTATGACGGCGAGATGATGGGCCACTTCGCCGAACAGACTGCGCGGCGCTATGGTTTCACGCGCGAAGAGCAGGACGCATTCGCGATCGAATCGGTGCAGCGGGCGCGAAGTTCGGCATCCGCTTTCGCCAGCGAGATCACGCCTGTTACGTTCGCGCGCCGCGGCAGGACGGTGGAAGTTCGCGAAGATGAAGAGCCGGCGCGCTGCGACCTGGAGCGGATTCCGGCCATGCGTCCCGCTTTCGCAAAGGATGGCACGGTTACCGCGGCCTCCAGCTCGTCGATCTCCGACGGCGGCGCGGCTCTGCTGCTGATGAGTGCAGGGCGCGCCGCAGAACTCGGCATAGAACAATTGGCGCGCGTGGTAGTCCATGCCTCTCACGCCCAGGCGCCCGAGTGGTTTACCACGGCGCCCGGGCCGGCGATTGCCAAGTGCCTGGAGAAAGCCGGCTGGAAGGCCGGCCAAGTTGACCTGTTCGAGATCAACGAAGCCTTTGCCTGCGTCACGATGGCGGCAATGCGCGACCTTGGGCTCGCGCCGGACAGGGTCAACCCGCGCGGCGGGGCTTGCGCGCTTGGCCACCCCATCGGCGCAAGCGGCGCCCGGATTCTTGTGACGCTGATTCATGCGCTGCGGGCGCGCGGCGGCGGCCGCGGCGTGGCCGCCCTCTGCATCGGCGGCGGCGAGGCAGTAGCCGTTGCGGTAGAGGTGGCTTGAGGCCTGTGCCTCCGGTGGATTTGCAACCGGGCCGGAAGCCGGGAAAACAGTTGAATTACATACCCGCGTAATTGGGGCCGCCGCCGCCCTCCGGCGTGATCCAGTTGATGTTCTGCGCGGGATCCTTGATGTCGCAGGTCTTGCAGTGAATGCAGTTGGGCGCGTTGATCACGAAACGTGGTTCGTCCCCTTCGTGGGCCACTTCATAGACCGCAGCCGGACAGTAGCGCTGCGCGGGCTCGTCGAAACGGGGCAGATTGTCCCGAATCGGAATCGCCGGATCCGCGAGCGTGAGATGACAGGGTTGGTCTTCTTCGTGGTTGGTGGCCGAGAGATAGACGGACGAAAGGCGATCAAAGCTGAGCTTGCCGTCGGGCTTGGGGTATTCGATGCGGCGCGAACGCGCTGCCGGGCGCAACGATGCATGATCCGGCAGGCGGTTGTGCAAGGTAAACGGCAGCCGCCCGCGAAACAGGTTCTGATCCAGCCAGGTAAACGCCGAGCCCCCAAGCAGCCCGAACTTGTGTTGCGCCGGACCAAAGTTGCGCGCCCGCCACAACTCCTCGTGTACCCATGATCCCCGCACGGAGCGTTCGTAGTCCCGCAATACCTCGGACTGCTGGCCGCCAGACAAACCCTCGAATACCGCCTCCGCCGCCAGCATGCCGGTCTTCATGGCCGTGTGATTTCCCTTGATCTTGACCCCGTTGAGGAAGCCGGCCTCGCAACCGGCCAGCAGGCCGCCGGGAAACGCCAGCTCGGGCAGTGACTGCAGCCCCCCCTTGTTGACCGCGCGCGCGCCCCAGGAAGTGCGTTCCCCGCCCTCAATGACCTCGCGTATGCGCGGATGATGTTTCCAGCGCTGAAATTCGGCAAAAGGGTCGAGATACGGGTTGCTGTAGTTCAGGGCCACGATAAGCCCGAGATAGACCAGCCCATCATGCGCATGGTAAAGAAAACCCCCGCCTTCGGTTCCATGAGACAGCGGCCAGCCGAGCGTATGCATCACGGCCCCTGGCTTATATCGCTCTTCAGGTATACGCCATATCTCCTTGATTCCTATCCCGTAATGCTGGGGATCAGAATCCTTCCTCAACGCATAGCGATCCATGAGCTCCTTACCCAGGCTGCCGCGGCAACCTTCGGCGAAGATCGTGTACTGGGCCCGCAACTCGATGCCCGCGTCGTAACCCGCTTTTTCCGCCCCATCGCGCGAGCGTCCCATTTCACCGGTGGCAACGCCTGCCACGCGGCCGTCTTCGTAGAGGACCTCGGCAGCCGCATAACCCGGAAACACATTCACGCCCAGGCTCTCGGCCTGTTCTCCAAGCGAGCGGCACAAAGCGCCCAGGCTGACCACAAAGTTGCCGTGATTGCGCATCGGCTGCGGAATGAAGAAATTAGGCAGGCGCACCGAGCGGCGCGGCGAGAGCAGAAAGTGAAAATCGTCGCTGGTGACCGGCGTGACCGGCTGCGCACACCGGGACCGCCAGTCAGGCAATAGCTCATCAAGTGCGCGCGGCTCCAGTACCGCGCCCGAAACGATATGCGCGCCTATCTCCGCGCCTTTTTCGAGCAGGCAGATGTTAAGTTCCCGCCCGTTCGCCTGCGCGAGCTGGGCCATTCGAATTGCAGCGGCCAGTCCGCAGGGGCCGCCGCCCACCACGACGGCGTCGAAGTCCATGCTCTCGCGCTTGCTCATCGCGCCGGCAGTGTACACGGCGCGGCCACCTGAAATGCAATCGCAGGCGCACAGAGTAGCCGTAGCGTGAAGAGGCCCGGCCGGAATTGGGCCCGGCGGGCACGTGCTAATATCGCGCGCTGTTTCTGACGCTGTGCATCTGAAGGGGACACTGAATGAAACTTGAGCTTCGTTGGCGCCAGCTTGGCGCTCTCTTGCCCGCCATCGCGCTCTGCGTTCCGCTCGGCGCAGCCGCGCAGGAACTTGAGGAAATCATCGTTACAGCGCGCAAGCGCGACGAATCGCTACTCGAAGCACCACTTTCGATCACGGTGTTCACGGCCGACGACTTGAGCCGGGCGGGACTGGAAACCCTGGGCGACATATCCATGCAGACCACGGGCTTGTCGTTCCAGGACAACATAGCCAGCAACCGGCCCGGACGGCAGAACACGGTGATCCGCTTCCGCGGCATGTCCCCGCCGCGCGGCTCGCCGCACCAACAGTTGGCCGGTTTGTTCGTCGATGGCGTTTACGTGACCGGCGGCTCGCAGTCCATTCCCATGCTCGACGTGGAGCGGGTGGAGGTGATCAAGGGCCCGCAGTCCGCGTTCTTCGGGCGCAACACGTTCTCGGGCGCGATCAACTACGTGACCCGCAATCCGAGCCTCACGGAGTTCGGCGGCAAGGTGCGAGCCTCGGCGGGCTGGTTCGACCAGACCAATGTCGGCGTCAGCATGGGCGGTCCGCTGGTGGAAGATCGACTCGGCTGGCAGCTTGGCTTGAGCCACTACAACAAGGGCGCCATGTATATCGCCAACGATGGCGGAGAATTGGGCGAAGAAACCTCGCAATCAGCCAGCCTTACGCTGTTTGCGGCGCCCAGCGACAACTTCAGCGCCCGCCTGCGTCTGTTCCACCACGAAGACGACGATGGCCCGCCGGCCGTGGCCTACCTGCCCGGCTCGGACTACGACACCTGCACCGGCACCACAATCAGGCGCCCGGACAACGACGGCAACATCGCTACGTTGTCACCGCTGCAGTACATTTGTGGAAGAGTCCCGCTTCCCGGCGAGCCCGGCGCACCGGATATCTCGGTGAATACATCGCTCTATCCGGCCATTTTCACGCGCATAACGCACCCCACGCGCTGCCCCGAGGATTGCTCGAACTGGCTGGTCGAAAACCTGGTCAACAACACCACGCTGGACGGCGTGCCGGAGCGCCGCACCATGGGCATGAGCCGCGAGATATTTCGCTCCAGCATCGAACTGGACTACGGTCTCTGGAACGGCATGGGGCTTTCCTTCAAGGCTTCCTATAACGACCACGGCGTGAATTGGATTCGCGACTTCGATATGACCGATTTCGAAGCTTTCTGGACATCCGACCCGCAGCGCAACGAGGACCGGGGCGCCGAATTGCGCCTGAGTTCGTCACCCGACAGCCGCATCAATTGGCTGGTGGGCGCCAGCTACTTCAAGCAGGAAATCGCGCTATCGGGGGTGGGCGGCGACGTGGTTGTAGCATGTTTCTTCCCTGAAGCGGCAGGCTGCTTCGGCCCACTGTTCGTTACCTTGCCCCCAACACAGGGCGAGACCGCAAAGACCCGTGGCGTGTTTGCCGCTGCCAGTGTGCCAATGGGAGAGCAATTCGTGCTCGACCTCGAAGCCCGATACATGGCCGATCAGCGCATTACTGGCGGCCTGGGAGCCGATTACAACGAGCTCGTTCCGCGCGTGATTCTGCGCTGGCAGCCCAGCGATGACGTAAACGTCTATGCCAGCTTCTCCCGCGGCGTACTTCCCGGCGTACTCAACACCAACCTCATCAACGCCTCCCGCGACGCTTTCATCGAGCCCTATATCGACCGAGACACGGGGCTCCCGAGCACGGAGTCGGAATACGACCAGATACGGCGCAAGGCGCCCGAGGCCGGTGAGTCCACCCCCACGCAGGAACTCGATGCGCTGGAACTGGGCGTGAAGCTGTCGCTGCTCGGTGGACGCGGCCAGATCAACGCAGCCGCTTACTACTACGAGTGGGTCGCCCAATTGTTCAACAACTTCGTGGTCTATTACCAGGACGACCCGGACCCCACCCTGCGCGACGGCATAGCCGGACCGCAGCAACAGCCCCGCACGCTGGAATTCAATTTCCCGGGTGATTCGAACCTCTGGGGAATCGAACTGGAAAGCTCCTGGACATTGAGCGACAACTGGTTCGTGGCTGCCAATGTCGCCTGGCAGGACAACGAATACACGACATTCGCCGCCACTTTCGTCCAGGACATCACCGGAAGCCGCAATTTGGCCGGCAACCAATCGGGACGCTATCCCGAACTGATGGGCAATCTGGCGCTAGGCTACACCGACACGCTAACGGCCGACTGGGACTTCTTCGCGCGCGGTGACTTCATGCACTACGGCAAGACCTGGGCCGGCAACGGCGGCAACCTGGCGAGGCTGGACGGCTATTGGCTGGCCAACCTGCGCGCCGGTGTAGAGCGCGACAACCTGCGGGTCGAACTGTACGTGAACAACGCCCTGGAGCAGGACACCTGGGTGGGCGCTGTCCGCAACACCAACTTCACGCGCTTCACCGGTTTCAATTTCAACATCCACGGCCTGATGCTGGCGCCGCAGGACTTGCGCACCGTAGGCGTTCAGATCGACTGGAGCTTCTGACGCGGCAAGAATATTGTTTTCAGTTGAAGTTTGTTGATTCGGACTGATGCCGCTCGCTTTGGCAAGGGCAACATGGACGGTGTCCAAGCTGCAAGGGAGATAGAGTCGGCGCAGTGGGTCATTGATGGCCTAGTTGGCAAGGGCGTATGTTCGATTGTCCCCAGCGGCTTCCAAGCCTACGCCAGGATATTGCACCCGGCGTGGTTATGGACATTTCAAGATGGCCAGCTCACCAAAGAGCCGCTCGCCTGGGCGGAAGTGGCAACCCGGAGGGGACGAACTGCTCATCGGATGATGCAGTGGCCCAATGTCTCAATGCTCCCAATAATGGATTGGGATGTGGTCGAGTTGCTGGCAAGAGGTGGCTACAAAGTCATTGACGTGCCGCAAGAGGGCACGTTAACTCCAGTGGTAGCACATAGCCTCCTGGAGAAACTTGAACATTTCACACAACATTCCAGCACATGCTGGTTTGGTGTCTGGGAAGGTTTCGGCTGGGATTACAAACCAGGCCTTGAGGAACCGCAAGCTTTCGGAATACACGGACATAGAGCATGGCACCTGTTTCAAGGGCCATTAGGCGCGATGAAATGTTCATTTTTCGATGCCGACGTGCATCAATCGGCCAACCTCATTTGGCCGGAAGATAGGAGCTGGTGCATCGCAACCGAAATCAGCCTTCAATCAACATACATCGGCGGCACCAATGAGCTTGTTGCGAGCATCCTGGATATCAGTGCCGTAGAGGCATATGCGGCTAATCCAGACGACGACCCGTATTCCGACCACATAAACCCACCTTCTCCATCGAGTGACTACGTGGTCGAGTTGCGGTGCATACGTCCAAGTTGATCTAAGCCAGACAGGGTTTCCCGAAGGCTCCGGATTTTGGCAGATTCGAGCCATGCGACAGAACAACAACACCTCTTCGACTTTCTTGAACGCGTGCTTATGGCAACCCGCGCCCGAACGGGCGCGGGGCAGTGCCATGTGGCGTTTCATGCGGGAAGCGGGATTTTCGGACTACCCTGCCCTGCATCGCTGGTCGATTCAGGAGCCCGAGGATTTCTGGGGCCGGCTTTGGCACTTTTGCGAAATCAGGGCAAGCGCGCCGCCAACCGCCACATTCGCCGAGGGAGAGCGACTGCAGGACGCCGTGTGGTTCGCCGGCGCGCGCCTGAATTTCGCCGAAAACCTGCTCTGGCAGAGCGACTCGCACGTCGCGATCATATATCGCGGGGAACGGGGGGAACGCAAGGAGCTGCGCTACGGACAGCTTCGCGAGGAAGTCGCGCGCATTGCCCGCGGTCTGTCCGAGCTTGGGGTGCAAAAGGGCGATAGCGTGGTGGCCTGGATGCCGAACATGCCGGAAACCGTAGTGTTAATGCTGGCTGCAGCCAGCATCGGCGCGGTATTCGCTTCCTGCTCGCAGGACTTCGGTGTGGAGGCGGTTCTGGAACGCTTCGGTGCGCTGCGCCCCAAGGTATTGCTGGCTGCCGATGGCTACTATTTCCGGGGGCGTCCGCAGGACCGCCGGCGTGAACTGGAGGAAATCCGCAATGGGTTGCCGGAGTTGCTCGCCACGGTGCTGGTGCCGACCCTCGGCACCGGTCGCTCTACGACCTCGGATGCGAATATTGCGCCGTTCCACGAGTTCGGCACTCCCGGACCGCTGCATTTCGAACCGCTGAGCTTCGATCATCCCCTCTACGCGGTGTTTTCGTCCGGCACCACGGGCGCGCCCAAGTGCATCATGCACCGCGCCGGGGGCGTACTGCTGCAGCATGCCAAGGAACACCGTCTGCATATCGGGTTGACCGCCGAAGACACGATCTACTACCTGACGACCTGCGGCTGGATGATGTGGAATTGGCTGGTGAGCGGTCTTGCCGCCGGCGCCACGCTGGTGCTTTACGAAGGTTCGCCACTGTCTCCTTCGCCGTCCGCCTTGTGGAAGATGGCCGAAGAGGAGCGCATCACGATTTTCGGCACCAGCGCCGCCTACCTCAAGGCTTTGGAAATTGCCGGTCAGCGGCCCGGCGCGGAGTGTGATCTGTCCGCGCTGCATACCGTGCTCTCGACCGGCTCCCCGCTTGCGCCGCAAAGCTACGACTATGCATACCGCGAAATTGCCCAGGACATCATGCTGGCTTCCATTGCCGGAGGCACGGACCTGCTGGGCTGCTTCGCCACCGGAAATCCCATGCTCGGGGTGTACCGAGGTGAAATGCAATGCCGCGCGCTGGGCATGGCGGTGGAAGTTTTCGACAGCGATGGCCGCCCGCTGCGAGAACGCGCCGGCGAACTGGTCTGCACACGGCCTTTCCCGTCGATGCCGCTGGGTTTCCTGAACGACCCGCGTGGCGAGAAATACCATGACGCTTATTTCGCGCATTTCCCGGACGTCTGGACACACGGGGATCTTGCTGAAATCACTTCGCGGGGCGGCCTCATCATTCACGGCCGCTCCGACACCGTGCTGAACCCACGCGGGATTCGCATCGGTACAGCAGAAATCTACCGGGTGGTGGAAGCGCTGGAAGAGGTTGAGGAGGCGCTGGCCGTAGCGCAGCAACACCAGGGCGATACGCGCGTCATCCTGTTCCTGCGTCTCAAGAACGACGCGGAATCGATTGATACGCTGAAAGATAAAGTGCGAAGCGCGCTACGCCGGCAGGCCAGCCCCCGGCATGTTCCGGCGAAAATCATCGTCGCTCCCGACTTGCCGCGCACGTTGAGCGGCAAAATCAGCGAACTGGCTGTGCGAGAGCTGATTCATGGGCGTTCCGCCGCGAACCGCGACGCACTGGCCAATCCCGAGAGTCTCGATTTCTTCGCCCACCTGGAGGAGGAACTCGCATGAAGCAAATCAATCCGACGACATCGCGGCAGCAGCCGCGGGGCTGGGTTTCAGGTAAATCGCCACAACGCCGCCCGCGCTGATCAACGCGCAGACACAGATCAATGCGGTCATGGGTATTGGCGAATCCCCAGGCAGCCATCCCATAACCTGGAATCCCACGCCGCCGGCCATGATCTGCGAGAACCCCACCACGCTGGATGCCGCTCCGCGGCGCTCCGGCGCGGCGGAAATCGCCGCCGCCATGCACTGCGGCTGCGAAATACCGTTGGCGAAGGTCAGCAGCATGGCGGGGGCGACTATCGAGTAGAGATTGACCACGCCGCCCAATGCCAAGCCGAGCATCACGGCCCCGCCGACGGCGTAGCAGCCAACCGCGCAGGCAAGCAAAGCCGGCCCCTTCAGGCGCTCCCAACCCGAAAAGGCATTGCCGAGCAGATACCCGCAGGTCAGATATATGAATACGTAGCCGAATTGATAGGGCGCATAGCCGAGCAGATCGATCACCAGGTACGGCGACGCCGAAAGAAACCCGTAAACACCCACTTGTATGGCGGTCAGCAGCGCCATGTGTCCCAGGAACCAGGCACCCATAAACGGGGAACGCCGGCTTGACACTCCCGCGGCATGGGTTGGCTCAGGCTTGCTGCGGGCGGCGGCGCCGTGCGTTTCCGGCATCCACTTCACCGCCATGAGCAACAGCAGCGCGGAACAGATCCCCAACAGCAGCGGAATACCCCGCCAGCTTGCCGCCGACACCAGATAGCCGGCGATAACAGGGGCCAGCATGGGGCCCACCACCAGCGCCATCGTCATGAAACTTACCGTTCGCGCCAACTTCTCTGGTGGCGTCACGTCTGCAGCCACCGCGCGCGCCATAGTCGAGCCAGCCGCTACGCCAATGGCTTGAACGACTCGTCCGAGGATCAGGACGGACAGCGAATCCGCCCAATAGCAAACAGCGGACCCCAAGCAGAACAGCGCGAGTCCCACCAGCACTACCCGGCGCCGGCCATAGCGATCAGAGATGGGTCCATAGACCAGCATCGACACGGCGAGCGCCACCGAGAAACCGGAAATGACCCACTGCGTGTCGGCCACGTGCGCGGAGAAACTTGTCCGTATGGCCGGCAGCGCGGGCACGAAGATCTGCAGGGCCAGTGGGCTCAATGCGTGGATTGCCGTGACAATGGCGATAACCGGTCCTAGTCTAATACCTGACATCATATTTATATATTTCTTGTTATATACTGAATAAATAGAACTATACTGCCTGCTAACGCACCCGCAACCAAGTCATCCAGCAAA
Organism: Candidatus Foliamicus sp.; assembly: GCF_965221325.1. Lineage (GTDB taxonomy): Bacteria > Pseudomonadota > Gammaproteobacteria > Steroidobacterales > Foliamicaceae > Foliamicus. The sequence continues at coordinate 1,192,240 of NZ_OZ244880.1, read as the reverse complement.
ATTGCGGGGCCTGCGCGAAAACGTGTTTCCATTTGGCTGACAGGCCAGGGTTTGAGGATATCCAGCACTCGAAACACGGCGAAGGCCGCGCCTGCCCCTATCCAGGATGGCGCAAGGAACAGCAAGGCCAGGTACATGCCCAATATCTCGTCGAGCACAATGAAGGAAGGATCGGACCGGCCGGACTGTTGCGCGCAGGCGCCGCATACCCAAGCCGCCGGACCCACAACGAGCGCCAACAGCATTACCTGAATCCAGATGCCCAAGGGAAGCGTGAACCACCACAGTGCAATCCCTCCCAAACTGCCCCAGGTGCCGGGCGCCACGGGCAGATAGCCCAAGCCCAGGCCGGAAGCAGTCCAACGAAGCGCCCGGCTGCTCATGGAAAATGCGCATAGCCCCCTTTCGAAGCACTCCAGGGATGACCGCGAAAGGTGATTTCAAGCCCCTCCCCCGCCCGCACCTCACCCACCCGGGTCAAGCAATGCCGCGCGGATAGCTTCTTGAGCCGCTGAGCGTCGGCGCGCGCCGCGGTAAAGCAGAGCTCGTAGTCATCGCCCCCGCTCATGCTCAGGCGCCTGGCCTCGGCAGCGTCGGCGAACCCCTTCAACTCACGGGAAATCGGCAATTTTTCCACACACAGGCGTCCGGCCAGCCGGTTGGCGCGCAGCAGACGCGGCAGATCCACCGCGAGACCATCGGAGATGTCCATGCAGGCGCTGGCGATACCGGCAAGTTCCGCGCCCAGCTTCAGGCGCGGACGCGGGTAGCAGAAACGCTCAATCAAGGCTTCCTCTGCGGCAACGGCGTTCCCGCTTGGCACGGGCGCAACCGACTTCAGGCGCTCCTGCAGCAGCTCCAGGCCGGCTGCCGCATCGCCGAGGTAACCTGAAACCCAGATGCCATCGCCGGGATGCGCTCCCATGCGGCGATGGATGTGCTTCAGCTTGGCGGCGCCGTGCGCCGTTACCGTCACGTTGAGCGGCCCACGCGCAAAATCCCCGCCCACCACGCGAATGCGCGATTGCTCAGCTAACGCGAACAGGCCATCGGCAAACGCTTCCAACCAACTTTCGTCCACTCTCGGCACCGACAGGGTGACCACCGCCCAAAGCGGGCGAGCTCCCATGGCTGCAAGGTCGCTCAGGCTTACTGCCAGCGCCCGGTGGCCGATCGAACGCGCCGGAGCGCCCGCCGGAAAGTGAACGCCTTCGTTGAGCGTGTCGGTGGTGATCGCAAGCGCCTCGCCCGGCGGGCAGCGCACAACGGCCGCATCGTCACCGGGACCGGTGAGAACGGTTGCGCCATCGGCCGCATGACGCGCAAACAATGACGCTATCAACCGGTCTTCCGTCGATTGCTCATCCACCATTGCCCGAGTCCCGCGTATCACGGCCCCCCCGTTGCGCTTTGGCCCAGCGGTCCAGGACCGCATTCACGAAACGGTAGCTGTGCTCCGCGCCAAACTCGCGGGCCAGGTCGATCGCTTCGTTGATCGTGACCGCATCTCCGACTCCCTGCGTTTCCATCTCGGCGATGGCGCTCCAGAGGATGGCCCGCTCTACGGGGTCGATTCGCTCCGGGGAAATGTCGCTGGCCGCCGCTATTCCGCGGTCCAATTCTTCAGTGCGCCGGCAGACGTCGCGCAGAACGTTGACAAAGTAATCGCCGTCCGCCTGCGCATATCCCTTGCGCCGCGTGAATTGTTCTTCGATCTCCGCCGCCGCGTCCCCGGTCAACTGCCGCTGGTACAAAGCCTGCACCAGTAGCCGGCGGGCCCGGCGGCGGCGGTTCCAGCGCACCGCTCAGGAATCGGCTGAAAGCATGCGCAGGACGGCCCGCGCGGCCTCCGCACCCTTGTTTTGCTTGCCGGACGACAGGCTGCAACGCGCTTCGGCCTGCGAAAAGCTGTCGCAAGTCAGGACCCCCAGACCAATCGCGATGCCTTCCTCCAGCCCAACACGCATCAGGCCAGCGCAGCACTCGCGGGCGATATGCGCGTAGTGGTCAGTCTCTCCGCGGATCAACACGCCCAAGGCAACAGCGGCGTCCGGCGAGTGCCGCCGAATCAGTCGTTGCGTTGCCAGCGGCAGCTCCCAGCAACCCGGTACCCGCCGCATCACGATGCGGCGTTCCGAAATTCCGCCAGCCATAAACGCCTCGCGGGCGCCTTGCTCAAGCCGCGCAGTCAGCTCGTCGTAATAGTCCGCCGCCACCAGCAGCACTTTCAGGCTTGCCGTTTCGAGCACCATGCGCTTAGTCTCCGGAGTCCACGAAATCAACCACTTCCAGGCCAAAGCCCGAAAGCGCATGAATGTTGCGGCGGGCGCCCAGAACCCGCATCCGTGTAACGCCCAGATCGCGCAGGATCTGCGCTCCCACTCCGATGGTGCGCAAGTCGGTGGCCGCTTCCGTCGCCTCTTCGGCTTTCTTCGGTTTGCCGTTGAGCGCGTCAATCGCCGCCATCATGCTACGCGGCGACTCGTCATAGCAGAGCAGCACCGCCACGCCCGCATCGGCGGCAAATACTTCTTTCAGCGCGGCGTCGAAAGGCCAGCCCAGATCGGCCTGAACGCCCGCCGAGTCGCGCAGCGTGTTGCGCGCGTGAACCCGCACCAAGGGAGCGTCCGCCTGCTGCAGATCGCCATGCACGAACGCCAGGTGCACGCTGCGAGCCACCTGATCTTCGTAGGAAACCAACCGGCAGGGCCCGAAGCGGGTGTGCGCCCTGCGCTCTTTCAGCCGCTCCACGAACTTGTCCTTGGCCAGACGGTAGCGAATCAGGTCGGCAATGCTGCCGATCTTCAGGTCTCTCTCGGCCGCGAATTTTTCCAATTGCGGCCGCCGCGCCATGCTCCCGTCCTCGTTGAGTATCTCCACGATCGCTGCCGAAGGCGGCAAACCGGCCAGCCGCGCAAGATCGCAGCCTGCTTCGGTGTGTCCCGCCCGGTTCAGGACTCCGCCGGGCTGCGCCATGACCGGAAACACGTGGCCCGGCTGACGCAGATCTTCGGCGCGGGCGCCCGGTTCCGCGGCTACGCGGATGGTGCGGGCGCGGTCGTGGGCGGAAATTCCGGTAGTGACGCCTTCGGCGGCCTCTATGGACAGCGTGAAGTTGGTGCCCCTCTGTACGTTGGTATCCGCCACCATCAGCGGCAAACGTAGCTGGCGACAGTGTTCCGGAGTCAGCGTCAGGCAAATGAGACCGCGGCCGTGCAGTGTCATGTAGTTGATGTCTTCGGGCGTAACCTGACAGGCCGCCATGACCAGGTCGCCCTCGTTCTCGCGGCGCTCGTCATCGACGATGATCACCATGCGCCCGGCCGCGATTTCCGCAATGATTTCCTCGGTGCTAGAAAACATGATGTATCCCCTACCCGTCCAGCAGGCGCGCGGCGTAGCGGGCAATGATATCGACTTCCAGGTTAAGCCGGCTTCCCGCTCGACAATCGGACAATGTCGTTTCCTTGAGCGTGTGCGGCACCACGTTCACCGAGAACCGGTCCGCTTCTGCATCGTTGGAAGTGAGGCTGACTCCGTCGAGCGCCACCGAGCCCTTGGCTGCGATGAAACGCATGAGATGCTGCGGGGCGTTCAACTCCAGAATCACCGACCGGCCATGCTCTCGGCGGCGCGTCACCTCGGCCACGCCATCCACATGGCCCATCACGAAATGCCCGCCTAGTGCGGCGCCTGCAGTCAGCGCAGGCTCCAGATTCACGGCGTGCCCTGAACTCCAGTCCCGCAGCGTGGTGTCGGCCAGCGTGCGCGCTGACACATCCACCGCCACGTTTCCGCCTTCGCGCGCAACGATGGTCAGGCAAACGCCGCTCACGCATAGACTGGCCCCTATATCCAGCAGCGACGTAGCAATGCCGGAAGTCTCGATATGCATGCGCCGGTCGCCTCCTTCGAAATCCTGCACCCGGCTTAACGCGCCGACGCCGCGGATGATGCCCGTGAACACGTCAGCGCCCGGGCGGAGTCAGAACCAGACGCAGATCCGGCCCTATCCGCGCCACTTCACTAATGCGAAACGCAGGCCTTTCAGGCATGTTCTTGAGGACCGGAAGTTCGAACAAACCACGCGCCCCGCTGCCCAGCAGCACCGGCGCCGTGTACAGAATCACTTCGTCGATCAGATCCTCGCGCAAAAGCGCGCCGCTCAGCACCGCACCCGCCTCTACCTGCACCTCGTTATATTCCAACTCGGCCAGCAATCCCAGAGCGGCGGGCAGCGACACGCGTCCGTCTGCACCGGCCGGCAGTTGCATAACGTCGGCGCCGGCCGCGCGCAGGGCCCCGATGCGGTCCTGGCCAGACGTCTCGCTGCCCTCGCAGTGAAGCAGGTAAACGGCCCCGGGCTCTGCAAACAAACGTGCTGTCGCCGGCGTGCGCAGACTGGAATCCAGCACCACGCGGGCCGGGGCCTTGATCTCGCCCAAGTCGTCGCGGCGGGCATCCAGGCGCGGGTCATCGGCGAGCAGCGTTCCGCTGCCGGTCAGTATCACGGAACTACGCGCCCGCCAGCCGTGCCCATCGCTCCGCGCCTCGGGAGAGGTAATCCATTGGCTCTCGCGATTCGCCAGCGCGGTGCGACCATCCAGGCTGGCGGCCAGCTTCACGCGCACCCAGGGGCGGCCCCGCTCCCAACGCGAGAAGTAGCCGGGATTCAATTCGCGCGCCTCGCTCTCAAGAATGCCAGCCTCGACCTCAATCCCCGCCTCGCGCAAACGCCGGGCGCCGCCGCCGCTCACCGCCGGATTCGGGTCGCGACCTGCGAACACCACTCTCACGACGCCTGCGGTCACCAGCGCATCAGCGCAGGGCCCCGTGCGGCCCTGATGCGAACAGGGTTCCAAGGTCACATAGCAGTCGGCGCCGCGCGCTGCGCCGCCCGCGTCTTGCAAGGCATTGATCTCGGCATGCGCTTGGCCGGCGCGCTGATGCCAGCCGCTGCCCACGCATTCGCCGTTCTTCACCAATACGCAGCCCACGCGCGGATTCGGATCGGTGCTGTAGAGCCCCCGGCGGGCCAGCTCAAGCGCCTGTTTCATCCAGCGCCGGTCAGCGCCCTTGCCGTCCGCTGCGGCCACCAGAAAAACCCGGCAACGCGCTTCAGGCGTAGACCGGGAAGCGGCGGCAGGTGTCCAGAACCCGGCGGCGAACACTTTCCAGCAATTTCTGCTCGCCAGGTTGGGAAACCACATCCGCAATAGCATCGACCAGCATCGCCATTTCCGGCTCGCGAAACCCGCGGGTTGTGCAGGCCGGCGTTCCCAGGCGCAAGCCGCTGGTCACCATCGGTGGCCGAGGGTCATTGGGCACTGCGTTCTTGTTGACGGTGATGTTGGCCTGCTCGAGCGCCGCTTCCGCTTCTGCGCCGGTAATGCCCGATTGGCCGAGGTCCACCAGAAACAGGTGGTTCTCGGTTTTGCCGGAAACGATCCGCAAACTTCGTTTCCGCAGACCCTCGGCAAGCGCTGCCGCGTTGCGCTTCACCTGCCGCTGGTATTCGCGAAACTCGGGCTGCAAGGCTTCCTCCAGCGCCACCGCCTTGGCGGCGATCACGTGCATCAGCGGTCCGCCCTGGGTGCCCGGAAACACCAGAGAGCGCAGGCGCTTGGCCACCTCCGGGTTGTCTCGCGCCAGAATCAGGCCGCCGCGCGGCCCCCGGAGAGTCTTGTGCGTGGTGGTGGTTACCACATCCGCCAGCGGCGTGGGGTTGGGGTATTCGCCGGCGGCGACGAGTCCAGCCACATGCGCCATGTCCACCATCAGGTAAGCATCCACCTCGTCGGCCACTTCCCGGAAAATACCCCAGTCCGCTACCCGCGAGTAGGCCGAGAAACCGCCCACGATCATCCGCGGCCGGTGCTTCAGCGCTTGCTCACGCAACTGGTTGTAATCGATCAACTCGGTGCTCGGATCCAGCCCGTAACTCGACGCCTTGAACAGTTTCCCGGAAATGTTGACCGGAGAGCCATGCGTGAGGTGGCCACCATGGCTGAGGTCCATACCGAGGATAGCGTCGCCCGGCTTTAGCAGAGCCAGGTAGGCGGCGGTGTTGGCCTGCGTGCCGGAGTGCGGCTGCACATTCACGTAGTCGGCGCCGAATAGCCGCGCGGCGCGTTCAATGGCCAGCGATTCGGCCACGTCCACATGCTCGCAGCCGCCGTAGTAGCGCCGCCCCGGATAGCCTTCCGCGTACTTGTTGGTAAGCACCGATCCCTGGGCTTCCAAGACCCGGCGGCTGGCATAGTTTTCCGAGGCAATAAGCTCGACAACATCCTCCTGGCGGCGTAGCTCAGCGCGCAAAGCCGCCGCCAGTTGCGGATCGAATTCGGCGATGGCGGGGTAATCGGTAGCCATATTCTCCACCAATCAAGTCAACCCATGCAGTGTACCGATATTGGCGCTTGGCGGGGCGTCTCGGCGGGTGTGCGGCATAGCCGATCCAGTCCTCAGTCAAGTATGGAACGGGCGTTGTCAAACATCTGCATCCAGGGGCCATGCTCACCCCATCCCGGCGGGCTCCAGGAGTGCTGCACGGTGCGGAACAAGCGCTCGGGATGCGGCATCAGTGCGGTGACGCGGCCATCGCGCGAGGTAAGGCCCGCAAGACCGCCAGGCGAGCCGTTGGGGTTGGAAGGATAGACCTCCGTCGGTTCACCATTGCCGTCCACAAAGCGGCAGGCCGCCAGCCGCGCTTGTTCGCATCGCGTAGCCTGCTCGGCGGAGCGAAACTCCGCGCGGCCTTCGCCATGCGAGGTAGCGATCAGCAACAGGGAATCGGCCATGCCGCTCAGGAGCAGCGAGGGACTGGTTTCGATGCGCACCATGCTCAGGCGCGCCTCGAACTGCTCCGAGCGATTGCGCGTGAATCGCGGCCAATGCTCGCAGCCGGGAATCAGTTCCGCAATCAGGCTCAGCATCTGGCAGCCGTTACAAACGCCCAACGTAAAGCGATCCGCGTCTTCGAAATAGCGCGCGAATACTTCCCTGGCGCGCTCGTTCATGAGTATGCAGCGCGCCCATCCGCCGCCGGCGCCGAGCACGTCTCCGTAGGAAAAGCCTCCGCAGGCCGCCAATCCCTGAAAATCGCGCAAGTCCTCGTTGCCGCTGAGGATGTCCGACATGTGAACATCCACGGCCGTGAACCCTGCCAGAGTAAACGCCGCGGCCATCTCCGCCTGGCCGTTGATTCCCTGTTCGCGCAAGATCGCCACTCGCGGCTTGGCGCCCGTAGGGGGTGCCTTGCGCGCCTTTGCGGGCGAATGCCGCGAGACGACCGTCAGTCCGGCGTCGGTTTCGTCCAGCAAGCCGCGGTATTGCTCTTCGGCCGTGTCTGGGTTGTCGCGCAGCGCCTGCATCCGGAAACTGAGCTCCGACCACCGGCGATGCAAATCCACGCGTTCGAAAACCAGTTCGCCGTCTGGCGAGCGCACGAATAGTTGTCGCGGGCGGACCGAGCCTGGCGAGGAAGCGATGACCTCACCCAAGTCGGTCAGGCAGTCGGTCAGACCTTTCTCCCGGCAAACCGCCTTCACCCGCTCAATTTGGTCGTCCGCCACCTGCATGATTCCGCCCGGTTCCTCCGCAAACAAACGCGCCAGCAGTTGTTCGCCGGCCACCCCCGGCAACGCGATGCGCCAACCGAGCCGGCTGGCGAACGCCATTTCGCACAAGGCCACCAGCAAGCCGCCGTCCGAACGATCGTGCCAGGCCAGTGCAACGCCTTCGCGGGCGAGGAGCCTCACAGTCTCGACCAAGGCCGCCAGCAAGGGCGCGTGGTCGAGATCCGCGGGCGCGCCTCCGGCCCGCCCGAAGGCCTGCGCAAGACAACTTCCGCCGAGCCGGTCGCGCCCCAGCGACAGGTCAAACAACAGCAGGCGCGTGCCGGATCGATCCGCAAGCTGCGGCGTCAGCGTGCGCCGAATGTCCTTGACCGGCGCAAACGCGGTCACGACCAGCGAAACCGGAGCGGTAACCGTGTTTTCCCGGCCGTCGTCGTCTTGCCAGGAAGTCTGCATGGACAAGGAATCCTTGCCGACCGGTGCGGCGACGCGCAGCTCCCGGCAGCAGGACGACAATGCTTCGACGGCACGGCGCAGTCCGGCAGCCTCACTCGAGGCAGCGGGGGCCGCCATCCAGTTGGCGGAGACTCGCGCATCACCGGCGCCGCCGATGTCGGCGGCGGCGATATTGGTGAGTGCTTCGGCCAGCGCAAGTCGGCTGGCCGCCGCGGGATCCAGCGCTGCCACGGGTGTGCGTTCTCCTACCGCCATGGCTTCGCCCGCATGGCCGAAGAAGTCGCGCGCCGATACCGCCACATCGCTCACCGGCACCTGCCAGGGGCCCACCAGTTGATCGCGGGCCACCAGACCTCCTACGGTACGGTCGCCGATATGAATCAGAAACGACTTGTCGGCCACCGCCGGCATGGCCAGGACGCGGTGTATCGCTTCATTCACATCGATGCCGCGCATATCCAACTCCGCGCGACGCGCGTCTGCGGAATCCAGTTGCAGGGATAGGCTGTCCGCACCGCCGAACAGAAACTCCAGCGGCATGTCCACCGGGGGCGGTCCGTCCAGGGCCGACAAGCGAATTCGGCCCTCGTCGTCCATGCGCCCCAGCACGGCCCAGGGGCAGCGTTCACGCGCACAGAGGGCCTCGAATTCGTGCAGCCTTTCGCCATCCAGCGCCAGCATGTAGCGTTCCTGGGATTCATTGCACCAGGTTTCGAGCGGCGACATTCCCGGGTCGGCAGAAGGAATGGCGGCGTACGACAAGTCCGCGCCGCGCCCGCTGTCGTGCAGAAGTTCGGGGATTGCGTTGGCCAACCCGCCGGCGCCCACGTCATGGATTCCGTAGAGCGGATTGCGGCCGCCTTCGGCCAGGCCGAGTTCGCAGCAGCGGTCGATCACTTCCTGAGCGCGGCGCTGCATTTCCGCGTTACCGCGCTGCACGGAGGCGTAGTCGAGTTTCTCGTGATCCGCGCCACTGCCGCGCGAGGATGCCGAGCCTCCGCCAACGCCGATGCGCATGGCCGGGCCACCGAGCGCCACCACGAGCGCCCCCGCTGGCGCTTGCTGCTTGAGCACATCGGCCTCCCGTACCGCACTGACGCCGCCGGCGATCATGATCGGTTTGTGATATCCCCAATGGTCTTTCCCGACCTGCTCGAAACTGCGGAAATAGCCGAGCACGGCGGGGCGCCCGAACTCGTTGTTGAAGGACGCCGCCCCAATTGGCGCCTCAAGCATGATCCGCAGCGGGGAAGCCAGTCGGCGCGGCCGGGGAAGCCGATTCTCCCAGGGCTGGAAGAATCCAGGCAGGCGAAGATCGGACACCGTGAACCCGGTCATTCCGATCTTCGGCCTGGCGCCTCTCCCGGTGGCGGCGCCATCGCGAATTTCGCCGCCGGCGCCGGTTGCGGCCCCCGGGAACGGAGAAATGGCCGTGGGATGATTGTGCGTTTCCACCTTGATGCAGGTATGTACCGGCTCATTGACAGATACGTATTCGCGGCGCCCCCCCGGCGTAAGCAGTCGCTGCCCCGCGCCACCGGCGATTACGGCAGCGTTGTCGGAATAGGCCGAAAGCAGACCCTCGGGACTATGCGCGGAGGTCTGGCGGATCAGGTCGAACAGCGAGTGCGGAAGCTGCCGGGTGCCGTCAAACCAGCGGGCATTGAAAATCTTGTGCCGGCAGTGCTCGGAATTGACCTGCGCGAACATCATTAGTTCCGCGTCCGTGGGATCGCGCCCCAGCTTGCCGAAACCGCGTTCCAGGTAGCCGATTTCCTCCGCGGACAAGGCCAGCGCCATGCGCTTGTTGGCTTCTTCCAGGGCTGCTCGGCCGCGCTTGAGCAGCGGCACGTACTGCAAGGGCTGGGCCGCGCCGCCGGCGAACAGCGCCTCCGGCAATTCCCCTTCGGGCAACAACTCCTGCGTCATGCGATCGAACAGCTCCGACTTCGCCGGAGTTGGCAGCGGTGCGGGCGCGCTGATCCGGTAGCGCACCGCACGTTCTATGCGCTCCACGTGCTCGAAACCGCACAAGCGGGCGATTTCCGTAGCCTTGCTGGACCAAGGCGAAATGCTGCCGCGGCGCGGCAGCGCGAGCAATATTTCCTCCGGTTGCCCGGGATCGGAGGCGGGCTGCGGCCAATCCGGCCCGTACGCAAGCAGTTCCCTCAGCCGGCGCAAGCCGGCCTCGTTGTTCCTGGGAGCCACTTGAACAAGGTGCAGGAAGTGTGCGGCCACGTTCCTCACGTTCGGGTCGTGAGCCCGAAGACGGCTAAGGAGCTGCTTGCGTCGAAACGAGGAAAGGGCGCCGGAACCGGAAAGCGCCAGCATTCCCTTGCCCTTAGCCCGCGCCGGCGGCGCAGCAGGCCTTAATCGGAACCGGCGCCTCCGGGCGCATAAACGGGCGTGGGAAGTTGCGTCACGTTACTTTCGTCAGCGGCGGATATCTTGCTCACGCCGCGTTTTTCCACTTCGTCGATGCGGAGTACGCAGTGCATGGGAATGTAGGTGCGGCGCACACCGGAAAACTCCGTCTTGATGCGCTCCTCGCCGGGATCGACAACTAGCGACGTGCGTTTGCCGAATTCAAGACCTTCCACTTCGACAAACCCGAACATGCCTCCCTGCGACACGCTGCGCGCATACATTTCATAAACCTTTCCCTGGTTCAGAAAGCTTATACGGTAGAGGGGTTTGGGCGCCATGATCGGCTCAAATTATACCGAAACGACTTTCCCCGAACAGTCGGAATTGCCACGAAAGCGGCATGAATGTTAGTCATTCACATTCATGTTAGACTCGCAAATGGCTAGGTATAGTCTGGGAAGACCGATTGACAAGCGATATAGGGCTCAATGAACTGCCTGATGGCAGCAGCGCCAGAATCATCTCCATCCTCGGCAATGGTCAGCAAGCGCGTGCTCTGTTGACGCTTGGACTCGTTCCAGGCGTTGCCGTGCGGGTTCTGCGCCGCGCCTTGGGCGGCGACCCGCTGGAAATTGCTGCGGGCGGTCACCCTTTGTGTCTGCGGCGTGAACAAGCAAGACAAGTGCGCGTAGCTCCTCCCTCCGAACCGTCCTGAGTCAAGACATGATCGAACGCCCCCTGGTTGCCGTCCTCGGCTGCCCCAACACGGGCAAATCCACGGTCTTCAATCATCTCACCGGGCTGCGCCAGAAAACCGGCAATTATCCCGGCGTAACGGTGGAGCGGACTACCGGGACGGTCAAGCTGGAAAATGGGGAAGCCGAGTTAGTGGATTTGCCCGGCGCCTATTCGTTGGCTGCCGACGATCCTGAAACCGGCATCACGCTTGATGTCCTGATGGGCGTGGTTCCAGGATTGCGGCGGCCCGACGCGATCCTCCTGGTCGCGGATGCCTCCAATCCGCGTCGCAGTCTGCACTTGTTCTCCCAATCCAGCGAACTCGGACTGCCTGTCGTCGTGGCCTGGAACATGCAGGACATCGCGCACCGGGCAGGAACGTCAATCGACACGCAACAGCTCGCCCGCGATCTCGGCGCGCCGGTTGCGCCACTAACCGCAATTCGCGGAGAGGGACTGGACCAGTTGCGCGCGGATCTGCAGCGGGTCTTGCATCAACCCGCTCCGAAACCGCAAACGAAACCGGTCATGCCCGAAGTCCGCAAGGCAGCAGCAACCCTGCGCAGGCAAATCGATTGCAGCCGGATGCCTGCTCCCGCACTGGAACGGGCAATAATCGACCAAGGTGGGGAGTTTGAACGCCGGCTCGTAGCGCAAGACGGCGAGGCCGCGCGCACCGCGCTTGACAAGGCGCGCCGACAAGCCCTCAGCGGCAGCGAAGAACCAAGCCTGCAGGCCCGCGAAGCGCAGCGCCGATACCTGCAGATTGATCAATGGCTGGAACGCGCCACCCTCGCACACCCGGCGGAAACCCGCACGCGCGCAAGCTGGCTGGAGCGCGCGGTCAGCCATCCAGTGCTGGGAGTGCTGACATTTGTGGTGGTGATGAGCGCTGTTTTTCAGGCCGTGTTTGCCTGGGCGGCGCCGCTGATGGACGTCATCAGTGCGCTGTTCGAGTTTGTCGGCGTCCATGCCTTGCAGGTCTTGCCGCCGGGCGCGCTGAGCAGCTTGCTGGTGGACGGCCTTTGGTCCGGCGTTGGCGCGGTAGTCATATTCCTTCCGCAAATAGTTTTCCTGTTCGCGCTGGTTCTATTCCTGGAAGACTGCGGCTACATGGCGCGCGCGTCGTTCCTCATGGATCGCCTTCTGCGCCTGTGCGGCCTCTCCGGACAGTCCTTCATTCCCTTGCTTTCCGGCTTCGCGTGCGCCATACCCGCCATCATGTCCACGCGCGTGATCGGCGACCGGCAACCACGCCTCGCTACCATCATGGCGATTCCCCTTATGACCTGTGCCGCGCGGCTGCCCGTATATGCGCTCCTGATCTCCGGCTTCGTGCCCCCGGCCACCTACCTGAACGGCTGGATCAACCTGCACGGTCTGCTGCTATTGGGCCTGTATCTTCTAGGTATCGCGGGCGGGGCGCTCAGCGCCGCGCTCACCCGCGCGACCGCGCTGCGCGGCGGCAGTGGCCTTTTCCTGATGGAAATGCCGCCCCTGCGCTGGCCCAATCCACGGGTTTTGGTCTTGAAGCTGTTGGGACGGGCAAGAATATTTCTGGTTCGCGCGGGCACAGTTATCGCGGCAGCCTGCATGGTGATATGGGCTCTCGGCTACTTCCCCCGCTCCGGAGTCATTCCGCAGGAATTTGCCGCGGAGCGCGCAGCGCTGGCGGCGCAAGTCGAGGATGCAGGAGAATTGCAGGAGGCGCTGGCGCGGATCAACGCCGAAGAGCGGGCCGCTCAGCTCGAATACAGCTTCTTGGGACGCATAGGCAAATTCATCGAACCGGCATTTCGGCCACTGGGCTGGGACTGGCGGGTATCTGCGGCGGTGGTCGCGGGATTCCCTGCGCGCGAAGTCGTGATCGGCGTTATGGGGACCGTCTATGCGCTAGGTTCGGAGGTTGCGGAAGGAACCGGTTTGCGGGACCGGCTGCGTAGCGCGCGCTGGCCGGACGGCCGCCCGGTGTTCACCTTGGCCATGGCCCTGGGAATGCTGGTGTTCTATGCTTTCGCGCTGCAATGCGTGTCCACTGTGGCCGTGATCGGCCGCGAAACCAATAGCTGGCGGTGGGCCGCCGGAAGCTGGCTCTACATGACCGGCTTCGCCTGGCTGGCCGCCATGCTCACCTATCAGCTCGCACGGTGATGCCGGGACTGCAGGAAGCGCTGGCACTGCTGATTGTGGCGGTGGCGGTGGGCGCGGTACTGATCCGCCGAATACGTGTCCGGCGCGCGAAAAAGCAGGCGCGCGAAGCGCGCGTATCAGCGCAGGATATTCCGCGCCGGCGGCGCTGAATTCCACCTGGCGCCAGGCAAGACTTGGCGCGGAAAATTGCTCTGCGCAACCGTGGCCTTATGCCGCTGCTGGAACCGGTCTGCGCAAAGCCAGTGGGCTGAATAACAAGGGCAGGAACAGGCCCATGCTGATCAACGTATTGCGGAAGAAAGGAATGGCCAGGGTGTAGCACTCCATCAGCCCCGCCCAAGTCATGGCGTAGCGCGCGCCGCCCCCAAGAGCCCAGATTCCGAAATTCGAAACGGCGAAGAACAGTATCGCTGCACCCAGCCCCGCGCCGGCAATCCGCTGCCAGGATTGCCGCTGACGGACGATGAAGCCGCAAGTAACCACGAGGGCCACCGAAAGGTAGGTGGCGGGCTGATCGGCATAAAAGGCCCAGTCGAGGCGCCCGGAGAGCAGCCAGATGCCGAGATCGCCGACCAGGTAAATCGCCAGTGGCGCCAGGTAGGCCACCGCCCGGTTCGCGAAGCAGGCGGCGCCGAATAAACACAACGGCAGTATGGGCGAGAAGTTCCAGGGGTAGAGCGTGTTTTCAAGATCAATCGGCACGCCCAAGGCGTTCAGGGCATAAGGAATCAGCCGAAAGCTCACAGCAACGAGAATCAGCAGTGCCACAGCGATGGGACGGGGTTGCAACATCAAATCTCTCTCCTGCAAAGGCGCCCGCTTCTCGCCGCGACCGCCGTCTACGAGTGCCAGATTACCGGAAAACCATGGCGCCGCGCCAGCCGCAGGCCCTGGCTCTTTCAGGAAGCATCGGACGCAGCCTGGCGGTCCGGCGCTCGCTTGGCGCGGGGCTTGAATACGGTTGCCGCCATGCCGTCAAGCTGCCTGCAGCGCTCCAGCCAGCTCCGAACGTTGGGAAACGGGTCATAGTCGATAGCCTGTCCATGGCGACCCAGCAGGTACGGAGCGATAGCGAAATCGACGATGGACAAATCCCCGAGCACGAACTCCCGGCCTTCAAGCTGCCCGTCGAGGACGCCGATATTGAGGGCGATGTCCTGGTCGGCGGAAGCGCTCTTGGCGCGCATGGCGATAATCGTATTGATCAGGTGAAACGCTTGCCAGTAAAGCCAGCGGTCGCAATCCGCCCGGCTCCTGGGGTCCCGGGGCAGCATGCCCGTTTCCGGGTGCAGCGTGGCCAGGTAGCACAAAATGGCGTTCGATTCCCAAAGGTGGAAATCGCCGTCAACCAGCAGCGGAGCCTTCCCCATCGGGTTCATGCGCAGATAGGCTTCGGTCTTGTTCTCCCGCTCGCGGAACCCCATCGAATGGATCTCCACCGGGAGCCCGAAATGCTTGATGAACGCCTCGACCTTGCGGTTGTTGGGCGTCGGCGAAAACGAATACAGCTTCATCATGCGCGGGCGGGCAGTAGCTACCTGCGCATTATTGCATCACTTGCCTGGAACGATCAGCATCTCTCCGCCCGACGTTCCTGAACGAAGCCTCGCGAGGTGATTACGGTGCAGCGCATATAATATGGAATCGTGAATTCGAGAGCACAAGCACGATCCTGCGTCCCGCATTCCGGTGCGCGGCACAACCAAGACGAGTGGATTGCGCCATCCAACCGTGAACCAGTCGTAACCCGACGGGCCTTGGCGCATTGTGGATGGCCCGAGCAACTGGATCGGGAGATCAAGGAACGCGAGCAAACCGAACAAGCCCTTTCTGCTGAGTACCCCGAACTGTTCAACGGATAAGCGCGAGGTGGAACTCGTGCGGCAGGCACTTGTAGACAGCAGCCTCTTGGCCCGCAGGGCTGCCAGACGTTTCATTGGGCTACTCGCGGAACTCCATGAGGTCGTGCTTGTTTCAACGGATGAAGTTGACGAAGAGATGCCGCGCGCCATTCGCAACGCGCTACGGATGCGAATTTCCAACCAATCGTTTTCCGAAAGAACTGAGGAGGCGCTTGACGAGTATTTTCAGTGGCGCCAAGCGTATCAAGAAGACGACCTTTGGCTACATAGGCAGACACCTGATCCACCAACCGATTATCGAGTCTTCGCCCTTGCGAGGATGTGGGAACAAGCACGTACGGATCCGGATGACCTGCATCTCGCGCAAGGTGTCATCATTCATGATCTCGATGCATTGTTTACCGCTAATTTAACCATGGTGGAACCTTCCGACTGGGACAGGATCATGAAGTCACTTGCGCCAGAGCGTAGGCCAGCAATGTGCCGAAACGATGAGATTATCGACTGGATCGTCAACCACGAGGCCGCCTGCGAGAACGCTGAACTGATGGTTCGGTCAATGCTTTCCGTGTTGCCCGAAGGATATTCCGCTGAACCTCGCCTTCGCGGATGGTTAACTTCTTTGAAGAACACATTTCCGCGTATGACCGATGCAGCGAACGAATATTTGCGGCCAACTACGGGCTCGTCGCTGCGCTGGCTTCATAGTGAATCACTAGAGGCATTCAAAGCGCCGATTACGCGGCAGACGATGAATGCGCCAGGAAATTGAACAGAAAACTGCTCAAGTAGTATCAAGCGCCTTGATTGATCGCTGTCCCGATGGAGCTACTTTGGATGTGGACCGAACTGATAGACCAACAACCGCTCCATGGCACCGGAGCAGTCACGCGTGCGTGACCAATTCGTAACCACTCGAGGGAATCTCGAACGTGCCTACCAATATAGAGGATGTATACCAGAAATTCGGAATGGTGGCGGAAGCCGCACAATTGCTTGAGTGCGAATTGGGCACCATTCTCTTTACTTCAGAGGCTTGTGCAGCGGCTTTGCTCTCTAAGCCGGACCCGTTTCGTGCGACAGAGATTTATCGGGCCATAAACAGAAGAACGCTGGGACAACTTTTCAAGCAAGCCGCAAAATCCAACAAGATCTTGAAAGGCGTGGAGGGCGAATTTGAGAAAGTGGTGAAGAATCGCAATAGGTTGTTTCACACCTTTTATCGGGACCATAACTTCCGAAGGAACTCATCAGACGGGTGCCAAGTCATGCTAGACGATCTTGAGGAGATACACGATACATTGCTTGATTTCTATAAAAAAATACTCTTGATGAAGGGGATTGAACTTGAGAAGCTATCTCTTCCTCTGTTCACTAAACACGTGAATATCTGAATCATAGAATCAGCCAACCTACCGATGAGCCGACCCCACTAGCCAAGGACATAGAGCGCGGAGGAATGACATTCGTGTTTACTACAAGAGCCGGGCGGTCTGGCGGAGGGAGTGGGATTCGAACCCACGTGGGGCGAATCGCCCCCATCTGATTTCGAATCAGCGCCGTTAGGCCTCTCCGGCATCCCTCCGGGGGAGGATTATATGTGCCCGGCTTAGGGTCCGTGTCGTAGCCCGAGTCCTAGTCCAAGCGCTTGGTGAAGCGCAGCACTGGAATGAGGATGGACACCACGAACAAGCCCGATATCGCATACATCTGCGCCGCCATGTCGCCGATGGTGGCGCCGCGCAGGATAATCCCGCGCACGACCTCCACGAAGTGCGTAAGCGGGAACAGCAGGCCGATCCACTGGGCAAGCTTTGGCATTCCGTCGAAAGGGAACATGAAGCCGGACAGCAGGAGCATCGGCAACATGAAGAATATGGCCGACTGGATCGCCTGAAATTGCGACTTGGCGAAGGTCGAAACGGAAAGCCCAATACCCAGCGTGGCGGCGACGAACACCAGGCTGGCCAGATAGAGGTCGAGTACTGAACCCACTGCGGGCACCCGGAACAGCCAGGAGCCGGCGAAAAACACGATCGTGACCTGGGCAAGCCCGATAAGGATGTAGGGAGCGATCTTGCCGAGCATGAGTTCGTAGTTGCGCACCGGGGTGGTAATCAGAAATTCGAGATTGCCGCGTTCTCGTTCCCGGACCACGGCGACCGCGGTAAACACGATCATCGTGAAATTGAGGATCACGCCCACCAGTGCCGGCACGATTTGCACGGCCGAGCGGCGCTCGGGGTTGTAATAATTCCGAACTGCCAGGGACATGACCATCTGGCCGGGCTGGCCGCGAGGCAATGGCTGGTAGTGGGCAATGCGTTCCGCGGCATTGATCCGGGCCGGCTCGCTGGCGTCCACCATGAGCTGAGCCAGAGGGCGGTTGCCATCGCTGAGGCGGCGTTCGAAGTCGGCGGGAATGTACAGAATTGCGCGTATGGAGCCGCGGCGCATGGCGTCCAATAGCTCCGGCGCCTGCGCGGCCCGCTCCACGAAATTCAGCACTTGGGTGGCCTGCAGTGTGCTCACCAACTGCCGCGACATGGAGGTGTCGGCATGATCCACCAGCCCGGCGGGCAGGTGGCGCACATCCAGGTTTATGGCGTAACCGAACAAGATGATCTGAACGAGCGGCAGCCCCACGACCATGCCCATCGTCAGGCGTTCACGAAAAAGCTGACGCATTTCCTTGTCCACGATGGCGCTTATGCGCCGAAACCACCAGAGCAACAGTGCGACGCTTCGGGGAAGCCAGGCCAGCAGGATGGCGGCAGAGCGCCGCAGACGGGTTGCGGTCACTGCGAAACTGGGCCACTACGGGCCCGCCCGAAGCCGGTGGCCGCCACGAACACGTCTTCCAGCGTGGCTGATGCCTGCCGCACACTGGCCTCCAGCTTTGCCTCCTTGATCAAGGCTGAAACTCGCTCCGCCGGCGCTGCCACTTCCGGCGCCAGCATCACGCGCAGCCGGCTGCCCAGTTGCGTTACGGCGTACACCCAGTCATGCGGCTCAAGCAAGGCACGCACGCGGCGCGGCGTAGCGGTGGCAACCTCGATCGTTCGCGCTTCCAGACGGTCCATCAGGTCGCGCGGCGGGCCCTCGCGCACCATGGCGCCACGTTCCAGAAAGGTCAGGCGATGACAGCGTTCCGCTTCGTCCATGAAGTGCGTCGATACCAGGATGGTCGTGCCCTGGTCGGCCAGCTCGAACAGCCGATCCCAGAAATCCCTGCGGCTCTGCGGGTCCACCGCGCTCGTAGGTTCGTCCAACAGAAGCAGCGGCGGCTGATGCAAGGTTACGGCGGCCAGCGCCAGGCGCTGCTTCTGTCCGCCGCTCAGAGTGCCGGCCAGGCGCGAATGCAGACCGTCGAGTTCGTAAAGCGCACTGTTCTCCGCGATGCGGCTCTTCATGCGGCGCACTCCGAGATCGAACACGCGCGCCACGAAACGCAGATTCTCCAATACGGTCAGATCTTCGTAGAGAGAAAACTTCTGGGTCATGTAGCCCATCTGCAGCCGCAACTTTTCGGCTTCCTCAGGGACCCGACAGCCGAGCACCGTAGCGTGCCCCGCCGAAGGCGCCAGCAGACCGCACAACAGACGCATCGTGGTGGACTTGCCCGAGCCGTTGGGACCCAGAAAACCGAATATGCGCCCACGTCGAATGTCCAGGCTCAAGTTATCCACTGCCGTTACCGCTCCGAACCGCCGCGTCAGACCGCGGCAGGAAATCGCATAATCGTCAGCGTTCACGAAGCGAGGGAAAGTCCACCTCCACCGGCAGACCGGCAGGCAGATGTTGGCGCGCGGCTTCCTCCACCTGCACCTTGGCCAGATAAACAAGCCGGCTGCGGTCTCGCTGCGTAAGCGAGAAATACGGCGTGAACGCCGCCTCCGAAGACACAAAGGACACCGTCCCCGGCACCGTCTCGGCCACGCCGTCTATCGTCAGCACCGCGGCCAAACCGGGCTGCACCTGCGCCCGCAAAGGCTCGGGTACATAGATGCGGGCATGCAGGGTATCAGCGGCAAGCATCACGACAAGCGCAGCGCCCGGCGGCGGGCGTTCTCCCAGTTCATAGGGAAGCGCCTCGATGCTCCCCGACCTCGGCGCGATAATCTGCAGCCGAGCGGCGCTGAGCCGCAGGCGTTCCAGCCGGGCCTCGGCTTCGGAAACGGCCGCTTCCGCCTGACCTAGTTGTTCCACAGTTGCACCGTCGAGCAGGTCTTCCAGAACCGCGCCCAGCGCCTCCACCTCGGTGCGCGCCACTTCCACGGACCGCAGGGCGCGATCCACATCGTTGCGGCTGACGATGTTCTGGGCGGCAAGACCCTCAAGGCGCAGATGTTCCCGAGAGCTTACTTCGAGGATTTCGCGCGCGCCTTCGAAGCGGGCCCGCGCCGCGCGGATTGCTTCTTCGCGCGGCCCGCGCACCAGTTCCGCGAGGCGCTGCCGGGCCCCAAGCTCCGCGGCTGCGGCCGCCTTCAGATCCTGTTCCAGCCGCGCGCCGTCCTGCCGCATCAGCAGTTCCCCCGCTGCTACCCGCTGCCCTTCCACAACTTCCACCTGCACGATGGGTTCCTGAAACTCGGCCACGAGTTCGACCCGCTCGCGCTCCAGCGTGCCCACCAGCGGCAACGGCGACGGGTCGCCCACGCAGCCTCCGGCAAGCGCGAGGACGGATGCCCAGCCAACGAGAGCGACGGCCCGGAAACCAGGACTGCCGCAATCCACGCTAGCGGATCGAATCGAATTGCAGACCATCACGGCATCTCAATCATATCCACGCAAGCGCCCGGGATGGCGAGCCTACGGGACACCAGGAGTTCAGGCGCGTCGCGCTCGGAAGAACGAGCGCAGCAATTCCGCGGATTCGCTGGCCAGCAGCCCCGAATCCAGGTCGCAGCGATGATTCAGAGCGGGGTTCTGAAGCACGTTGAGAACGCTGCCGGCGGCGCCCGACCTGGGATCGGCGGCGGCATACACGACGCGCGCAACGCGGGCCAGCACCAGCGCGCCTGCACACATTGCGCAAGGCTCAAGGGTAACGAAGAGCTCCGCGCCTGGTAAACGGTAGTTGCCCTGCACCTTGCAGGCAGCCCGCAGAGCCTCCATTTCCGCGTGCGCGCCGGGATCTGCTGCGGCAGTCATACGATTGCGACCCTCCCCCAGCACGCGGCCGTCCAGGACCAGTACCGCGCCCACCGGCACCTCGCCGCAGCGCGCCGCTTCGCGAGCCAGCTCCAGAGCCCGCAGCATGTGCCGCCGGTCGCGGCTCATAGGCGCCGCCTGCGCCTTCACTCCCACTCGATGGTGGCGGGCGGCTTGGACGAGATGTCGTAGGTAACGCGGGAAATGCCGGGAACCTCGTTGACAATGCGGCCGGCTACCCGTTCCAGCAGATCCATGGGCAGGCGGCTGGGGCTGGCGGTCATGAAATCGGAGGTGGCCACGCTGCGCAAGGCGATGACCGGTTCGTAGCGGCGCCCGTCGCCCTTCACGGCCACGCTGCGCGATGGCAGGAATACGGCAAAGGCTTGCGCCACGCGGTCATACCAGCCGGCGGCCCGCAGCTCCGAGATGAAGATGTGATCGGCGCGGCGCAGCGTATCCACGCTGCCCGCATCAACCTCGCCGAGCACCCTGACGGCCAGGCCCGGCCCGGGGAACGGATGCCGCCCCAGCAATTCGGCTGGAAGCCCCAACTCCAAGCCTACCTTGCGCACCTCGTCCTTGAACAGCAGGCGCAACGGCTCCAGCAGCTTCAGTTTCATCTTCTCAGGCAACCCGCCCACATTGTGATGCGACTTGATCAAATGCGCCTTTCCGGTGTGCGCGGCCGCGGATTCGATCACATCCGGATAAATCGTGCCCTGCGCGAGCCATTCCGCACCGGGAATTTGCGCCGCCTCCTCCTCGAACACTTCGATGAAGCAGTGGCCGATGGCCTTGCGCTTGTCCTCCGGATCATCAAGGCCCGAAAGCGCGGCGAACATGCGCGCGCGCGCATCCACGACCTGCACCTTCACGCCCGCTTTAGCCAGCGCCGCGACAACCTGCTCAGCCTCGTTCAGACGCAAAAGGCCATGATCGACCATCACGCAATGGAGCCGCTCACCCACCGCCCGCTGCAGCAGAACCGACAGCACCGACGAATCAACACCGCCCGACAGAGCCAGCACCACCTCGCCGGCCGGCGCATCGCGCCGAATCCTCGCAATCGCGCGCTCCGCAATGGCCCCGGGCTCCCAGTCCTTATCCAAGCCGCAGATGTCATGCACGAAGCGCTCGATCATTTGCAGGCCATGCTGCGTGTGCGTGACCTCCGGGTGAAACTGCACGCCGAACAGCCCGCGGTTCTGGTCCGCTATCGCCGCCAGCGGAGCGTTATCACTCTCCCCGATGCGCGCAAACCCGGACGGCAGCGCCGCGACGCGGTCGCCATGGCTCATCCACACCGGCAGCGGCCCGGCCGAGAGGCCGGACAGCAATGCGTTGTCGGCGATCACCCGCACTTCGGCGGGGCCGAACTCGGCGCTGCCGGCCAGTTCCACACTGCCGCCCAACTGTTGGGCCATGGTCTGCATACCGTAGCAGATCCCGAGCACCGGCTTGCCGAGCTCGAAAACGATGCGCGGCGCCCGCGGCGAGCGTCCACCGGTCACCGATTGCGGCCCGCCCGACAGCACCACGCCGTCGGGCGCGAACTCGCGGATCGCGCCCGCACCGATATCCCAGGGCAGGATTTCGGAATACACCCCCGCTTCACGAATGCGGCGGGCGATCAACTGCGTTGTTTGCGACCCGAAATCAAGGATCAGGATGCGACCCTGGATCACGCGCGACCCCGATAGTTGGGGGCCTCCTTGGTGATCGTGACGTCGTGCACATGGCTTTCCTTTATGCCCGCCGCGGTGATACGCACGAATCTGGCTCGCGAGCGCAGTTCCTCGACCGAGGCACAGCCCGTGTAACCCATGGCCGCCTGCAATCCTCCGATCAGTTGCCGCACGATGGTCACGAGACTGCCCTTGTAGGGCACTCGTCCTTCTATACCCTCGGGCACCAGCTTTTCGAGCTGCTCGGTGGAGTCCTGCTGGTAGCGGTCGGAAGACCCGTATTGCTGGGACATGGCGCCGAGCGAGCCCATGCCGCGATACGACTTATAGCTGCGTCCCTGGTAAAGCTCGACGTCGCCGGGCGCTTCCTCGGTTCCGGCAAACAGGCTGCCGATCATGGCGCAATGTGCTCCGGCGGCGAGCGCCTTGGCGATGTCGCCCGAGTAGCGCACACCGCCATCCGCGATGACCGGCACATCGTGACGCGCGGCGGCGGAGGCCACTTCCGCGACCGCCGTGATTTGCGGCACGCCCACGCCGGCCACAATGCGGGTCGTGCAGATAGAGCCAGGACCAACACCGGCCTTTACACCATCCACACCCGCCTCGATCAACGCTTCGGCGCCCTCCCCACTGACCACGTTACCGGCAATCAACCGCATGTCGGGGTAATTCTTGCGCAGCCACGCGACCCGCTCGATCACGCCGCGGCTATGGCCATGCGCGGTGTCCACCACCAGCACGTCTGCGCCCGCCTCGCTCAGCAAGGCCGCGCGCTGTTCCGTATCGGCGCCTGCGCCGACCGCGGCTCCTACCCGCAGCGCGCCACGCCGGTCCTTGCAGGCGCGCGGAAAGTCGCTGGCTTTCTGGAAGTCCTTGGCGGTTATCAGACCCTTGAGCTGGAAGTTCTCATCCACCACCAGGACTTTTTCGATCCTATGCTTGTGGAGCAGCGTGAGAACCTCCTCCTCGTCGGGATTCTCGCCTACTGTCACCAGGCGCTTTTCGGGTGTCATCACTTCGCGCACGGGGCGCTCCAGGTGCGTCTCGAAACGCAGGTCGCGATTGGTGACGATGCCCAGCAACCGCCCATTTTCCTCCACGGGCAGGCCCGAAATATTGTTGCCGCGCGTGATTTCCAGAACTTCCCGCACGCTCTTGTCCGGGCTGACGGTAATCGGGTCGGAAACCACGCCCGATGCGTACTTTTTCACTGCGGCCACGTGCCAGGCCTGGCGTTCAGGGGTCATGTTCTTGTGAATCACGCCCAGTCCGCCCTCCTGCGCCAGCGCGATGGCCAAGGCCGACTCGGTGACCGTGTCCATGGCCGCGGAAAGCACGGGAATATTGAGTTCTATGCCGCGCGCCGCCATCGTGGCCAAGCTTGCCTCGCGGGGCAGCACCTCCGAATAGTCCGGCGCCAACAGGACATCGTCGAAGGTCAGGGCTTCCTGAATGATTCGCATGGCCGAACCCACTGCGTAACAAGCTATCATCTTACAAATGCGCGGCGAAGCGGTAAACCTCGGGCCGGGCGAAGAAGCCGAAGGCGCGCCGCTACTGCAAGTCGGCCAATTGGTGCAGCTCATCGCCGCCCGGCTGCGCGACGAATTTGCGGCAGTGCGGGTGGAAGGCGAAATCGCAGATTTCCGCCACTACCAGGGCCGCCACATGTACTTCACGCTCAAGGACGAAGACGCGCTGATCCAATGCGCGATGTTCGCCACGGCCAATCGGCGGCTTTCCTTCACGCCCGCCGACGGACAGCGCGTCGTCGCCACCGGGCAGGTGCAAGCCTATGCGCCCCGCAGCACCTACCAGCTCATCGTTTCCGCCATGCGGGAATCCGGCGTGGGCAAACTTCTGCAGCAGTTCGAAGCCCTCAAGCGCAAACTGAAGGACGAAGGCCTGTTCGATGAAGCGCGCAAGCGCGCGATTCCACGCCTGCCCGGCTGCATCGGACTGGTCGGCTCGCGGGAAAGCGCGGCAGCGCGCGACGTGGTAACGGTATTGCGCAACCGTTTCCCTGCGCTGCCGGTGGTTCTCTACCACACCCCCGTGCAGGGTGCCGGCGCCGCCGACCGCATAATGGCCGCGCTGCACTCGGTGGTCGAGCACGGCGCTTGCGACCTGGTTATCCTGGCACGCGGCGGTGGCAGCCTGGAGGACCTGGCCACCTTCAACGACGAGCGCCTGGCGCGCTCCATCGCCGCTTTTCCTTTACCCCTGATCAGCGGCGTCGGTCACGAGACCGACTACACGATCGCCGATTTCGTTGCCGACCGGAGGGCTGCCACGCCGTCCCAGGCGGCGGAAATCGCCACGCCCGAAGCAGCCGATTGGCTGCGCCGCGTGGAGCGCGCGAACAGCAGTATTCTGCGCGCTGTGCTCTCGCTTGCTACGCGGCATGGACAGTCCTTGCAGCAGTTGCGCGGCAGGCTGAATCGCGCTGGCCCGCCGGCTCGGCTGATGCAGTGCGGCCAGCGGCTCGACGAATTGCATGAACGGCTGCGGAGCGCGGCAGCGCGGCTGCCGCGGCCCGCTGGGCAGACGCTCTCCACGCTGCGCCTGCGCCTGAGCTCGGCATCACCCCAGGCAAGGGCCCGTAAGCTGCAAGCGGAAATGGACGGGTGGGTCCGAAGGCTGACAACCGGCGCGCAGGCACAGCTTGTTTCCGCTTCCCGGCGCGTGGAGATCGCTCAATCGGCGCTGCGGGGCCTGGGCCCGCAAAACACTCTCAACCGCGGTTACGCGATTGTGACTGGGGCGGACGGAAAAATTCTCACCGACGCAGAGGGCGCAGCAATCGGCAGCGACCTGCGGGCCCGGCTGGCGCGGGGAGCGCTGCTGGCCCGCGTCCATGACCGCGAACCGTCAGGCTGAATTGCCGACATAAGGGTTCGGCCCGCTGCGAAGTTCTATGCGCAGCGGTGTACCGCGCAAGGCAAAGCGGTCACGAATCCGGCGCGCGAGAAAACGTCGAAAGTCGGCAGGCAGGTGCTTGGTCTGGCGCCCGTGTATCACCACCAGCGGCGGCCGCTTGCCGCCCTGATGCGCGTAATTCAGGCGAATCCTGCGCCCTCCCCGGCGGGGTGTTGCATGCTCTCGGATCGCGTCGCGCAGTACCGCGTTCAGTCTGCCGGTCGGTAAATCGCTGGCAGCAGCGTCGGCGCCGGCCAACGCGCTGGCCAGGAGACGCTCCACGCGCCACCCGCGCAGCGCCGATACGCGATGTATGTCAACGAAGTCCAGGAATTTCATTTGCCGCTCCAGTTCGGCATTACGACGCGCCTGCTCATCACGCGGGATCCGATCCCATTGATTCACGCCGATCGCCATGGCCCGGCCGCGCTCCAGGGCCAGTGCAATCAGCCGCCGATCCTGTTCGGTAGCGCCTTCGCGGGCATCCAGCAGGAAAATCACCGCGTCGGCCTGTTCGATTGCTTGCAGCGCCTGGACTACCGAGAGCCGTTCCGGGCCCGGCGCCACCCGCGTGCGACGCCTTATGCCGGCAGTATCGACCAGGGTGCATGGCTGTCCGGCGTAGTCGAAGTCCAGCGCTATGCTGTCGCGGGTGGTGCCCGCCTCGTCGCGCACCAGCATGCGGTTCTCGCCCAAGTAGCGATTGACCAGGGTTGATTTCCCGACGTTCGGGCGGCCGATGATGGCGATGCGCGTGCGCTTGCCTCGATCCGCCTCGGGCTCTGGAGCTGCGGGCAGCATCCCGGCCAGGCGCTCGGCCAGCGCCGTGACGCCGTCGCCCCGCAGCGCCGAAATGGCCAGCGGTTCGGCAATGCCCAGAGCGTGGAATTCCGCCACGCTGAGCTCCGGCGCGCGGCCTTCAGACTTGTTAACCGCCAGTATGGCCGCGCAACCCGCTTCCCGGACCCAGCGCGCGGCCGCTTCGTCGGCGGCGCACAAGCCCTCGCGGGTATCGGTGAGCAGCACCGCCACGCTGCTTTCGGACAGTGCCCGCTCGGTCTGCGCGCGCAGCATTTCGCCCCACTCGCCACCCTGCCCCACACCGGGTGTGTCCACCAGTATGGCGCGGCACCCCGCAAGGCGCACCAAGCCGTGGCGGCGGTCGCGGGTTAGCCCGGGATAATCGGCAACCAGGGCTTCGCGCTTACCGGCGAGCCGGTTGAACAGCGTCGATTTGCCCACATTGGGGCGCCCCGCAAGGGCAACAACCGGGAGCATGGCCAGCCGGCCTCATGCCCGCGCGTCAGGATGCGGCCGCGCTGTCGGAACGCCAAGCGGTCAACTCGCCCGAGACGGTGAGGGCATAGAGCATCTCCCCCATCACCAGCGGCTGCGATGCAATCCTGCCGTTCCCGGCGCGGGTCCGCGACTCCAGTTTGCCGCTGAACACGTTGAAACCGTGCAAATAGCCTTCGAGATCGCCAACCACCAGGTGGGCCGCAAACAACGCGGGCCGCGACAGGTCCCGGTATTCGAGCAGATCCTCCGACCACAGCGGAGTGCCGCCGGTGCGGGCGTGGGCGCTGACCTGCCCCAAATCGCTGACGGAATAGACATTATTGGCGTCCACGACCAAGCCGTTGTAGCCGGAGAACTCCCGGGACCAGAGCAACTCGCCCGATTCCGCGGCCACCGCGGCCAGCAGACCGTTGTAGCCGGCCACATAGACATCATTGCCCACCGCCTGGATCTCACCGTTCAAATCCACCAGCCGTTCCAGTTCATTGCGGCCCGCCGGAGCCGCCAAAGGCAGATCCCAGACGCGGGTTCCGTCGGACTGCTGATAGGCTGCGAGGCGGCCGTTGTCGAAACCGCAAATCACCAATTGGCCTTGCAGCACCGGCGCCGAAGTGCCGCGCAGGCTGAGTCTGGGCATGCTTTGCGACACTGACCAGAGCTCCTGGCCGGTTTCCAGACTGAACGCGTAAAGGAAGCCGTGCACCGTGCGGACATAAACGCGGCCGCTACCGATTACCGGCGCCGCCAGCACCTCTCCTTTCACGTATGCCCGCCATTGCTCCGCGCCTGTGGCGGCATCCAGCACTACCACCCAGCCGCCCGAAGAGGCCAGCGCCAGGTAGCCGTTACCGACCGCCGGGCCGGCAGACAGCCCCAGGTCCGTGTCCTGCTTCCAGCGGCGGCGGCCGTTCTCGGCCTCAAAGGCCTGCACGGTGCCGTCGGTAGCGGCCGCATAGACACGCGCGCCGTCGCCGACTATGCGCAGCGCCAGACGCAATTCACCGCCGCCGTCGCCAACCTTGGCCGACCACGCGCGCCGCAACCGCAACTGCTCGGCAAACTCGGTCAGCGCACGCGGCTGACGCGCTTCGTCTTCGTCGCCGCCGCCAAACACTCCGCAGCCAGGCAGCAAGGCTGCGGCGAGCGCGAGAACCAGACCCGGGTGCGGGCCCGTCCGCATCGGATTTAATGGTCGATTCATCGTCATTCCTGCTGCGGCGCGGCAGCGCCGGACTCTTCCTCACTGGCGCCGGCTTTTTCGGTCACTTCCTCCGCGTCCTCGGATTCAGCTTCGGTTTCGGCCTCGGGTTCGGCATCGGCGACGGCTTCCTCTGCTTCCTGAGATTCCTCGGCTTCGGATTCGGATTCCGCCTGCGTAGCGTCCATACCGGAGAGATGATCCAGTTTCATGCGAATCCAGCTCGCATCCACTTGACCGCTGCGTGCCAGGGCCAAACTGTACGCTTCCCGCGCCTCGTCAATACGGCCCAGCGCTCGATACAGGTCGCCGCGCATGTCGGCGGTCAGTTGCTCCCAGGCCTCGGATGGCGGTTCGGCATCCAGCGCTTCCAGGCCGTCGCCGGGGCGGTCCAGATACAGATATACGCGGGCCAGCCGCCGCCGAGCCAATTGCCGCAAGTCGCTGTCGGAGGTGCTGGCGACCAGCGCCTCCAATTCCTCGGCGGCATCTACCGGGCGCGTAGTGTCCACGTATTCCTTGGCCATCATCAGGCGTGAATGGTCGGCATACCCGCTGTCCGGATACTCGGTCAGCAAGCGCTGATGGAGTTCCTCGGCGGAATCGCGATTGCTGGAACCGAGAACGGCCCGCAGTTCCTCGAAGAGCTCGGAAGCTTCGCCGGACTGGCGCGCTTCGCGAGCCTGCCACTGAGCATAGCCAAAATAGCCGCCTATACCCACGACAAGCGCAACAATAGCCGCCGGCGCATAGACGCGCAGCCAGCCCCTTACGCGCGCGGCTTGCTGCTGATCCGTTAGAAAGTCATCCATGAGCCGGAATTGTACGGCCCGCGCGCTCCGTCAGTGCGCGCGCGAGCTCCGAAAGCGGAACTTCTTCCTGAGCGTTCTGGCCCCGCAAGTCCTTGAGACCTACCCGGCCTGCGGCCAGTTCCCGTTCTCCGACGATTACGGCGTAGCACGCTCCCGACCGGCTTGCCCGCCGCATCTGGGTGCTGGCGCCGCCTCCGCCGCAGTGCATTTCCAACTGGAGGAAGGGGCATTCGGTGCGCAATGCTTCGGCCAGCCTCAGTCCCGCCTGCTGCACGTCCAGCCCACCAATAAGAACCATGTACGCCCGAGTTTGCGCCGTCTCCTCGGCGTCCGACGTGAGCTCCAGCAGACGTTCGATGCCCATCGCCCAGCCGACTGCGGGGGTGGCCGGGCCACCGAGCTGCTCGGCCAGGCCATCGTAGCGCCCCCCGGCGCACACGGCGTTCTGGGCGCCCAATCCGTCGGCCAGAAATTCGAAAACCGTGTTCGTATAGTAGTCAAGGCCGCGCACCAGCCTCGGGTTGCGGCGGTAGCTCAGCCCAACCGCGGCCAACAGCGATTCCAGAGCCGAAAAGTGCTCGGCGGCCTCCGGCTCCAGAAATTCGGCAATGTCCGGCGCGCCGGCGATCAAATCGGACATTTCCGGATTGCGGCTGTCGAGGATTCGCAGCGGATTGGCGTTAAGACGTTGCCGGCTATCGGCGTCCAGAGCCTCAAAGTGATCCTGAAAATAGTCCGTCAAGCTGGCCCGGTAGGCACGGCGGCAAGCCGCACCGCCCAGGCTGTTGATCTCCAGGGCGACATTCTCCACTCCCAGAGCGCGGAAAATGCGCGCGGCCAGCGCGATCAACTCGGCGTCGATGTCGGGTCCCGGGTAACCGATCGCTTCGGCGTCGAATTGATGAAACTGACGCAGCCGGCCACGCTGCGGCCGCTCCCTGCGAAACATTGGGCCCGCGCACCAAAACCGATGCCGCCCTCGATGCAGGCCATGCTCAAGCGCTGCCCGCAGGATGCCGGCAGTAGCCTCCGGGCGCAGCGCTAGGGTCTGCCCCCTGCTTCCCTCAAGTAGGTACATCTCCTTTTGCACGATGTCGGTGTACTCGCCCACCGAACGCCGGTAGAGTTCTGCGTCCTCGAGGACCGGCACGCGAAACTCCCGATAGCCACCGCTCTCAAGGGTGGCGCGCACGATGTCTTCCGCGCGCCGCCATGCCTCGGTATCGTCCGGCAAGAGGTCCCGGACGCCGCGTACCGATTGAATGCGCTTGGACGCCACGGTCCCTGCGGTAACTTCTTAGCGGGAGACCGCGGCTTGGCTGCTCAGTCCGCGAACCAGCTCAGAACGAGACCGCCCCAAAACTGGTAGGCAATCAGGATGAACGCCGCAATGCCAAGAATCCAGGCCACCAGCTTCAGGCGCCCCCAGCGCTGGATACGCGATGGCGCCAGTCCCACCTTGGCCGGCAAGCGGCGCCAATCCGGATACTTGCTGCTGTAATCGACCAGCAATTCATCGGCGCTGATATCCAAAAGCTTGCAGTAACAGCGCAGGTGGCCGACCACGTGGGCGTGCGCACCGAACATCTCGATTTGCCCGGACTCCAGTGCGTTGATGGCATCCGGCGACAGCCTCAGTTCCTGTGCCACGTCTTCTACCGCTAGCATCTGGGCCCGGCGCGCGGATTGCAGCCGCTCTCCGAAGGTGCTGGCAGACGTTGAGGTTGCCTGTGCCATCTCCATAATTCTCCTACTCAGTTGCCTGTTTCGAGGCGCTCAAGAAGCATGCGCGCATGATTTTGGCCCGGGTCCAGTTCCAACGCCCGCCGAAGCCACTCTGCGGCGTCGCCTCCGCCCCCGGCCAGCGCGCACAGTCCGCCGTTAGCGTACACCGAGGCGCGCCTGTCGGGGGGCGCATTTTCGGCCGCGCGCCGCAGCAGCCGGAGCCCTTGGCGGTTCGTCCCAGGCTGCCGACAGCGGAACACTCCAAAGCTGTTGAGTGCCTCCACGTCGCGCGGCGCCAGGCGCACGGCCTGCCCGTAGTGCTGTTCCGCTCCGCTCGCGTCGCCCAGGCGTTCGTAGGCCATCCCCAACACGCGGTGGGCTTCCGCCGAGCGCGGGTCCTGCCGCGACGCGCGCAGCAGCTTGTCGCGAGCCAGTTCCAGGCGCCCCTGCCGAAGGTAGGAAGCGCCCAGTTCCAGATTCAGCGCGGCAGCTTGCTGATTCGCTGTCAGGCCCGCCTGACAGCCGGCGGCCAGCAGGCCCAGCGCCAATACCGCCGCGGCCCTCATGCCCGCGCCCTCATGTCGGCCGGGACGCTCATACCGTTGTGCACCGTGCCGCGCAATTGCCCGCAGGCGGCGTCGATATCGTCGCCCCGAGTCTTGCGCGTGATCGTCATTACCCCGGCATCCAGAAGCGTTTGCCGAAACCGGTCAATAGCGCGCGGCGGCGAACAGCGAAACGGCGTGCCGCGAACCGGGTTATACGGTATGAGGTTGAGTTTGGCCGGTCGATTGCGAAGCAGGCCGGCCAGCGTCCTGGCCTGCGTGGGCTGATCGTTCACGCCATCCAGCATGACGTATTCGAAGGTCACTTCACGGCTCTGCGTGGCGCGGGCATAGTCCCAGCATGCCTCAAGCAGAGGCCCGAGCGGGTAGCGCTTGTTCAAAGGCACCAGTTGATTGCGGAGAGCGTCGGTGGGCGCATGCAGGGACAAAGCGAGCGCTATCCGGGACACCTGCGCGAGCTTGGCGATGCGCGGCGTAATGCCGCTGGTGCTCAGGGTCACGCGCCTCCGCGACAGACCCAGTCCCAAGTGGTCCACGAATATCGAGGCGGCGCGAGTCACTTCGCGAAGATTCGCGAGCGGCTCGCCCATGCCCATGAACACGATATTGGTGATGCCCCGGCCTTCCGGCTCCAGTTCGCGCCGCGCGATAAGCGCCTGCGCCACGATCTCCGCAGCACTCAGATTGCGGCTGAACCCCATCTGGCCGGTGGCGCAGAACGGACAATTCACGGCGCAGCCGACCTGCGAGGAGACGCAAAGGGAACCGCGGTTTGGCTCGGGGATGAAGACGGTTTCGACGACCTGGCCGCCGCCCACATCCAGCAGCCACTTGCGGGTGCCATCCGACGAGCGCTGGCGGCGCACGATGGGCGGTAGTTCCAACCCGGCGGAAGCGCTCAGCGATTCCCGCAAGGCCAGGGTCATGTCCGTCATTCGCAGCGGCTCCAGCTCGCCGCGGCGATATAGCCAGCGCATCAACTGCCGGGCGCGGAAGGCCGCCTCGCCTTGCGCGACGAACCAGCTTTCCAGTTCGCCTCTTGGCAAACCCAGCAAGGATGAGGCATCCGGCATCGGAACCTGGGGCCTGCGAAGCCCTAGCGCGAATACAGGTCGTCCGGGCGGAAGAAGAAGTCGATTTCCTCCCTGGCGGAGCCGAGGCCGTCCGAACCGTGCACCACGTTGCGTTCGATACTCTCGCCGTAGTCGGAGCGCACCGTGCCCGCATTCGCCTGGGCCGGGTCCGTGGCGCCCATCAGGTCGCGATTACGCTGCACCGCATTGTCGCCTTCAAGCACCTGCACCATGATGGGTCCCGAAGTCATGTAGGCCACCAAGCTGTCGTAAAACGGCCGCTCGCTATGCACGCGGTAGAACGCGCGTGCCCTGTTCTCATCAAGACAGTCCATGCGGGCGCCCACAATGCGCAGACCCGATGCCTCGAAGCGCTTGTAGATCTCGCCGATCAGGCCGCGCGCCACACCGTCGGGCTTGATAATCGACAGTGTCCGCTCGCTCATACCGTAAAACTTTCGCCGCAGCCGCATTCTCCGGCCGCGTTCGGATTGGCGAACACGAACTGCTCGTTCAGGTCTTTCTGAACAAAGTCCACTTCGGTGCCCTCCAACAAGGGCAAACACTGCCGCGCCACAACGATACTTAATTCGTTTTGCCGCATCACCACGTCATCGCTACCCACCTCGTCGGCGTAATCGAGAACGTAGGAATAGCCGGAACAGCCGGTCTCGGTAACACCGACGCGCAGACCCACGCCGCCGCCACGGCGCCGCAGATACTCAAGCACTCTGGCCTCGGCACGAGGAGTAAGCCGCAAGCTCATGCAATCAACCTCATTCTGATGTGCCCGACCGCCAATTATCTCTGCCCCGCAGGCAAGCTTGCAAGGCATCGCGAGCACACAGAAGCAGTGCCCGCGCTTCTGGCGGCGGCGCCAGGACATCGTCCACCTGCCGCGCCCACTCAGCCACCTTGAGCTGCATGCCCATCGATCTCAACGCACTTGCGCCGCTGCGCGCCGCCTCTTGAAGCAGCGGCGGCCCCAGCACCCGGAACGCAGTCTCCACAGCCGCATTGCCGTCCCAGCGTGCTTCCAGCCGCACCCAGGTTCCTGAATTACGCCGGCCGGCTTCGCCCACAGTGATATGGCCCGAACCTGGCCCTAAAGCAGGCTCTTCGTCAGCCAGAGCGCGTAATGCAGCCACACTTTTTCCAAATATCTTGCGTACTTTGTCGATTTCCTTCTCCGTAGTGAACTTTCCGATGCTGAAACGCAGCGTACTAGCCGCCAGCAGCGGTGGACGGCCGAGACACCGCAACACTGCGGAAGGTTCGTCGCCGGCACGCGAACACGCCGAGCCCAGTGACAGAATAATTCCGTCCAGTGCTTTCAGCAGACTGCTGGACTCCACGCCCTCCACGCTTACGCTGAGAATGCCGGGTACGCGCTCGGCGCCGGCGCCGTTGAGCAGTACGCCGCCGGACGCGGACAACCCCTCCCAGAGCCGTTCCCGCAGCGCGCCGACACGCTTGGTCTGCGCCTCCATGTCTTGCACGGCGAGTTCGCAGGCCTGACCCAGCCCGGCGATCTGGTGCGTCGGCAGTGTTCCCGGACGCAGGCCGCGCTGCTGTCCCCCGCCGTACAACAGGGGCTCTATGCGCGGAATGCGCTGGCGATTGATGCACAGCGCGCCCACGCCCTTGGGCCCGTAAATCTTGTGCGCGGTAAGCGAGAGCAGATCGATTTGCTGCGCCTGCATATCGAGCGGCAGCTTGCCGGCACTCTGGGCCGCGTCCACATGCAGCCAGGCGCCATGGCGCCGGCAGATGGCGGCGAATTCCGTCACATCCTGGACCACGCCGATCTCGTTGTTCACATGCATCAGCGAAACCAGAACCGTGTCGCTGCGCAGGGCTGCGCGCAGCGCATCCGGGGTTATCACGCCGTGTTGATCCGGTTCCAGGCAGGTCACTTCAAAACCCTCGCGCTTGAGGGCCAAGCAGGAATTCAAGCCCGCGGGATGCTCGCTCAGGCCGGTTATAACGTGCCGCCCCTCGGCACGGCGGAAGCGGGCCGCGCCGATAACGCCCAAGCCGATAGACTCGGTGGCGCCGGAAGTGAACACGATTTCTTCGGCGCTCAGGCCCACCAGCGCAGCCACCTGAGCCGCGGATTCGGCAGCCAGCCGCCTTGCCGCCGTGCCGGGCGCGTGCGGCGAAGAGGGATTGGCGTACGGCCCCTGGCGTAGCAGCGCGCTCATGCGCGCGGCCACCCGCGGGTCCACCGGTGTGGAAGCCGCGTAATCCATGTAAATCGTTTCGGAGCCGGACATTTGCTGCTTGCTCGAGGGGTGAAAGGTCATGGCCCGGGGGCTTGCGCTGGGCTGCGTAGCATACCAATTCGTTTTGATTACAATAGCGTTTTTGGGGAAGTCCTCTCCGAGGTTCCGGTTTGCACGTTTTCGATCTGGTTGAACAGGGGGCACGAGCGGCGCGAGGTCCAAACCCTTGCGAGTCGATGCGGCGCATGCTTGGTACTTTGCGCGAGCGTCTGGACGAAGTGCATGCAGCCCTTGATTTCTGCGCCTGCGGTACGCCGGAGGAGGCCCCCGACCGGCAGATTTTCTATCGTTCTCCCAACCTGGCGATGATGCGCATCTGCTTTTGTCCCGGCTTGCGCACGCCGCCGCACGATCATGCCACCTGGGCAGCCATCCTGATGCTGAGCGGCAGGGAGAGAAACACGCTGTATCGGCGCTGCAGCACTCACGGGCTTGTGCGTAAGGGAGACGTTTTGCTCGAAGCCGGCTCGGTGTTCCTGATGCAAGCGAACGACATTCACGTAGCCGAATGCGCCGCCGATCATCCGGCAGTCGCGCTGCACGTCTATGGAGGCGACCTGGACCTGCTGCCGCGCAGCGTCTGGCACCCGGACACGCTTGAGGAATTTCCAATGGAAATGGACCGCTACGAGGAATTCTCGCGGCTCGCTTCCGCCGATGGCAGCGCTCCGGGTCTGGTCAAGCCCGCCTCACTGCCGGCATAACTTTCCCGGCCGGCCGGCGCCACCGAAGCCGCCCGCCCTCCAAACCACTCACTCCGGTTACGCACCGCCATGATGCCCCTGCTCAACACCGCGACTTCCGCCGTACGGCGCGCCGGCGACATGGCACTGCGTTACGCCGACCGCATCGAATCGCTGACCGTGCGCAGCAAGAGCCCCAACGAACTGGTGACCGAAGTCGATGAGGCCGCGGAACGCATCATCGTGGACCATATTCGCAGCGGTT
The DNA here is from genome assembly GCF_965221325.1 of Candidatus Foliamicus sp. Classification (GTDB taxonomy): domain Bacteria; phylum Pseudomonadota; class Gammaproteobacteria; order Steroidobacterales; family Foliamicaceae; genus Foliamicus. The sequence goes on along the minus strand of NZ_OZ244880.1, from coordinate 1,157,419 downwards.
ATCCGGACCACGCCTTTCTCGGGGAGGAAGGCGGTGCGCGCGGCGACAGCGATTACGAGTGGATCATCGACCCGCTGGACGGCACCACCAACTACATTCACCGCTTCCCGGTGTTCTGCGTGTCGGTGGCTTTACGCCGCAGAGACGAGCTCCAATTGGGCGTTATCTACGATCCCTTGCGGCAGGAAATGTTCACCGCCATGCGCGGCGGCGGTGCGCGCATGAATGAACGGCGTATCCGCGTCAGCAAACAGCAGAGCCTGGCCGGTAGCTTGATCGGCACGGGCTTTCCCTATCGCCGCAATCTGCAATGGGTGGACATCTACATGCGGATGCTGCGCCAGGTGATGCGGCGCACTTCCGGGGTGCGGCGGCCGGGCGCCGCGGCTCTCGACCTGGCTTATGTGGCGGCCGGCAGGCTGGACGGCTTTTGGGAATTCGGCCTGAAGCCTTGGGATATCGCCGCGGGCGTCTTGCTCATCGAGGAGGCGGGCGGCTGGATCTCTGGCCTGCAGCCGGATACCGATTGCCTGCAGTCCGGGCATGTTCTTGCCGGCACGCCCAAGGTTTATACAGAACTCAGAAAGTTATTTGAAGATTCTTTTAGATAATAGCGACTATTAGTTGTTAATATTATTTATTTCTAGGTCACAGCGCCATCCTGCCCGGTATCCTTCTTGGGCGGCAACAGATCCGCAATACCCACATCAAGCGCCAAAGCCGTGGTACCGGCAACGTAGATCGACGAATAGGTTCCGACCACCACGCCGATGATCAGGGCGGCGGAAAACCCCTTCAGCGTCTCGCCGCCGAGCACGAACAGGGCCGCCAGTACCAGCAGCGTGGTCAGACTGGTAATGATGGTGCGCCCCAGCATCTGGTTGACCGAGGTGTTCATTATGGCCTGTGCGTCGCCGGAGCGTATGCGGCGAAAATTCTCGCGAATGCGGTCGAACACCACGATGGTGTCGTTCAAGGAGTAGCCGATCACTGCCAGCGCTGCGGCCAGGATGGTGAGGTCGAAGGGAAGCTGGAATACCGAAAAAATACCCAGAATGATGATTACGTCGTGGGCCAGCGCCGCCACGGACCCAACAGCGAATTTCCACTGAAACCGCAACATCACGTAGAGCAGAATCATCACCAGCGCAAACAGCACCGCCAGACCGCCGCGTTCCGTGAGTTCCGCGCCCACCTGCGGCCCCACGAACTCCACGCGCCGCAGTTCAACCTGATCGCCACCGCTGCGCAAGACGTTCAGCAACTCGTCACCCTGCCCTTGCGCATCAACGCCCTCGCGCGGAAAAACCCGGATCAGCACATCGCGGGCAGCCCCGAAGTTCTGCACTTGGGCATCTTCATAATCCGCGCCCGCCAGCAGCGACCGAATCGTCCCCAAGTCCGCGTCCTGCTGATAACCGACCTCCAGCAGCACCCCGCCGGTAAAGTCGATGCCCAGGTTCAGACCGCGCACGGCCATTGAGGCAGCGGATACGGCAATCAGGAGCAGCGACACCAACGTGGCCAGCCGGCGGCGGCCATAGAAGTCGATCTCGCGGCGCAAACGCAGCAGTTGCATGATTGCCGGCTAGACCGCCAGGCGGCTCAATCGCCGCCCTCCGTAGATCAGGTTTACGACCGACCGCGTTCCCACGATCGCGGTGAACATCGACCCGAGGATGCCGAGCGACAGCGTTACCGCAAAGCCCTTGATCGGGCCGGTTCCGAAGGTAAACAGCACCAGCGCGGCGATCAGAGTAGTGATGTTGGCGTCGGCGATGGTCACCAGCGCCTTATCGTAGCCGGCGCGGATGCTGGCCTGTGGCGAGTTGCCGTTGCGCAGTTCTTCCCGGATTCGCTCGAATATCAGCACGTTCGCGTCCACCGCCATGCCCACGGTCAGCACGATGCCGGCAATGCCCGGCAGCGTGAGCGCGGCCTGCAGGAGCGACAACAGCGCCACTATGAGCATCATGTTCGCGCCCAGCGCGAGCGTGGCTATCATTCCGAACACGCGGTAGTAGAGACTGATGAACAGCACCACGAGCAGCAAACCCGCAATGATGGCGCGCATGCCCTGATCGATGTTGTCCTGGCCCAGCGACGGCCCCACAGTGCGCTCTTCCACCTTGAAGATCGGCACCTCAAGCGCACCGGCCCGCAACAACAGCGCGAGATCGCGGGCTTCCACGATGTTCAGGCCCGTAATCTGGAAGCGGCTGGAAAACACGCCTCGGATGGTCGCTTCGTTGATCACCTTGCGCTCTTCGCGGACTATGGGTTCACCGCCATCCGTAGCTTGTCCGCGCTTCTTCTCGATAAAAAGCACTGCCATGGGCCGTTGCAGGTTTTCCTGGGTAGCTTCGAGCATCGCGTCCGCACCGCGGCCATCCAGCGCCACGTGTACCGCCGGCTGCCCGTCCTCCGAAAAACCCTGCCGCGCATCCACGAGCTGCTTACCGCCGGCAATCACGGCGCGCCGCAGCAGATAGGGCTGTCCGAGCTCGTCATAGAAAAGTTCGCAGCCGATAGGGGCGCGGCCGAGCCGGGCCGCCTCGAACTGGTTCTCGTCATAGCACACCAGGCGAAACTCCACGGTGGCCGTCGAGCCCAGGATGCGAGAAGCCTGCGCCGGGTCCTGTACCCCGGGAAGCTGCACCACGATACGGTCCAGCCCCTGGCGCTGCACCAGCGGCTCCGCAACCCCCAATTCATTGACACGATTGCGCAGGGTCGTGATGTTCTGGCTAATGGCGTTGTCGCGCAACTCGCGCAGCCGCGCGTCGCCGAGGCTGCCGGTAATCCATGCCGCAGTCCCGTCGAAACCCGACTCGAAGTCGAGTTCGGGCTCCAGTTCGGCGAGCAGATCCTCGGCGCGATCGAGATCATCGGCGTCACGCAGATCCACGCGCACACGGTCATTCTGTGCCTGCACGCTGCGCCGGATGCCGGCGTCGCGGAGCTGCCGGCTGAAGTCGTCCGCATAGCCTTCAACGCGCTGGCGGACCGCTGTCCCGGTATCGACTTCGAACAGGAAATGCACCCCGCCGCGCAAATCAAGGCCCAGATTCATGGGCTTCAGGCCCAAGGCGGCAAGCCACTGCGGTGTGCGCGGCAGCAGTGTGAGCGCCAATACGTACCCGGCGCCTAATTCCTCGCGCAGCAAGTCGCTCGCGCCGAGTTGCGTATCCACAGACGCGAACCGAATCAGAATCGCGTTGTCCTGCTGCTCCACACCAAGGTGCTCGATGCCGGCTACCGAAAGCGCCCTCCGCGCCGCATCGGCCTCCACTTCGCTGATGGCGCTCTCGTCCTCCCTGGAAATCAATACCGCCGGATCGTCGCCGTAGAGATTCGGCAACGCAATCAAGCAGCCGCCGGCAACAGCGATCAGAACGACCAGGTTCTTCCAGAGCGGGTAGCGGTTCATGCGCGCGGGCGCGAAACGCGCCGGGTCTTAGATGCTCTTGATTGTGCCTTTGGGCAGCACCGCGCTGACGCTATGGCGCTGCACCTTTACGGATACGTCCTTGGCCACTTCCAGGGTCACGAATTGCTCCGCCAGGGCGATGACCTTGCCCACCATGCCGCCCGAGGCCAGCACTTCGTCGCCTTCCGCCAGACCGGCCACCAGGGCCCGGTGCTCCTTGTTGCGCTTGCTTTGCGGGCGAATCACCATGAAATACATAACCGCAAAGATCAGCACCATGGTGAAGATCATCGGCAGCATGCTGGGAGACTCGCCCCCTTGCTGGGCCCAGGCGGGAGAAATCAGGATGTCGAGAAGCATGGCGAAGGAGTCCGTTGATGGTTCGTGGCAGGACGAAAATTATCGCATACCCGGCTGCCATTTTTCGCAGGCGACCAAACGCCCTCGCCAAGCGCGTCCAGTCCGCGAAGCGGAAGCAAGCCTTCAGTCGGCGTAGGGAGAAAAACGATCGAGAGTGCCGGCTTCGATAGCGGCTCTCAAGCGCCGCATCAGGTCGAGGTAGAAGTGCAGGTTGTGCAGCGAATTCAGGCGCAAGCCCAGCGTCTCGCCGCAGGCGTCAAGGTGGCGCAGGTAAGCGCGGCTGTAATTCCGGCAAGTCAGGCATTCACAATCCGGATCGACAGGCCCGGAGTCATCTCGGTATCGCTGATTGCGGATGCGCAACACCCCGCGGCGTGTGAACAACTGTCCATTGCGCGCATGACGGGTCGGCATCACGCAGTCGAACATGTCCACCCCCAGCCGCACGGCCGCCACGATATCTTCGGGCTTGCCCACACCCATCAGGTAGCGCGGCTTGTCCACCGGCATCAGCGGCAGCGTCTGCTCCAGCACCGCTTGACGCAAGACCGCGCTCTCACCCACCGAGAGTCCGCCGATTGCCAATCCCGGAAAGCCCAGCTCTTCGAGCATTTCCACGGATTGCTGACGCAATTCGGCGTGCATGCCGCCCTGTACGATGCCGAACACGGCAGCCGGAGTCCCGGAATCCTGCGCCGCGGCCTGGCAGCGTGCTGCCCAACGCATCGAACGCAGCATGGACGTTTCCGCTTCAGCGCGGCCAGCCGGATAAGCCGTGCATTCGTCGAGCACCATATGCACGTCGCTTCCCAACCGCTCCTGCACCTGCATGCAGCGCTCCGGCCCCAAGCGCACCAAAGCGCCGTCGATGGGAGATCGCAATTCCAGCCCTTGTTCGTCAATGCCCTTGCCTTTGGCCAGGCTGAAGGCCTGGAAACCGCCGGAATCGGTGAGTATGGGGGCTTGCCAGCCCGCAAACGCATGCAATCCCCCCAGCTCTTGAATCCGCGCATCGCCGGGCCGCAACATGAGGTGAAATGCATTGGCGAGAATGATCTCCGCCTTCAGTTCCCGCAGGTCTTGCGCGGATACGGCGCGCACCGCGCCATAGGTGCCGACGGGCATGAACGCCGGCGTGTTGACGACCCCGCGCGCAAGGGTAAGCCGCCCGCGCCGCGCTGCGCCGCAGGTTGCACTGACCGTGAACTTCACGCCGCCTCGCTCCGATGTTCCACAAGCATGGCGTCGCCGTAACTGAACAAACGGTAGCGCTGACGCACGGCATGCTCGTAAGCCTTGAGTACGCGCTCCCGTCCCGCGTAGGCGCAGACCAGCATCAGCAGGGAAGATTCCGGAAGATGAAAATTGGTGACCAGCAAATCCACCACCCGAAACCGGAACCCGGGCATGATGAAGAGCCGCGTTTCGCCGGCGTAGGGCTCAAGCTGGCCCTGCCGGGCAGCGGTTTCGAGGGCGCGGACAACCGTAGTGCCCACCGCGCAGACCCGTCCGCCCGCGCGGCGACAGCGCTCGATTCGAGCGCACACCTCGGCGGATACCTGCATCACCTCCGGATGCAGCCGCACGTGCTTTAGCTGGTCGGCGCTGACTGGCTTGAAGGTGCCTGCACCGACATGCAGCGTGATCCTGGCGACCTCGACGCCGCGCTGGCGCAAGGCCTTGAGCAGCTTCTGGCTGAAGTGCAGGCCGGCGGTGGGCGCCGCGACCGCCCCGGGATGGCGGGCGAACACGGTCTGGTATGCCTTGCGATCCCGCGGCGCGTCCGGACGGCGGATATACGGCGGCAGCGGCACATGCCCGTAACGTTTCAGATGCGCATCCACAGCGCGGTCGAACTCCAGCACGAAAAAGGACCCGCGGCGCTCCGTCACGCAGGCCCGCGCTCCACCCTCGAAAAGCAATTCCTGCTTCACGCGCGGGGCGCGGCTGGCCCTTAGCTGCACCAGCGCCCGGCACGGCCCAAGCAGACGCTCCAGGAGCATTTCGACCCTTGCGCCACCCGGCTTGGCGCCGAAAAGCCGCGCCGGAATCACGGACGTGTCGTTAACGACCAGCAAGTCCCCGGGAGCAAGCAGGTCCTGCAAATCCTGGAAGCGCCGGTCCTGCAAAGCGCCTTCCGCCGGCAGATACAGCAGCCGGCTTGCCCCTCTGCGCTCCGCGGGCTGCTGCGCGGTCAGTTCTTCCGGCGCGTTATAGGCGTAGTCCTCGGCTCCCACGCGCGCATTGTAGGGAATGCCCGCATCAGTTGGAGTCTGCCGGAGCTTCCGGCGGCCTGGGTGTGCGCGGCGGTTCCATGGGGCGCAGAGCGGGGCGCCCCCCGAACCCGCGCCCGATGCGCTCGAGCCTTCTTTCGGGCACCTGGAAGCTCACCAATTTGCCGCGTTTGTGCCGCAGGATGTCCAATTGCACCTCTTCGCCGGGCTCATAGGAACGCAGAATGCGCGTGGCATGACGGACGTTCTTGAACTCCCGCCCACCAATCTTGCGAATAACGTCGCCTGCTTCCAAAGGTACATCCTCGTCGTCCGGCTCCCTGACCACCAGCAATCCATGCTCGGCACCAAAATACTCGCCCAGGTCCGGCGTGAGTTCGATGATCTCCAGGCCGCCCAAACGCCGCGCCATATCCGCAAAAGTCAGAGTGTTGGCGCCGCCGCGCCGCATCTGCAGCACGCGCCCCACCTCTCCACCGCCAGGCACCTCCACACGCACATCTACTTCCATGTCTCCATCCGTTCCCCGCCAGCCATTTGCGCTGTTCGCCCATCCCCTGGCGAGTTCTGCCATGCGCGCCCGGGAAAGATATTCCCGAAGCGTACCGTAGGTACCTGTGACAACTTGCGCTTCCGACTCCTGATCGCCCCGCCGGTAACCAATCGTGACTTCGGTACCGGGCTCGACTTCGGTCAACATGCCGCGCAGCTTCTCGTAGGCTTGCTGACCGCTCTCGGCACTCAGCCCTTGGCCGTTGAATGTGATCAACAAGTCGCCGGAGCGCAGGCCGGCCAAGTCGGCGCCTCCTCCCGGCGATACGGACATCACGTTCAATCCGTCAACGGCGCCTTCCGCCCATCCGCCGAGCCCGATGCCCAGCATCGCGCCTCTCTCCCCACCGCGTCCGAATGCCTGCAGTATTTCCTGGGGAGGGGCGAATCGAAGGGCCGGCACGGATGAAGGCGAGCCATCCGCGGCTTCCTCATGCGGGTGCGCAAGCAATTGCAACGGCACTGCAAGCAGCGCCAGCAACGGCGCTAATGCCCAATGTCTAATCATCCTGTCTCCTTGTGATTGGTGGGCGAAACCGTGCCGGTTCCCCGACACTAGAAATCCGCATAAAAATATCCCGCCTGGGCTGCTTCCGCGTGCCGCAGCGAAAACAAATCATCCATCAGCAGCGCCCGCTCGCGCAACAGCAGGCGCGGCACCGATGGATCCTGCGCGTTCAATGAAGCAGGCATCAGCCCTTCATCCAGAATCGCGATCTGATCCTCAAGCTCGGTAGCCAATCCGAATGCGTCCACCTTCAACACTTGTCCCGGCCTTGCAGAATCAACAACCGGGAGTGCCCGCAAGCGCTCCTCCTGAAACTGGGAAAAAGCGATGAGCGCATCCAGATCCATCTCTGCCAGTTCGCTTTCCAAACGCAGCGCAGCAAAGGCCGCGGCATCGTCGGCGGAAGGGAAACTCGCGGCAAGATCGGCTTCCGCAGCCGAATTGTCCGCGCCGTCACCCACCGGCGTACCGGAAAAAATTCCCAGGCTCAGCCGCGCGCCAATCACCGCCACGGCAATTCCCGCAGCGAGCGCCAACCCGCCACCCCAATAGCGCCGCCGTCCGCTGGCCGCCCCAGGCTGGGCAGAATGGCGTTCCAACACGCGCTGCCAAACGCCCGGCGGGGCACTCTGCACCGGCAGAGATCGCAGCGCCGCAGCGATGTCGCTATCGCTTATGGCGCCATGTACGAATGGATTGGTGTTCATCTCAACTCCTTCAGGCGTTCGCCGCCCGGCGCACCGGCGTGTCGTCCAACTCCGGAGCCGGAGCCAGGCGTTCCTTGAGCCGCTTGCGGGCGCGTGCCAATTGGGATTTCGAAAAGCTGGGTGTCTTGCTCATCATGCTGGCAATTTCAGCGTGGGTGAATCCTTCCACATCGTGCAGCCAGACCACGGCGCGAGCGGTGGGCGGGAGACTGTCGAGCGCGGCCTCGATATCGATGGCCAGTTCAGGCGTCTCCCTTGCGGCGGTAATTTCATAGGTTCCTTCATTGCCCACGATCTCCGAGAACAGTTGGCGGCGGCGGGTCCAGGCAGCCCGCAAGTGCATCAGGCAGCGGGAAACGGCGATCCGCCGTATCCATGTGGCCAGAGACGCTTCGCCGCGAAACTTGGCTATGCCCCGCAGCACTTCCACGAAAGTTTCCTGCAGTATGTCCTCCGCTGCCGGGGGCGAGCCGGTCATCCGCAAGGCGAGCGTATAGATCGGGTCGGAAAACTGCCGAAAAATGATTTCGTGCGCCTTCATGTCGCCGCGCTGCGCGCTGCGAACAAATGCCGGATCGATAGTCCTGTTGGCGAAACCCGACATGCCCTTGTAGATGCGACTCCTGCGCCAATGGTTGCATGAATGAAGAGGTAGAGGACACTAGTGTATCCTTCCCCTCCGGCGCCGGGGTGGCGGAATTGGTAGACGCACCGGACTCAAAATCCGGCGGGGTTAAACCCGTGCGAGTTCGAGTCTCGCTCCCGGCACCATTCCATGACGCGCAATGGATTGTCCCTGCGCTCCCGCAACAACATATCCAGGAGCCCTGATTTCGTGCCCGCGCCTCCCAGCAAGTTCTGCGGCCAATGCGGCGCGCCCGTGCAGCAGCGCATTCCCTCCGGCGAAGACCGGACCCGGGAAGTATGCCCCGTCTGCAACTTCGTGCATTACCGCAACCCGATTCCGGTGGTCGGCTGCGTCCCGGAGCATGAAGGACGCATCCTGCTGTGCCGCCGGGCTATCGACCCGCGGCTCGGCTACTGGACCGTGCCGGCCGGATTCATGGAACTGAACGAAACGCTTGCCGAGGGCGCGATCCGTGAAACCCGCGAAGAGGCCTGCGCCGAGGTGCGCCTGGGTGAATTGTTTTCCATTGTGGATCTGCCGGGCGCGGGCCAGGTACACTTTTTCTTCCGCGGCGAATTGCTGGACGGCAAGTACGCGCCGGGGCTGGAGTCGCTGGAGGTGGAGCTGTTCGAGCCGCGCGACATTCCTTTCGAGGACATCGCATTCCGCAGCGGCGTTATCGCCTTGCGCCGCTATCTGGATAGCGAGAGCAACGGCCTGAGCCTGGACACGGTGCCTCCACGCGCGCCGGATTGATATCATTGGCGCATTCAGGCGTAATCTCAGGGAAATCGAACGACAATGACCTTTCTGGTTCTGGAAAGCTGCATCAAGTGCAAGTTGATGGACTGCGTGGAAGTGTGTCCGGTGGACTGCTTTCACGAAGGGCCCAACATGCTGGTGATCGATCCCGAAGAGTGCATTGACTGCACGCTCTGCGAGCCGGAATGCCCGGTGGATGCGATCGTATCGGAGGACGAGATTCCGCCGGGCCAGGAAGATTTCCTGGAACTGAATGCCGAGCTTTCGCAGCAATGGCCGGTCATCACCGAAGCCGGGGAACCGCCGCCGGACGCCGACGACTGGCGCGAAGTAAAGGAAAAGCGACAGTACCTCGAACGCTGAGCCTGCCTCTACGGCCAGCGGGCGGCTATCCGCCCGTGGCGGCGAAAACCGCTAGTCCTCGGCTTCGGCGAGCATGGCCGCCAGGCGCGCCGGCGGCACATAGCCGGGGATCAGCCGCCCATCCGCGGTCAGCAGGGCTGGAGTGCCGGAAAGACCAACCTGCCGCCCCAGGGCGAAATGGCGCTCCACCGCCATCGAGTCGCACTGGCGTTGCGGTACGAAACCGCCGGTCTTGGCCCTGGTGAGGGCCTCCGAACGATTGTCCGCGCACCAGATGGCCTGCATGGTGTCCCAAGTGTCGGAGTCCGGTCCCGAGCGCGGGAATGCAGCGTAACGCACGCCGATGCCCAGACGGTGATACTCGGCCATTTGCTGGTGCAGACGGCGGCAGTAGCCGCAATCGACATCGGTGAACACCAGCACTTCGTGGATAGCCTGCTCCGGGAGAAAGTCGAGCGTGTCCCATTCGTCGAGGCTTCCCATCAGCTCTCGGCGCACCCCGGCGCGGCGCTGCTCGGACAGGTTTTCGCCGGTTGAAACGTCCTCCAGATCGCCCGAGCCCAGAAAGCCGAACCGCCCGGTCGCATCCACATAAGCCAACCGGTAGCCGAAGCGCAATTCGTAGAGGCCGGGTATCGGCGTAACGCGCACATCGTCCACGTTCGCATATTTCTCGCGCAAGTGCTCCATATCCTGTTCCGCATCCTCGCCGACCGCGGAATGGACCACAAGGGGGGCCAGCAACAACAGCGCCGGCGCAATCAGTCGCAAGGTTTTCATACCGATCATCACCACAGGGGCTTGAACCGATTATAGGGGGCGCGACCGCCGCCGGGCCGCGCGCGCAGCACTGACTTGAAAGGCCGGAACTTCGAACGTCGACGCCTCAGGATGCCGCGGACTCGCCGGAGCCCGGAAGGCCCAATCCATCCCGGCGCAGCAGCGTGATTTCGTCGCGCAGCGCCGCCGCCTCCTCGAACTCCAGGTCCTGGGCGTGACGGTACATGCGCTTTTCCAGTTGCTTGATCTTCTTCATCACTTGCTCAGGGCTCAGAGCGCGATAATCCGAAACCGTTTCCGCCACCCGGCGCGCGGTGGTGCGGCGGCGGCGGCCCTTGACCACCGCGCCTTCCATGATGTCGGGCACGTCCTTTTGTATCCCGCGCGGCTCTATGCCGTGCTCGCGATTGAATGCAAGTTGCTTGCGGCGGCGACGCGCGGTTTCCTCCAGCGCGCCCCGAATTGCTCCGGTGCGCCGATCAGCGTAGAGGATGGCCATACCGTTGAGGTTGCGCGCCGCGCGGCCTATGGTCTGAATCAGCGAACGCTCCGAGCGCAGGAATCCTTCCTTGTCGGCGTCGAAGATCGCCACCAGCGACACCTCCGGCATATCCAGGCCCTCGCGCAGCAGGTTGATGCCCACCAGTACGTCGAAGGCTCCCAGCCGCAGGTCGCGAATGATCTCGACTCTTTCCACGGTATCGATGTCGGAATGCAGGTAACGCACGCGCACGCCATGCTCCTCCAGGAATTCCGTGAGGTCCTCGGCCATGCGCTTGGTGAGGGTGGTGATCAGAACCCGCTCCTTGCGTTCGACACGCAGCGCAATTTCGGACAGCACGTCGTCCACCTGTCGCGACGCAGGGCGAATCTCAACATGCGGATCGACAAGCCCGGTGGGGCGCACCACCTGCTCCACCAACAGGTCGGAATGTTCGTGCTCGAACGGGCCGGGCGTGGCCGACACATAGACCGTTTGCGGAGAAATTCTCTCGAATTCCTCGAAGCGCAAGGGCCGGTTATCGAGCGCCGAAGGCAGGCGGAACCCGAACTGCACCAGCGTTTCCTTGCGCGAGCGGTCGCCGCGGAACATGCCGCCCAATTGCGGCAGCGTCACATGGCTCTCGTCAACGAACAGCAGAGCGTTGGCGGGAACGTAGTCGAACAGACACGGCGGCGGCTCGCCCGCCTGCCGGCCCGAAAGGTAGCGGCTGTAATTTTCGATGCCCGTGCAATAGCCCACCTCCAGCATCATCTCGATATCGAAGAGCGTGCGCTGTTCAAGGCGTTGCGCTTCCACCAGGCGCTGCTCGGCGCGCAGCGCACTCAGGCGTTCGCGTAATTCGCGGCGGATCTTTTCCACTGCGCCTTCCAGGGTTTCGCGCGGTGTAACGTAGTGGGTCTTGGGATAGATCGTGACTCGTGGAACGCGGCGTCCCATTTCGCCGGTGAGCGGATCGAAGTAGCGGATATCCTCCACTTCGTCATCGAACAATTGCACCCGCACCGCTTCGCGTTCCGCCTCGGCGGGAAACACGTCCAGAATGTCGCCCCGCACCCGGAAGGTGCCCTGCCGAAGCTCCGCCTCGTTGCGGGTGTATTGCAGATCCGCAAGCCGTCGCAACAGGTCGCGCTGGTTCACCCGGTCGCCGCGCACCAGGTGCAGAATCATCTGGAAATAGGCGTCCGGATCACCGAGCCCGTATATCGCCGACACGGTGGCCACCACGATGGTGTCCTTGCGTTCCATCAGCGCCTTGGTGGCCGACAGCCGCATCTGCTCGATGTGGCTGTTGATGGAAGCGTCCTTCTCGATGTAGGTGTCCGTGGACGGAACGTAGGCTTCGGGCTGATAGTAGTCGTAGTACGACACGAAATACTCGACCCGATTGCGCGGAAAGAAATCGCGAAACTCGCCGTAGAGCTGCGCCGCCAGCGTCTTGTTGGGCGCCAGCACCAGAGCCGGACGCTGCTGACGGGCCACCACGCTGGCCAGAGTGTAGGTTTTCCCCGAGCCGGTCACACCCAGCAGCGTTTGCCGCGCAAGGCCGGCCTCCAGACCTTCGCACAAGGCATTCACAGCCTGGGGCTGATCGCCGGACAACTGAAAGTCCGCTTGCAGGTCGAATCGATCCGCCGCCATGACCGCACTCTAGCATCCCGGTCGGCCTGTCGCCGCCGATAAAATAACAACCTCGCAGCGCCACCGAGCCTTGTCATGACCGCCATCCAGCTTTCCGAACGCGCCCAGCGGGTCAAACCTTCCGCAACCATCGCGATTTCGTCCCTGGCCCAGGAGTTGCGGGCAACAGGCCGGGATGTCCTCAGCCTGAGTGCAGGCGAACCCGACTTCAATACACCCGAGCATGTTCGCGCGGCGGCCGTAGCGGCGATGGAATCGGGCGAGACCCGCTACACCGCAGCCGACGGCACGCCGCAACTGAAGCGCGCCATATGCACCAAGTTCGCGCGCGACAATCAACTCGAATTCGAGCCCGCGCAGATTTCGGTCGGGGCCGGCGCCAAGCAGGTGCTTTTCAATGCCTGCGCATCGCTGCTGAACCCAGGCGACGAGGCGATCATCCTGGCGCCGTACTGGGTGTCCTATCCCGACATGACGATGTTGTGCGACGGCACGCCGGTGATCGTGTCCGCCGGCATCGAAAACGGCTACAAGGTCACGCCGGAGCAGATCGAATCGGCAATCACCGACCGCACCCGGATGCTGTTCTTCAACACCCCGAGCAACCCCACGGGAGTGGCCTATACGCGGGCGGAACTCGAGGCGCTAGGCGAGATGCTTGCCGCGCACGAGCGGGTCGTGGTGGTATCCGACGACATCTATGAGCACATCTACTGGGGCGGTGCGCCCTGGCTCACGCCGGCACAGGTGTGGACGGACATGCGCGACCGGATCGTCACGGTGAACGGCGTTTCCAAAGCCTACGCGATGACCGGCTGGCGCATAGGCTACGCGGGCGCCAATGCAGACCTGGTGACCGGCATGCGCAAGCTTTGCAGCCAGACCACGGCCAATCCATGCAGCATTTCGCAGGCGGCCGCGGTGGCTGCCCTGGAGGGCGATCAGTCGCCGCTCAAGGTCATGCGGAACGCCTTCCAGCAACGCTACGAGTATCTCTACCAAGCGATAATCGCCATGCCCGGCCTGCGCTGCGCGCCAACCCAGGGCGCCTTCTACCTGTTCGCCGACGCCCGCGAGGCTATTGAGGCCAAAGGCCTGGCGAATGACACGGAACTGGCCGAACTGATCCTGTCCGAAGCCGAAGTGGCGCTGGTGCCGGGAACGGCTTTCGGCGCCGAGGGCCACCTGCGGTTTTCGTTCGCCTGCGGCATGGACGACCTCAAGGAGGCCGTGCGCCGCCTCGGCCATTTGCTCGCTTGAAAAACCCCATTGCGGCTAAAATCGCGCGGCGCTTCCCCGGTAGCTCAGTAGGTAGAGCGGTTGGCTGTTAACCAATTGGTCGCTGGTTCGAGTCCGGCCCGGGGAGCCATCCTTCCCCCCGGCGGACGCCGCGGTAAGAGATGGCGCTGAAGAAATCGCAGCTCTACTCGTCGCTCTGGCAAAGCTGCGATGAACTGCGCGGCGGCATGGATGCATCGCAGTACAAGGACTACGTGCTGACGCTCCTGTTCATGAAGTACGTCTCGGACAAGTACGCCGGAGACCCGAACGCGCTGATCGAAGTGCCGACCGGCGGCGGCTTCGTCGACATGGCCAAGCTCAGGGGCGACAAGGAGATCGGCGACAAGATCAACAAGATCATCGCCCGTCTCGCCGAAGCCAACGAGCTCAAGGGTGTCATCGACCAGGCCGATTTCAACGACGAGAGCAAGCTCGGCGCCGGCAAGGAAATGCAGGACCGGCTCTCCAAGCTCGTCGCCATTTTCGAAGATCTCAACTTCCGCGCGAACCACGCCGCTGGCGACGACTTGCTCGGTGACGCCTACGAGTATCTGATGCGCCACTTCGCCTCCGAATCCGGCAAGAGCAAGGGACAGTTCTACACGCCGGCGGAGGTTTCCCGGATTATGGCCCGGGTAGTGGGCATAGGTGCCGACACCCGCCAGGACCAGACAATTTACGACCCGACCTGTGGCTCGGGCTCGCTGTTGCTCAAGGCGGCTGATGAAGCGCCCGGCGGCATCAGCGTCTATGGTCAGGAAATGGACAATGCCACCTACTCGCTGGCGCGGATGAACCTCATCCTGCACGGCCATGCGACGGCAGAGATTAAGCGTGGCAATACCTTGGCCGCCCCGCAGTTTAAAGAAAACCAGAACGGCAGTCTCAAAACCTTCGACTTCGCCGTCGCCAATCCACCCTTCTCGACCAAGGCATGGTCCAACGGGCTTGATCCGGAAAACGACGAGTACCGGCGTTTCGCCTACGGTGTGCCGCCGGCCAAGAACGGTGACTACGCCTTCCTGTTGCACCTGATCACATCACTCAGGAGTGGCGGCAAGGGCGCCATTATTCTGCCTCACGGTGTACTGTTCCGCGGCAACCGCGAGGCCGATATCCGCCGCAAGCTTGTCGAGCGCGGTTTCATCAAGGGCGTGATCGGCTTGCCCGCCAACCTCTTCTACGGCACCGGTATCCCGGCCTGCATCCTGGTCATAGACAAGGAACACGCCGCCACCCGCAAGGGCATTTTCATGATCGACGCGAGCCGAGGATTCACCAAGGACGGCGCCAAGAACCGCTTGCGCGAGCAGGACATACACCGCATCGTGGACGTGTTCGAACGGCAATGCGACGAACCGGGCTATGCGCGCATGGTGCCGACGACTGAGATCTCGGCGGCCGCCAACGATTACAACCTCAATATCCCCCGCTATATCGACGTCAGCGACCCCGAGGATCTGCACGACCTTGATGCGCATTTGCGGGGCGGCATTCCCGAGCGAGACGTGGATGCGCTGGCCGCTTACTGGGATGTGTTCCCCACGCTACGGGAAGCCCTGTTTACGGAGAACAGCCGCGCCGGATATTGCGATACCCGGCTCGAAACACGGCAGATAAAACCCGCCATCCTGGAACATGATGAATTCGCATCCTACAAGGCGCGTGTTGCTGATATTCTTGAAGAATGGCGCGCGACACACGAACCGAGTCTTCGGGAAATCGGTCGCGATGCCCATCCGGGAAGGCTCATCAAGGACCTGTCTGAAGACCTGCTAAAACGCTTCACCGACCTGCCCTTGCTTGATCCCTACGCCGTTTATCAGCGCCTAATGGACTACTGGGGCGAGGTCATGCAGGACGATGTTCACCTGGTGGTTGCCGATGGTTGGCAAGTTGGAAGGACAGTTCGGCTTGCGGTCAAGAAGGAAACACCGGACTTCGTGATCAAGAGTTCCAAGTACGTTGGTGAGCCTGTCCCGGCGGCTTTGGTGATTGCCCGTTTCTTTCATCGGGAAGAAAAAAATCTGCTCAGAATTCAGGAAAAAGTTGCCGAACTTAAGTCAGTCAGAGAAGACTTCGAAGAGCAGCATGGCACTGAAGATGGTGCGTTGGAGGGCCTTGAGGGTAAGTCCGGAATCACCAAAACTAACGTTCAGAAACGAGCAATTGAACTTAGGGACGCGATCCTACAAGCGTATCCAGAAGGGAGTATCGAGCACGAGCAGGCCCAATCGATCACCAAGTCAACATTTGGTAACCGCGACTGGAGCAAAGGAATCAAGGACAAGGAAGCCCTATTCCCGGAAATCGACACCCTCTACGATTACCTCGGTTTGATGAAACGCGAAAGGGATGCAATTCGGGATCACAAGCAAGCCCAGAATCGACTCAATCACTCGGTGTACTCAAGATATGTGCAGCTCACGGAAGCAGAGATCAAGACGCTATTGATCGAAGACAAGTGGCTAGCCAGCATAGTCGCCGCCGTCGAAGTCGAGGTGGAAAGCTTGACCCAGCAACTCGCCTCGCGCATCCAGGCGCTCGAAGTGCGCTACGCCAACCCGCTGCCGGAACTTGAGGGCCAGGTCGCCAAACTCAGCGCGAAGGTAGAGGAGCATTTGCGGCGCATGGGATTGCCGACATGAACGGAGAAACGCTCTCCGAGCTCAGAAGGCCGCTCTTCTGTGCAAAGTTCTACCGCATGGAGCTGGTCGAACAGATCGGCAGCGGCATCCTCCGTATCTTGGAATTGTGCCGCGACCACCGGGGCTCAAACCGCGGGTTGAAGTTACCGAAGACTGGGTGGCGACAACATTTCCGCGACAGGTTCAACACGACGAGCATCTTGGTGCCTGGGAGGCACATGGCAAATGGAAACCCAATACCGGGTAGAGTCTGGCAAGTTGGGACCAAGTCGGGACCAAGTCACAATAGTTCGTAACTGTCTGAAAAAAAAGCGATCAGAGATCTGATGCAGATGTTCGGCAGAAGCAATCGTGCCAAGTTCCGGGACCAAGTCCTCACACCTTTAGCGGACGCCGGATGGCTTGAGATGACCATCCCCGAAAAACCCCGCAGCAGCAAACAGAAGTACCGACTGACCCCCAAGGGCCGGAAATTGCGCGCACATTTGAGGACAGGCGAATGAACTTGGCGTACCCAAGATTAACGAATAGGCTTACCTCCCTCATGAGTGGATCGAGCGAGTATAAGGAACGCCAGGCGCACCTGCCGCAGGAACCCGAACTCCGAGTATCCGACTTCGGAACTGGGTTGGGGATCATTGCGGTGGACGTGTCTACGTCACCAATTACGGTTAATTCTCCGAGACACCGACTTGGATTTCTGAGGTGGTTGAATCCGATTGGAAACATTGATTCTGTTGCAGTGGAAAGAGGAGTTATTCGATGAACACACCCGGTATGCAGAAAGCTAGCGCAGATCCAACCAAGCGTTTCTTTGTGGAGATGATTACGAGAGACATCACGCTTGAGGACAGCATACTCGACCTGATTGACAACAGCGTAGACAGCGCGTGGCGGAACTCCGGCAGTCCCCCATTGACTCTTGATGACAGTACCGACTTATCGCAGTTTTCGATTTCTATCTTCGCGTCTGAAAGTTCATTCAGTATTCGCGACAACTGCGGTGGGATGACACTCGACGATGCTGTCAACCACGCGTTCAATTTCGGACGGAGATCGGACGTCCAATCAGACGAATACAGTATTGGCGTCTATGGCATTGGGATGAAACGCGCCATCTTTAAGATCGGTCGGCAGATATGTATCCGCAGCACATTTGTCGAAAACGATGGCTTAAGAATGGCTTTTTCAGTGCCCATTGACGTAACCAAATGGATCGAAAGCGACGACCCACCTTGGGATTTCGAAATCGACGAATGCGAGTTGCAAGAAGAGAATGGGGTAATTGTCGAGGTCAAGAAATTGACGTCTGGAGCCGCTGCTTCGTTTGCCAATCCCGCCTTCATCAGGCGATTGGAGCGCATGATTGCTCGGGACTATGCTCTCCACATGGAGCGCGGGCTGAATATAAGAGTAAACGACAAAAGAATCCCCGGCGCACGAATGGAGCTCCTTCAGAGCCATGAGTTCGTTCCCATGCGAGAACACTACGATGACAAGTCTGTAAGCGTGGAAATCGTCGGCGGAATGGCCCAACGGCCTCTGGAAGGGTCGGAGCCGGAGGACATTGATTCCAGCAGCCGTGAATACGATAGGTTCGGCTGGTACGTAGCTTGCAATGGGCGTATTGTACTCGCCGCGGACAAGACCACCGTCTCCGGTTGGGGATTAGACAACTGGCCAAAGTGGCATCCCCAATACGCCGGGTTCCTTGGCATTGTTGTTTTTTCCGCGCGCGACGCGAGCGCTCTTCCTCTTACAACGACTAAGCGAAGCGTCGATGTAACATCTGATGTATTCCTACGCGCCCGACCTAAGATGAGAGAGCTAACGAAACGGTGGACCTCCTACACTAATGAGAGAAAGCAAGCTCTCGACGAGGCGAAAGGCAAGGAAAGGATGGCGGATGCAGTACCTATCGGGCAGGTAAAGCGCAGAGCCGAAGTTACGTTGCCTAATTTAATTCCCGTTTCAAAACCACGCATGTCCCATGTCAACTATTCGGTAACAACTGAGAGAATGAAGAACTTGGCCATCGCGCTTGGGAAGAGCACTATGACCAACCGCAATGTAGGCATTAAGTCGTTCGACTACACCTACGACGACTTGGTGGGAGGCGAGTAAATGGCATCATTCGATACCGTGAATTATGGACTTCGGCCTAGCAAGAGCATTCAGCGACAGCTCGTCTTCGACGGCATTCGATTGCTTTTTAAATGGTTGGATGTGCAGGGTGCTTTGTATGTTGGATTTGGTTCAATCTGGTTTGTCGATTTTGTAATGGCTCACAAGATTCTCTCAATCGACGACATGATTTCTATCGAAAAGGACGAAGTTGGATACCTACGCGCCCAATATAACTCACCTTTCGCAACCGTAGAAGTTCGCCGAGGTATATCAAGTAAGGTTCTCACGTCGCTTTGTCAAGACGAAGAGCTCGCCTCGCGGCCTTGGGTCCTCTGGCTTGACTACGACGGGTACTTCGACGAGTGCGTAAATGACGACCTTCGGCTTATTATTGAAAAAGCACCACCGAACTCAGTTGTTCTCACGACTTTCAACGCCCATGAGAAAAGCTATGGCACGGCAAGGGAGCGACCGGAAAGATTAAAGGATCTGTTTGGCGAAGTCGTTCCTGAGGACTTGACCAGGGAACAGTGCAAGGGCGATGGAATGCAGCGAACGCTGGCAAGCCTTGCCACGAAATTCATGAAGGCAGTGGCTCTTGACGCTAGGCGGCCGGGAGGATTCGTGCCGGCGTTTCGGATTGTGTATCGCGATTCTGCGCCTATGGTAACTGTGGGTGGCGTTCTTCCAGAGGCACCAAAGCAAGGGAATATATGGCAAAGAATAAGTGACTCGGACTGGCAGTGCCAACCGACTGAAGTCATCGCCGCACCTCACTTGACAATCCGTGAGGTAATGGCATTGCAATCAACTTTGCCAAATCCAGGGGGACTAACGCGAAAACGAGTCAAAGAGTTGGGATTCGATCTTGAAGAAGATCAGATTCAAGTCTACGAGCGTTACTATCGGGAGTATCCTTCGTTCGCAGAAGTAGTGAAATGGTAATTCCGAAATTGTCAACGCTGGCCATCGCGGACAAACGAGGTGAGTGAACCCCGCGCGCCACGGGTTGTAGATCTATTCGCAGGGGCCGGAGGACTCTCTTTGGGAGCCAAGCATGCTGGGTTTGAAGTGGCGGCGGCCCTCGACAATGATCCCGTTTTGACGTATTCATTCCGCGTCAATTTTGAAGGCACGGACGTAATCACTCAAGACCTGTCAACCGTCTGCGGGAATGCGGTTCGTGCCTCGGTGGGAGGACACTTAGACGGGATTGTTGGCGGACCTCCATGCCAAGGCTTCAGCGCAATTGGCAAACGAAATGCCAACGATCCACGCCGAGACCTACTTCGAGATTTCTTCCGCATTGTCCGCGACGCGAATCCGGGTTTCTTTGTGATGGAGAACGTCGTGGGGCTCGGGTATGCAGACGCTCGGGGGGTCTTGGATGAAAGCTTGCGGCTCGTCGGGGAGAAATACGCCATCTATGGACCAAAGATACTAAATGCCGCGGATTTCGGGGCCGCCACTAGCAGGTCTCGTTTGTTCGTGATCGGCATTCACAAAGACCACGGAGAACCTCTTTCAGACAAGGATTTCGAGGTATTGCGTCGGCCAGCCGCAACTGTCAAAGCAGCGATTTTCGACCTAATGGGTGCAATTCGATGCGAAGACCGAGATGGATTCGACTATTGGAAAATAACCCGTAAAGGGAATTGCTGCGACTACGCAAGACGGCTACGGTCCAAGGGGGGGCATTTTTCAGGGAATCTGCGAACAGCACATTCTAAGCGGGTTGTCGAACGATTCCTGGCGATCCCACAGGGCAAGATGGACCCAATAGGACGTCACCCAAGGTTGATGTGGTCAAGTCAGGCTCCTACGCTCAGAGCTGGCACTGGTCCGGATCGGGGGTCATTTCAATCCGTCAGGCCCATCCATCCAGACCAGCCTCGTGTGATTACCGTCAGAGAAGCAGCAAGACTGCAAGGATTTCCCGATCATTTTCGTTTTCATCCGACGATCTGGCACTCGTTCCGTATGATCGGCAACAGCGTCTGCCCGATAATGGCTCAGGCCATATTTCGTGCAATTCGGACAAAGGTTGGCGCTTGACAAGTCGGAGTAGTAGCGACAGCAAGGGCATTTCGTTCATACGCCCCTTGATGTTCCAAGTCATAACGCAGTCCATATACCCTGGCGCTAGTTGAATGACGTTGTATGTGAAGACGATGCTGGGATGGCTCTTGAGCGTGTGAATCAAAGCGTCCGCCTGTATTTGCATGTAAGAAGGACACTCGACAACAGCGAGGAACTCGTTTTCGACAATGCGCACCTGTCTTCTTCGTTAAGGAATTTGATGTTTTTGAATCCGAATGTCGTAGCAATCAAATGCCACTCTTCAAGCAAGGCTTTGTGCAGGAGCTTTTGCGAGTCAGACATGGCTGAGCATCCCTGATGCGAAGAAGAAAGTGTGACCAGATAGGCGCATGACTCCGACTATCCGCCTTCAGCGCTCCATCACAATCGACTCCAGATACTGCCACGCCCGGAATCCATGTAACCGAACACCCACCCATCGGTGCGAGTACCATTCGAATCTTTGAATTTGGTATTTTCGGCCAATTGGCGTTAGCTGCCAGCGACACATTGGAAGAAACTGCATGGCCGAGCACCCCAATTCCGCGAGGAGCGGGTCTTGAGGGAATCGCCAACACACCCACAACCAGAGGGCATCGCCCGACCTGCGCAGCACCGTCTGTCGCGGCTTCGGACCAGCCCCCCTGCCTTATTGGCACCGCCGCAAGCGGGGAACAAGACTGCTAAGAAGACTTGGAGGGAGAGACTTCCGTTCACTCCGATTGAGGCGTCCCTGAGTGAGACCCGACCTCAATCATCCAAGCTTGCCAAGCATACAAGAGGCTGACAACTGTGCCTGAAAAGCTTTCAAGTGTAGCGCCAACCTCAACCACTGACCACAAGAGTGCAGAGGAATTGCCTATTGGCTACAAGCGTACGAAGGTTGGAGTGATTCCAGAGGACTGGGATCGCGTGACCATTGGAGATGTTGCTAAAGTGAAAGGAGGCAAGAGACTCCCGCCGGGCTTTCGTCTTGTCGACTCACCCACTTCGTTTCCGTATATCCGAGTCACGGATATGTTTCCCGGAGGTGTAGCTCAAACGGAGATCAAGTACGTGCCAAAGGCAGCATTTCCGGCGATAAAAGATTACCGTATCAGCAGCGAAGACATCTTTATCAGCGTCGCTGGAACTCTTGGGATCGTTGGTGTTGTACCTGCGTTCCTAAGTGGTGCAAATCTTACCGAGAATGCGGACTGCATCACCAACATCACTTGTAACCGCGACTACTTGATGTATTGGCTGATGTCGTCGTCAATTCAAAAAACCATCGAATCGATAAAGACGGTTGGCGCCCAACCGAAGTTAGCCTTGCAGCGTGTTGCTGCGTTTGAAATAGCGGTACCCAAAACCACTGATGAACAACTCGCTATTGCCAGAGTGCTGTCGGATGTGGATGGGCTACTCGAAGTGCTGGAGGCGCTGATCGCCAAGAAGCGCGCCATCAAACAAGCCACCATGCAACAACTCCTCACCGGCAAAACCCGCCTGCCAGGCTTCAGCGGGGAGTGGGAAGTTATCCAGCTGAAAACGTTGGGAGAATTTTCAAAAGGCCAAGGCATCACTCGCAGTGAATTATGCGAGGAAGGCGTCCATTGTGTGCGATATGGCGAACTGTATACGATGTATTCAAATTATGTCTCAGATTTAAATTCTCAAATTCCAGATCACGTAACAAATACAGCATTGCCCATTGCCAACGGCGATCTATTGTTTGCCGCTTCAGGAGAGACGCCTGAAGAGATTGGAGTATGCGTTGCATACATTGGCCCCAAAACCGCATACGCTGGCGGAGACATAATAGTTTTGGGAACTTCCGGTCAAGACGCAGTTTTCCTTGGACATCTTTTGAATGCCCCTGACGTAGTAAGGCAAAAATCCAGGATGGCGCAAGGCGATGCTGTTGTTCACATTCGCAGTGTCCATCTCGGATGCATAGAAATTTCGCTTCCTGCGCTTGACGAACAATGCGCCATTGCCGAAGTACTCTTCGACATGGACTCCGAAATAACCGCGCTCGAACAGCGCCGCGACAAGATGCGCGCTATCAAACAGGGCATGATGCAGCAACTGCTCACGGGGCGGATTCGCCTGCCGCTGACCGACCCACATTCGCAGGACGACAAGTCCCATGCCGCCTGAAACCCAGAACATCGAGTGGAAGTCGTCTTGGCGGGACGAATACCTGAAGTGGATTTGCGGCTTCGCCAACGCCCAAGGAGGCGTGCTCGAAATCGGCAAGAATGATCGGGGCGAGATCGTCGGCGTGAAAAATCCGCTGCGGCTGCTTGAGGAAATCCCCAACAAGGCGCTGTCGCTGCTCGGCATCGTGGTGGACGTGAATCTGAAATCGGAAGCCGGCGGCGAATACTTGGAAATCGCGGTCGATCCCTACCCCAACGCGATCAGCTACAAGGGCGAATTCCACTATCGAAGCGGCAGCACCAAGCAAGTGCTCACCGGTGCGTCGCTCAGCCGTTTCCTGCTGCAAAAGTACGGGCGGACTTGGGACGATGTGCCGCTGCCGGGCGTCGGCCTGAAGGATTTGGACGGGCGCGCCTTCGACGGATTCCGCCGGCGCGGCGCGAGCAGTGAGCGCTTGCCGCCGAGCATCCTTGACGAGCCCGACGAAGCCGTCATCGAGCGACTGCAATTGCGCGAAGCGGGCATGCTCAAGCGTGCCGCTGTTCTGCTGTTTCACCCGACACCGCATCGGCACGTGATGGAAGCCTATGTCAAGATCGGTTATTTCCGCGGCGCGAATTTGCTGTATCAGGATTTGATCGAAGGCGACCTGTTCACGCAAGTCGACCAGACGATGGACCTGCTGTACACCAAGTACACGCGCGCCTTGATTTCCTACGACGGCATCTATCGCGTGGAAACCCTTCCGGTGCCGCGCGAAGCCATGCGCGAAGCGATCATCAACGCCATCATTCACCGCGATTACGCCAGCCCCACCACCATCCAGATTCGCGTTCACGACGACCGAATCGCCATCTGGAACGCGGGACGGTTGCCACCCGATTGGGTCGCCGAGCAACGCGCCGGAAAGCTCTCGTCAAACCCGCACAATCCCAGAATCGCCTACACATTCTTCCGGGCCGGCATGATCGAAGCTTGGGGACGCGGCATTCGTCAAATCGTCGAATTATGCAGGGATGCAGGCAATCCCGCGCCGGAGTGGGTGCCGCAAGCGACCGGCGAGGGACTTTGGCTGAGCTTCCCGTTCTCGGCGGAATACCAAGCCGCCGATGCTGAAGCCCGCGGCGCGGGCCACGACGCCACTGCCCAGAAAGCAGGGGTGCAAGTTGAGGACCATACTGGGGTGCAAGCTGCGACCACCTCTCGGAAAACTAGGGAGAAAACTAGGGAGAAAACTAGGGAGAAAACTAGGGAGAAAACTAGGGAGAAAACTAGGGAGAAAATCCTCGCGCTGGTGGCGGCGAATCCAGCGATAACCGCTAGGCAGATGGCGGAGAAAATTGGCATCACCCGGAAGGGAGTCGAGTGGCAGCTGCGAACGCTCAGGGAAGCCGGAAAGCTGCAACGCATCGGGCCGGACAAGGGTGGGCGGTGGCACGTGGTCGAGGATGGCGATGAGTAGCAATGTCGGCCAACGCGAAATCCGCACCCAGCAACGCGTCGTCGCGTTCCTGCGGGACTCCCTCGGCTACCGGTATCTCGGCAATTGGCAGGACCGCGACGACAACAACAATATCGAAGATTCATTGCTCAGCGTCTGGCTTAAGCGCCAAGGGCACAGCCCCACGCTTATCACCAAAGTGCTGGACCGCTTGCGCAAGGCGATAGGGCTCGGCGGCAGCCCGACGCTTTACGACGCCAACCGCGAGTTCTACGGCCTGCTGCGCTATGGCGTGAAACTGCAACCCGAAATCAATGCGCTAACCGAAACCGCGTGGCTGATCGACTGGAAAGACCCCGACAACAACGACTTCGCCTTCGCCGAAGAGGTCACCGTCTCCGGAACTAACAACAAGCGGCCGGACATCGTGATCTACGTCAACGGCATTGCGCTGGGCGTGCTGGAGTTGAAGCGATCAACGGTATCGGTAGCCGAGGGTATCCGCCAGAATCTGGACAGCCAAAAGCCGGAATTCATCCGCGCTTTCTTCGCTACCGTTCAGCTCCTCCTAGCCGGAAACGAGACGGAAGGACTGCGCTACGGCGTGATCGAGACGCCCGAGAAGTACTGGCTGCGTTGGAAGGAAGCAGATGCCCGTCCCGAAGCCGGTGACAACTCGCTGCTGCGGGAACTCGGTCAGCTTTGCGCTAAGAAAAGGCTGCTTGAGATCGTCCACGATTTCATCGTCTTCGACGCGGGTACCAAGAAAATCTGCCGCCACAACCAGTATTTCGGGGTGCGGGCCGCAAGGAAGCGCGTGAGTCGCCGCGAAGGGGGCATTATCTGGCATACCCAGGGCAGCGGCAAGAGCCTGACAATGGTCTGGCTGGCGAAGTGGATTCGCGAGCATGTGGCCGGTGGCCGGGTGCTGATCGTCACCGATCGCACCGAGTTGGACGCCCAGATTGAGCAGGTCTTCAAGGGCGTCGACGAGGACATCCACCGCACGACCAGCGGGGCCAACCTCGCGCGTGTGCTCAACTCCGCCGAGGAATGGCTGATCTGCTCGTTGATCCATAAATTCGGCGCGCGCGACGAACCAAGCAAGAAGGATATAGACGACTACGTCAATTCGATCAAAGCTAATTTGCCCGAGGCATTCAAAGCCAAGGGCGAGATGTTCGTGTTCGTCGACGAGTGCCACCGCACACAGTCAGGCAGGCTTCATCAGGCCATGAAGGTGCTTCTTCCCGAGGCGACGCTCATAGGCTTCACGGGTACGCCGCTGCTCAAGGCTGACAAACAGCGCAGCATCGAGACCTTCGGACCTTACATCCACAACTATAAGTGCGATCAGGCAGTGACCGATGGCGTGGTGCTTGATCTGCGCTACGAGGCGCGTGACATCGATCAAACACTAACTTCTCAGGTGAAGATCGACCAATGGTTCGAGGCCAAGACTGGCGCCCTGACGGACCTCGCCAAGGCGCAACTCAAGCAACGTTGGGGCACTATGCGTAGCGTCCTGAGTTCACAGGATCGTCTGCAGAAGATCGTCGCCGAGATCGTGTTCGACATGGAAACCTGCGATCGCCTGAAGAGCGGACGCGGTAACGCGCTTCTGGTTTCCGAAAGCATCTATTCGGCGTGCCGGCTCTATGAGATGTTTCAAAAAACGGCGCTGGCGGAAAAGTGCGCCGTCGTCACTTCCTACCGTCCGGCGCCGGCGAATATCAAGGGAGAGGAAACCGGCGAAGGGCTCACCGAAGAGCTGCGCAAGCACGATATCTATCGCAAGATGCTGGCGGCGCATTTCGACGAATCCGAAGACTCGGCGATGCATAAGATCGAACGTTTCGAGCAGGAGGTGAAAAAGCGCTTCGTAGAAGAGCCGGGGCAAATGAAGCTCCTCATCGTGGTGGACAAGTTGCTTACCGGGTTCGATGCCCCGCCGGCAACGTATCTTTACATCGACAAATCGATGCGCGACCACGGACTCTTTCAGGCGATCTGCCGCGTCAACCGCTTGGATGGCGAAGACAAGGAGTACGGTCACATCATCGACTACAAGGACCTCTTCCGGTCGCTGGAGCAGTCGATCTCGGACTATACGGGCGAAGCATTCGAGGCTTTCGACCAAGAGGACGTGAAAGGTTTGCTCAAGGACCGGTTGCGGCTGGGCCGCGAGCGCCTTGAAGAAGCGCGCGAGGCGGTGAAGGCGCTGTGTGAGCCGGTTGAGCCACCCTGCGACTCAGCAGCCTACCTGCGTTACTTCTGCGCGCGGGAAAGCGGCAATACCGAACAACTCAAGAACAACGAATCGAAGCGCCTTGAGTTG
Organism: Candidatus Foliamicus sp.; assembly: GCF_965221325.1. GTDB lineage: Bacteria > Pseudomonadota > Gammaproteobacteria > Steroidobacterales > Foliamicaceae > Foliamicus. Next base: position 1,130,893 of record NZ_OZ244880.1, on the reverse strand, counting down.
TACAAGCTCACTGTCAAACTGCTACGAGCCTACGGCGACCTGGCGGGCGAAATGGTTTCGGCCGGGTATTCCCAATCCGAGGTGCGGACCGTCAAGCACGAGGTGGACCACTACGAAAAAGTGCGGTCGGAGGTCAAGCTGGCCAGCGGCGATTACATTGATCTCAAAATGTACGAGCCGGCGATGCGGCATTTGCTCGATATGTACATCCGCGCAGAAGATAGCGTGAAACTGTCCGCGTTCGACGACTTGCCGTTGGTGCGGCTCCTCGTCGAACGCGGTGAGGCCGGGCTCACCGAGCTGCCGGACGGCATCCGCGGCAGTAAGGAGGCCATGGCCGAGACCATCGATAACAACGTGCGCCGCGTCATCATCGACAAGTCCGCGGTCAATCCGAAGTATTACGAAAAAATGTCGAAACTTCTGGATGCCCTGATCCAGGAGCGCAAGCAGCAGGCGATTGAATACAAGCAATATCTTGCAAAAGTTATAGAACTCTGCAAAAAGGTAAGCAATCCCGGCGCCAGCGCATCCGCGCCTTATCCGCCAGGCATCGACGGCGCACCGCTAAGAGCGCTTTACGATAACTTGGAGGGCCTCAAGGCTTGCGAGGTGCGAGAACCGTCACCGCCAGGTAGTGGCGCCGACCAGCGTACCGCCATGGCGCTGGCCTTGGATAAGGCCGTATGCGAAGTCAAGAAGGCCGATTGGCGGGGAAACACGTTCAAGGAGCGCGAAGTGCGAAACGCTATCAGGTCGGCGCTTGACAGAAACAAACATCTCACCAACGTTATCTTCGAGATCGTCAAGGCACAGCATGAATATTGACACGAAACGCGACCGAACGCGGGCAGCGGAAACGCCTGCGACGGCCCGTCGCGTCAGCAGGAATATGGCCGGCGGAACAGCAATCGGAGTAGATGATTGCGGAGGGGATGGGACGCCGACCGAGTTTGCCCGTATATCCGTCGGCGGGATACCCATCGACATCGTCCACAAGGACATCAAAAACCTCCACTTGGGCGTGTACCCGCCCAGTGGCCGGGTGCGGGTGGCTGCGCCGCTGCGGCTGGACGAGGATGCGATCCGGTTGGCCGTTGGCAGCCGTCTGGAGTGGATTCGCCGGAAGCAGGCGGAATATGCCCAGCAGGACAGGCAGACCGAGCGCGAATTCGTGACTGGCGAAAGTCATTACTTTGCCGGCCAGCGCTATCGGCTGGACGTGATTGAGTCCGAATTCCGGCCATCCGTTTCGCGCGCCAACAAAAGAACGATAGCGATGCGGGTCCGCCCCGGCTCTGATCGCGCGGCACGAGAAGCTGCGCTTGATGACTGGTATCGGCGCCAATTGCGCGCCCGCTTGCCGGCACTGCTGACAAAATGGCAGCGTCAACTAGGCGTGCAAGCGGCGGAAGTGCGCATCAGGAAAATGAAGACGCGCTGGGGATCTTGCAACCCGGACGCCCGGCGCATTTGGCTGAACCTTGAACTGGCGAAGAAGCCGGTTTCTTGTCTGGAATACATCGTCGTGCATGAATTAGCGCACCTGATCGAACGCCGGCACAATGCGCGGTTTCGGGAACTCATGGACCACCACTTGCCGCAATGGCGTCTGCACCGGGAAGCCCTCAAGCGAGCGCCGCTCGCGCACGCGAAGTGGGCATACTGAGGGTCGCTCACGAGGGACGCGCATAGCGGCTGCGGCCGCGCCGGGATACGGTATCCTCCGCTCGTGGAACGATTCAAGGCACTGCTGGACAGCGTTTGGACAGGCATCCTGGCGATCAAGCCAGCGGGTGTCTCGGTAGCAGCGAGTCTGGCGCAGTTGGCGCTCGGCGCTTTGCTGTTCGCCGCGGCTTTCTTTGCCAGCCGGCGGATCCACTCGCTTATCGTGAATCGCTGTCAGGGGCGACCGCGCCTGGAAAATGCGCGTCGAATCCTGGAGCCGCTGCTGTGGCCGCTACTCTGGATCGCTCTGCTCACCGTGGCGCTGGCGATATACATGGCCGCGGGCGCGAATACCTGGCTGCTGGACATCGTGACCACGCTGCTGGCGGCCTGGATCGTGGTGCGCCTGGTGTCGCGGCTTATCCGCAACCCCATGCTTTCGCGGCTCACTGCTGTGATCGCCTTCGGGATGGCGGCGCTCAGTATCTGGGGGCTGCTTGGCCCCACCATCGAAGTGCTGCGGGGGCCGGCCTTCACCCTCTCGCTGGGGGAGTTCAAGGTCAACCTCTACCAGGTGCTGGCCATCGCCTTGCTGCTGGCCGTGCTCCTCAGCGGCGCGGCATTCATTTCGCGCCTGACCGAGCGCCGGATAGACGGCGTGGATTGGCTGAGTCCGGCGGGACAGGTGCTGCTGAACAAGACCCTGCGCAGCGGGCTTTACGTACTGGCGATCCTGATCACCGTCGGCGCGGTGGGCATAGACCTTACGGCCTTGGCGGTCATCGGCGGCGCGGTGGGCTTCGGGGTCGGTTTCGGGCTGCAGAAGATCGTGTCCAACCTGATCAGCGGTCTGATTCTGCTACTGGACAAGTCGATCAAGCCCGGCGACGTCATAACGGTGGAGAACACCTACGGTTGGGTGAACAAGCTGGGCGCCCGCTACGTGTCGATCATCACCCGGGACGGCATTGAGCACCTGATACCCAACGAAACGCTGATTACGCAGCCGGTCTCGAATTGGACGCATACGGATGCCAATTCCCGCCTGCGAGTGGGGGTGGGCGTGCACTACAAGACAGATCTGGAATTGGCCACCCGCTTGGCGGTTCAGGCGGCCAGCGCGCAGCCCCGCGTACTCGAAGATCCGGAGCCCAGGTGCCTGGTCAAGGCGTTCGGCGACTCCGCCATTGAACTGGAAATCCGATTCTGGATTCGCGACGCCAGCAGCGGTGTTTCCAACGTCACGAGCGATGTGCTGTTGGAGACGTGGCGGCTGTTCCGCGAGCATGGCGTGGAGATCCCCTATCCGCAACGCGACCTGCATATCAAAACCAGCGAAGCAGAGGCCATTGCGCCGGCCGGCAGTCCGGCACAGACATAGCCAACGCTGCAGGGTAAAAAAAAGGCGGCAGGATCAACCTGCCGCAAGCCCTTTTCCAGGGAGGGGGTGTAGGTTCGACCGAAACGCTGCGAAGGTCAGGGATTCGCTTTTGGAGGACTGCTCTTCTCTTCCTTGAGCAGGATGTTCTCTTTGTTCTCTTCCAGCACCTTGGGGCCAATACCCCTGACCTTCAGAAGATCTTCAACGGCCTCAAACGGGCCATTGCTTTCGCGGTATTCGACGATCGCCCTTGCCTTGGCCGGGCCTATGCCCTGCAGCTCCATGGCGATCGTTTCCGCATCGGCCTTGTTGACGTTAACCGGACCTGCAAAAAGCAGACAGGGCGCCAGGGCCAGTATCGCCGCCGCTATCCATCTGTTCATCCTTGGCTCTCCTTTCGTGTCTCAAGGCTCCGCTCCTGAGTGGCGCGGATACAGGCAAGGAGTTTGTGCGGATGAATCCGTGAAATGAAGTGGTAAACGCGGCGCGTTTGCAGAACAATAGATCTGGCGGAAGTTCAAGCCGAAAAAGGCGAAATTAGGCGCGCGCTGTCCCAGGTGCCGCATTCTACGCAGCGCCAGAAATGCGCTTCCTGCTCCTGGCCGCAAGTCGCGCAGCGCCAACGCGGCGGGCCTCCCGTCGCCTTGTGGAGTTCGGCGGACAGCGCGGTCAGGTCCCGGGCGGTAAATTCCTCAGGCGAGCGTGATGCATAAGCGCTCGCGTATGACGGATAGCTATGGCGCAAGGTCTCGAACAGACAAGCCGCCGTGGTCTGGCACAGCAGATCGGGAGTCATCAACAGCGCTGTGGCCATCTGCTTGCCGAGGCCGGGATTTTTTTTCAACAGATCGGAAAGCCCGCGTTCCAGCACGCGCGGGTCCGGATTCTCCTCGGCCGCCAACCCCGCCAGTATCAATTCGGCGCACTCGGGATGGCGGGCGACCGCCGCCAGCGCGGCGTCCAGCCCTTCCTCGCTCGATAGCGCTTGCTCGATCCTGGGGCGCGGGCAGGTCCGCGATGCCTTGGCCGCCTGTTTGAGAAGCTTTGCGGCCTGCTTCAAATCCCCCGCCCGTGCTTGCTCTGCCGCCAGCTCGCAGAGGTAGTGACAGCGCAAATTTCCGCCGGCGGATGGATCGTCCTCGGCCACTTGCGCCGCTATTCGCACTGCTTGTTGCCAATCCTGAAGCTGCTCGCAAATACCGAGGCCGCGGTGCAAGGCTTCCAGCCTCAGGGGGCGATATTCGACGATTCCGGCATACGCCTCAGCAGCCCGGTCCAGCATCCCCGCGGAACGATAATCGTCTCCAATCTCCAGCCCCGCTTGCGCGCGCGCGCCGGCATCGAGATCTTCCCGCGCGGCAAGCGATTCGTGTATCTGCAAGGCGCGCCGCCAATCCCCAACCGATCGAAAATAAGTGGCCAGTTCAAAGGCGGCGGCGGGCTGCAGGCGTTCCTTCTCGGCCTCGCGCAAGTAGGCTTCCACCGCCTTCTCCGAGCGCTTCGGCAAGCGTTCGGTAAATTCCTGGAACCGCCAGTTCAACCGCTCCGAACCGCTTCCCGAACGTCCGAACCAATAGCCGAGCGCAGCCACGGCGAAAATAACACCGGCCAGCGTAACCGTCAGGTCGGGAGGCATTGCCGGAACCGTTCGGGCGCGGTGCTCCGTTTTCCGCGCGGTCAACTGCCGGAATCGGCGTTATTTCCGTCTTGCACCGCGCGGCCACTGCCGGCCCGCCTCTTCAGCGCCGCGCCGGCAGCGCATAGCAAACCGAACAGCCACCCAAGGGCAAAAACAGCCGTAAAAGCAAGCGGTTTGGAAAGGTTTAACTCGGCAAACGCCAGATCCACGCTTACCTGACCGCGATTCAGCAGCGCCAATATTGCTGCCGGCACGACAGCCGCGAGCAGCGCCACGGCATACAAGACACGTTTTGCCCAGCGCGCTATGGCCATCGCTGCGGCCCCTGGCGCTCGCCTGAAGCGCCCTAAGACCTCGCTGCGGAGGCGTCGGCCGGCAGCTTGGAGGCCGTGTTGACGCGCTCGCGCAACCGCTTGCCCGGCCGAAACTTGGGGACATACTTGCTGGGCAGCGCCACGGGCTCTCCGGTGCGCGGATTGCGGCCTATCCTGGCGCTACGGTAGCTCAATTTGAAACTGCCGAATCCGCGAATCTCGATTCCGCCGCCGGAGGCCAGCGTGTTCACCATCAACTCGATCACGTGCTGCACCGAAGCTTCCAGGTCGCTCGAAGAAAAATAGCCGAACCGTTCGTGCTCAAGCAGCCTGCGGGTCACAATCCGAACCAGCTCGGAGCGAGTAACGGCGGCTTCGGAAGCCGCCGGCGAGGATAAGCTCATGGTGTCCTGTTGCCTCCCGGGACGTTAAGCCGCGCGCCCTACAAGCTCGCCGCGGCGCTACTTCTCTTCTTCCCCGGCATCCTTCTGCTGCTGACTGCGCAGCAACTCGCCCAACGTGGCGCCCTTGACCCGCTCGCCGACCTCGGCCTCGTAATCGCGCAAGGCTTCGGCCTCGGCCTGCTCTTCCACAGCCCGCACCGAAAGCGAAACCACTCTGAATTTACGATCCACGCCAACGATCCGGGCCTCAATGGACTGCCCCTGCTTGACATGCATCCGAGCGTCGTCCACGTGCTCGCGGGACAGTTCGGCCGCCCGCATCCTGCCCTTCACGCCTTCCGCCAGCTCCAGCTCGACCTTGCGCTGTTCGACGGAAGATACAACGCCGGTAACCACGCTGCCCTTGGGATGCTCGCGCAGGAAATTGGCCAGCGGGTCGCCCTGCAACTGCCGGATCCCCAACGATATGCGCTCCCTCTCCGGATCGATCGAGAGCACCACGGCTTCCACTTCCTGACCCTTGCGGTAGTTGCGCACCGCCTCCTCGCCGGGAACATCCCAGGACAGGTCCGACAAGTGCACCAAGCCGTCGATGTTTCCCTCAAGGCCGACGAATATGCCGAAATCGGTCATCGAGCGGACCTTGCCCGTAACCTGATCGTCCTTCTTGTATTTGCTGGCGAAATCCTGCCACGGGTTTTCCATGCACTGCTTGAGACCCAGCGAAACCCGGCGCCGCTCCTCGTTGATGTCCAGCACCATGACCTCCACTTCCTGGCCTACATGGACGATCTTGCCCGGATTCACATTCTTGCTGGTCCAGTCCATCTCCGAGACATGAACCAACCCTTCCACCCCTTCCTCGATCTGCACGAAGCAGCCGTAGTCGGCCACGTTGGTGACCTTGCCGAACAGCCTGGTATGCGTCGGATAACGCCTGCCGATGTCCACCCAGGGATCCTCGCCCAGTTGCTTCAGGCCGAGGGATACGCGGTTGCGCTCACTGTCGAACCGAAGAATCTTGACCTCCAGTTCCTGTCCGACTTCCACAACCTCCGACGGGTGCTTTACGCGCCTCCAGGCCATGTCAGTGACATGCAGCAAGCCATCAATGCCGCCCAGATCGACAAACGCGCCGTATTCGGTGAGGTTCTTGACCACGCCCTTCACGACCTGTCCTTCTTCCAGGCTGGCGAGCAAGGCGGCACGCTCGGCGCTGTGCAATTCTTCGATAACGGCCCGCCGCGATACCACTACGTTGTTGCGTTGGCGATCCAGCTTGATGACCCTGAAATCCAGCATGCGACCTTCAAGATAGGTGGCGTCGCGGATCGGATGCATGTCCACCAACGATCCGGGTAGGAAAGCGCGCACGTTGGAAACATCGACCGTAAATCCGCCCTTTACGCGCCCGCTGATGGCGCCCTTCACGATTTCCTGCTGCTCGAAGGCGGTTTCCAGCTTCTCCCAAACCCGGGTTCGCTTGGCGCGCTCGCGCGAAAGCCGGGTTTCGCCGAACCCGTCTTCCATCGAGTCCAGTGCCACTTCGACTTCGTCGCCTATATCGACTTCGAGCATGCCGGTTTCGTCCATGAACTGACTGGCGGGAATCAGCGCCTCGGACTTCAGCCCGGCGCTTACGGTAACGATTTCCGATGAAATATCTATTACTTGCGCCGAGAGTATTTCTCCCGGCCGGAAATTCTTGTTGGCGAGATTGGCCTCAACCAACTCTGCAAAGCTTTCTGCCATTCAGGGCCTCAAATGTTCGCGCGCGCAATCTTCCTGTACGCTCGCGGCTAACGCAAAAGGGGGCCCGCAATCCAGGCTGGCGCCCACGGTAACCCGCTACTCGGCGTCCGCTTGCGGCCAAAGCGCCGTTACCAGGCGCCAGACCGCATGTTTCGTTTCCCGGACGTTCAGCGCCGTGGTATCCAGCACCTCCGCCCGGCGGACCTGTTTGAGCGGCGCCAGCGAACGGTTCGTGTCGCGGCGGTCGCGTTCCGCCAAGTCGCGAATCAGACTCGCAATATTAGCATCGATTCCCTTTTTCTTCAATTGCTTATGACGACGCTCGGCGCGTATTTCGAGACTCGCCTTCAGGTAAATCTGCAGCGGGGCATCGGGAAACACTACCGACGCCATGTCCCGTCCTTCGGCCACCAATCCGGGCGGCTGTCGAAATCGGCGTTGCTGGGGCAACAGAAATCGGCGGACTGCGGGCAACGGTGCGACCAGGGAAGCGGCCTCCCCCACCTGCTCGGTGCGGATCTGCTCAGTCACATCCTCGCCGTTCAGGAATACGCGATCCTCGCCCGGCGCGGTGTCGAAGGCCAGATTCCAATCCTTGAGAGTGGCGGCGATGCGCGCCTCGCCGGATTCCACCAGGCCCTCACGAAGCAACGCGAGGGCCAGCGCCCTGTAGAGTGCTCCGCTGTCGAGCCGCCGCCATCCCAAGCGTTTCGCCAGGTAGCCTGCAACCACGCCCTTGCCGGCGCCGGCGGGCCCATCGATCGTGATCACGGGCGCCTCGGCCGTGTGCTGGTAGTCGTCAGTCAATGGGTTCAATGGCCAACCCCAAAGGCCGCACCGCATCCGCAAAACCAGGAAACGAAGTGTCCACCATCTCCACGCCGCGCACTACGATGGGCTCGCTCGCGGCCAGGGCGAGGACCGAAAACGCCATGGCCACGCGGTGGTCGCCATGCGCGTCCACCTCTCCACCGCGCACCGATCCGCCCTGTATGCTTGCGCCATCCGGCGCTTCCCGGCAACGCACGCCAAGCGTCTCAAGACCCTCCACCATGGCGGTGATGCGGTCGCTCTCCTTGACCCTCAGTTCCGAAGCGCCTTCAATGACGGTCTGGCCGCTAGCGCAGGCCGCCGCGGCAAAAACCGCCGGCATCTCGTCAATCGCCGCCGGAACCAGCGAGGCCGGCAACAGGGCGCCGTGCAAGGCACCCGGAGTCGCGACAAGATCAGCTACCGGCTCGGCGCCCACCTCGCCGCGCGCCGCAACCTGCACATTGCCGCCCATCCGCTCCAGCATGCTCAAAAGCCCCGTGCGCGCCGGGTTCACGCCTACGTGCTGTGCCCGCATCTCGACACGCCCGATAATGCCGGCCAGGAGAAGAAACGCCGCCGAAGAAAAATCGCCCGGGACATCGACTCTCGCGGCGCGCAACGGTCGTCCGCCAACCAGGCAAGCCGCGCCGGCGGAGCGCTCGACCGCCACTCCGAAGTGCGGCAGCATGCGCTCCGTGTGATCGCGGGTTGGCGTGGATTCCCGCACGCAGGTCTGCCCCCGCGCCCCCAGACCAGCGAGCAGTACGGAAGACTTTACCTGTGCGCTGGGCATGGGCGGCGTATAGGAAACTCCGCGCAATCCATCGCCCGCCTCGATGCGCAGCGGGGGGCGTCCGTCTTCTCCCAGCGCCTCGATACGCGCTCCCATGCGGCGCAGCGGATCCACGACCCGGCGCATCGGCCTGGTGCTCAAGGAGGCGTCTCCCCGCAGCTCCGCGGCAATGTTCTGACCGGCGAGCAGGCCGGCCAAGAGGCGCATGGAAGTGCCGGAATTGCCGCAGTCCAGCGGAACTTGGGGCGAACGCAAGGCCGATCGGCCGCGAATCAGCAAGTGGTTCCGGTCCAGCCATGTAACTTCGGCGCCCAGCTTCTCCAGAGCCGCAACCGTCGCCAGACAGTCGCTGCCCGGCAGGAAGTTGACGATTTCGCTTTGCCCCGACGCCAGCGCGGCAAGCATCGCCGCGCGGTGCGAAATGGACTTGTCCCCCGGCACCTGCAGGGTCTGGGGAATGATTTGACCGTCCGCGCGGCTTGCGCGCCAAGCACTCAAACGCGCTCCCCCGCGCGGCCCGGCAGCACCCGGGCCGGCACTAACCGCCCCGCCCCAGGTCCCGCACGCGAAGAATTCCCTCCATCGCTCGCAGGCGCGCAACAACCGGAGGCGGCGCCTGATCGTTGAGGTCCAGCATCGTGTATGCCAGATCGCCGCGGGACATGTTCATCATGTATTCGATATTCAGGTTTTCTTCCGCCAGCAAGGCGGACACCTTGGCCACGATCCCGTGGACGTTCGAATTCGCGATCGTAAGCCGATAACCGTCCCTGCGGGGCAGATCGATGACCGGGAAATTTACCGAACCGCGCACATTGCCGTCTTCGAGATAGGCCCGCAGGTTATCCGCCGCAATCACGGCGCAGTTGACTTCGGCCTCGGTCGTGGAGGCGCCCAAGTGGGGCAGCAGGATCGCCTTCGGATGGCGAACAAGCTCCGGTTCGGGGAAATCGCAAACATAGGCGGAAAGCCAACCCGAATCCAGCGCGTCAGTGACGGCCGCCAGGTTCACGATGCCGCCGCGGGCGAAATTAAGCAGCACCCCGCCCTTGCGCATGCCGCGAATCAGTTCACCGGACACCAGGTCGCGCGTCGCATCCAGCAGCGGCACATGTATGCTCACGAAGTCGGCGCCGGCAAATACATGCTCAAGACTGCGTCCCTTGCCCACCTGCGCCGACAGTTCCCAAGCCCGGTCCAGGGCCAGTGCGGGATCGTAGCCGAACACCCGCATACCCAGCGCCACCGCTGCGTTTGCCACCTTGACCCCTACGGCACCCAGGCCGGCCACACCCATGACTCGGCCCGACAGCTCCTGGCCGGCAAACTGCTTCTTTTGCGATTCAACGGCCTTGTGCAACTGCTCCGCCGGCAGATCCAGCCCACGCAAGTGCTCCCATGCCGGCAGGATATTGCGCGCCGCCATCAACATGCCGGCCACCACCGCTTCCTTGACCGCATTGGCGTTGGCGCCGGGCGCATTGAGGACCGGTATACCCCGCGCGGCCAGGGCATCCACCGGAATGTTGTTTACGCCGGCGCCGGCCCGCGCCACCACCTGCACACTGGACGGAATCTCGACCGAATGCAGGTCGTGGGAACGCAGCAGTATGCCGTCCGGAGCCTCATGCTCGGACGGCGCCGCATAGAGGTCGGCAGGAAAGCGCGCAAGGCCCTCGTTGGCTATGCTGTTGTATATCCGAATGTTGAACATGGGATGCTGCTGGCGAGTTGCAGGCGCGGGATCAGGCGCTACGCTCGAATTCCTGCATGAAACCTACCAGCGACCGCACACCTTCCTCGGGCATGGCATTGTAGATTGAGGCACGCATCCCGCCCACCGCGCGATGGCCCTTGAGCCCATTCAGGCCCTGCCGTTCGGCGGATTCCAGAAAGCGCGTGTTCAGGGCGGAGTCGGCGAGCGTGAACGGCACGTTCATCCAGGATCTCCAGCGCACCTCCACGTGGTTGGCATAAAAGCCGGACGCATCGATATAGTCGTACAGGATGCCCGCCTTGCGTTGGTTGCGCTCGGCCATGGCGGCGAGCCCGCCCTGCTCTGCCACCCAGCGAAACACCAGCGAGGCCACGTACCAGGAAAAAGTGGCCGGCGTGTTCAGCATCGAACCGGCAGCGGCGATGCGGCGGTAGTTCAGGGCCAGCGGCGTGTCTTCCGGAACCCGCTCCAGCAAATCCCGTCTAATGATCACGACGGTCACCCCGGCGGGGCCGATGTTCTTCTGCGCGCAGGCGTAGATGAGGCCGAAGTGTTGCACCGGGATCGGCCGCGACAGCAGGGTGGAGGACATGTCGCAGACCAGCGGCGCATAATCCACATCCGGCGGAGGGTCGATTTCCAGCCCGTGCAGGGTTTCGTTGGCCGTGTAGTGCAGATAGGCTGCGTCCGCGCTCGTTTCCCAATGTTCCGGGGCCGGAACCGCGCGATAGGCGAGCGCCTCGCCATCGGCAATGATGCGCATGGGGCGCAGCTTCGCGGCCTCGGCCGCGGCTTTCTTGCCCCAGTGCCCGGTAACCAGGTAATCCACGCCCTGTCCCGCCTGCGCCAGCGTCATGGGAATGGTGGCAAACTGCAGCGTAGCGCCACCCTGCATGAACAGCACGGCGAAATCGTCCGGAATCTCCAGCAGGGCCCGCAAGTCCCGCTCGGACTGCTCGGCCAGCTCCACGAACGGCTGACCACGGTGGCTGTCTTCCATTACCGACAGGCCGCGCCCCCGCCAATCCAGAAGCTCGTCGCGGACCTGCCGCAGCACAGGCAGCGGCAAGCCGGCCGGCCCGGCGCTGAAGTTGTAAACGCGCGACACTAGTGTCAGGCCGTGTCCGGTGCGGACAGGATATCGCCGCTTGCTTCGTCCTGGTCCACGGCAAGCGTACAGAACACCGCAACCCGGTCGCCTTCATCCGGCCGCATCAGGCGCACTCCTTGCGAGTAGCGGCCCTGAATGGACACATCGTCAACGGCGGTGCGCAGCAGCGTGCCGCCGGCCGTCATCAGCATGGCCTCGGCGCCGGAGCGCACCAGCGCAGCGCCGATCAGCTTGTCCTTGCGGCCCTCGGTGCGAATCGATATGACGCCCTGTCCGGCCCGGCCTTTGCGCGGAAACTCGGTTACCACGGTGCGCTTGCCGAAACCCTTGGTGGTCGCCTGCAGCACCCAGACATCATCGTCCAGGCCATCGTCCTTGCGGACGATCAGCGCCGCCACAAGCTCATGTTTTTTCTTCTTCAAGCGCTGTCCGATCACGCCGGCAGCCGTCCGCCCCATGGGGCGGACCGCCGTTTCCGCGAAACGCGCAGCCCGGCCATTGCTGGCCAGCAGGATCACGTCGCAGTCGCCATCGGTAATCGCGGCCTCCACCAGTCGGTCTTCGCCTTTCAAGCTCAATGCGTAGATGCCGGTGCGGCGAATCCTGGCAAACGCGTCCAGCCGGGTTTTCTTGACCCGCCCGCGGCGAGTGGCCATGAACACGAAGCGCCCAGGGTCGAAGGAATCCACCGGCAGAACCGAGTTGATCCGCTCCCCTTCCTCCAGTCCCGGCAACAGATTGGCGATGGGCAGTCCGCGCGTCTCGCGGCTTTGCGTGGGAATTTCGAACGGCCGGAGCTGAAATACTCGCGCGCGGTCGGTGAAGCAGAGCAAAGTCGAATGCGAATTGGTCACGAAGAGTTGGTCGATGAAGTCCTCTTCGCCGACCGAAGCGCCGCGCTTGCCCCTGCCGCCCCGGCCCTGGGTGCGGAAAGTCTCCAATTCCTGGGTCTTGATATAACCTCGCCAGGACAGCGTGACCAGCAGGTCCCGGCGCGGAATGAGATCCTCGTCGGCGGTACGGCTGTATTCAGCGATGATCTCGGTACGGCGTTGGTCGCCGAACTCTTCGCGCAACTCCTCCAGTTCGCCGCGTATCACCTCCAGCATCCGGTCCGGGTCGCGCAGAATTTCCGTAAGCTCGCGCACTTTCGCGAGCAGCTCGCCGTATTCCTTGAGGATGGCGTCCTGTTCCAGCCCCGTGAGTCGCTGCAGGCGCAGTTCCAGGATGGCCCGCGCCTGCTGGTCGGACAGCCGGTAGCCGCGCGTGCCGAGATCCGACAGGTCGTCGGGAGGAGCGTCGGCACGCTCCAGCAGCCCGCGCACCGCTCCCGGCGCCCAAATCCTTGCAGTCAGTTCCCGACGCGCTTCCTGGGCGTTTTGCGAAGCCTTTATCAGCGCCACCACCTCGTCGATGTTGGCCAGCGCCACTGTCAATCCTTCCAGCACATGCGCGCGCGTCTTGGCCTGACGCAGGTCGTGCAGGCAACGGCGCGTGACCACGTCGCGGCGATGATCGAGGAAGTGCGACAGCAGTTCCTTGAGATTGAGCAACTGCGGGCGCCCGCCGCACAGCGCCACCATATTGATGCCGAAGCTCGACTCCAGTGGCGTGCGCCGATAGAGGTTGTTGAGCACGATGTCGGCGTTGGCGCCGCGGCGCAGCTCCACCACTACGCGCAGACCGTCCTTGTCCGATTCGTCGCGCACTTCCTGTATGCCTGCAATAACCTTCTTGCGCGCCAGCTCGGCGATCTTCTCCACGCAGCGCGCCTTGTTCACCCGGTAGGGCAGCTCGGAGATAACGATCGCTCCGCCGCTGGCATCGTCTTCGAATGCGGCGCGCGCGCGGAGCTGGACTGTGCCGCGCCCCGTGTGATATGCAGCGCTGATGCCCGAATCGTCCACGATTTGCGCCGCGGTCGGAAAGTCCGGTCCAGGCAGGACTTCCATCAATTCGGCAATGCCGATCTCCGGGTTTCGACTCAGGGCCAGGGCGGCGTCGATGACCTCGCGTACGTTGTGCGGCGGAATATTCGTGGCCATGCCCACGGCAATGCCGGAGGCGCCGTTCACGAGCAGATTCGGCAGGCGGGCCGGCAATACCACCGGCTCGCGCTCCGCACCGTCGTAGTTGTCCGCGAAATCGACCGTCTCCCGGTCGATGTCGGCCAGCATCAGCGCCGCAATCGGCGCCATACGGATTTCGGTGTAGCGCATCGCAGCCGGCGCATCACCGTCCATGGAACCGAAGTTACCCTGGCCATCCACCAGCGGGTAGCGCAGCGAGAAGTCCTGCGCCATGCGCACAATGGCGTCATAGACCGCCGTATCGCCATGCGGATGGAAGCGACCGATCACGTCGCCGACGATGCGCGCCGATTTCTTGTACGGGCGGCCGTGGAGGTTGCCGAGTTCGCGCATGGCGTGGAGAATCCGGCGATGCACGGGCTTGAGACCGTCGCGAACATCCGGGAGCGCGCGCCCCACGATGACGGACATCGCATAGTCCAGGTAGGACCGGCGCATCTCCTCTTCGAGCTTTACCGGTACGATTTCAGGGGCGGTCCCGGCCATGCACAAAACGCGCCGCGGCGAAGGCGGCGCTCAAGCGGTTGTTGAAGGGATATTTTACCACTTTGCTGTGAGTCCGCTGTCCACTGCACAGAGCGCATTTCCAAGCAGCAGGAAGCGCGGCGCAGCGCACCCTGAAATGCCTGCTACACTGATCTTGCTATCTTGAGGAGGCAAATCATGCGACGCCACTTCCGCTCGATTTTCGTGCTGGCGGCCGGCCTTCTGGCAGGTGCGGCTGCTGTATCCGCCGCCGATTACAACCGTCCCCCCGACTACCGGAGTTTTCCCGGCTACACGGTCATTCACGCCGGTGCTCTGCTGGCTGTGCCCGGACAGGCGCCGGCCAGCCGGCAAACGGTGATCGTCAGAGACGGTCGTGTGGTCTCGATCGAGGGCGGGTGGGCCGACGCCCCGGACGACGCGCCTTCGCGAGTGCTGGACTTGCAAGACTACTTCGTCATGCCGGGATTCATCGATCTGCATGTACACCTGCTTTCGCAATCCGGCAGCAGCCGCAAGGTGGACTTCGTGTCGTATTCCGACTCCTACTTCGCGCTGAAGGGTGCGCAATACGCGCGCTGGACGCTGGAGGCCGGGTTCACGACGGCACGGGATCTCGGCGCGCGCGGCGAAGCAATATTCGCCTTGCGCAATGCGATTCGCGACGGGTTGGTTGCCGGGCCGAGAATTCTGGCCGCCGGCCAGGCCATCACTCCCAGCGGCGGGCATGGCGACATACATGGCTACCGCAGGGAAGTGCTGGCGGCACTGCCCGCATCGGGGACCTGTGACGGTCCCGATGACTGCCGGCGCGCAGTCCGCCAGATGGTCAAGCGCGGCGCGGACGTAATCAAGGTCACGGCCACCGGCGGTGTGCTGAGCGAAACCGCTACCGGAACCGGGCAGCAGTTCACGCAGGCCGAACTCGATGCCATCGCCGAAACGGCGCACGCGCTGGGGCGCAAGGTCACGGCTCACGCACACGCCAAGGAGGGCATAGAGGCAGCCTTGCGCGCCGGCTTCGATTCCATCGAACACGCCATGTGGGCCGATGAAGGCACCATGGAACTGTTCCTGGAGCAGGATGCCTGGATGGTGCCCACGGTGTATCCGATCACGGCGGTAGGCGACACGCCCGAGAAAATGAGGGTCGGGCCGTTCGGCAATCTGCCGCCCCCGATCATGGCAAAGCTTCTTGAGCTCGGCCGCCAACCCAAGGACATGGTGGCGCTGGCGCACGGCATGGGCGTGAAGATCGCCCTGGGCACCGATTCGGCGGTTTCGCCGCACGGTGAGAACGCCAACGAATTCGTCGAGTACGTGAATGCGGGCATGACGCCCATGGAAGCGCTTATGGCAGGTACGGTGCATGCCGCCGAAGCCGGCGGCATTGCCGACCTTACCGGCTCGCTGGAGCCCGGCAAGGCCGCGGACCTGGTGGCGCTGGCGAACAATCCGCTCGACGACATTCGGGCCGTGCTTGACGTGCGCCTGGTGATGCGCGACGGCATCGTGTTCAAGCACGTGGTGGAGGACTAAGGGGCATGAGGATTTATCGCATGGCAAAGACAGGCATTTCGCTCGCGGCTCTGGCCGCGCTCGCTGCGATGACGCCGGCCACGGCGCAAAATCTGCTGATCGAGAACGTGTCGCTGCTGGACGGAACCGGCGGAGATGCGGTTGCCGGCATGTGGGTGGCGGTAGAAAACGGGCGCATCAGCGCCGTCGATGACGCACCGCTGGAAGCGCCGAGCGGCGCCGTGGTCCTGGACGGCGAGGGCCGCTACCTGATGCCGGGATTGGTGGACATGCACATTCATCTGCGCGGGGGAGTGCGAGCGGCTCCCGAAGGACTGCGGGAACCGCCCTCCCACGACTTCCGCGAAGGGCTGCAGGCGTTGCACGGCTATCTCTACAGCGGCATCACTATGCTCTACGACGCCGGCAACAGTCCGGACTTCATCCTGAAGCTCAGAGAACAGGAACGCGGCGGGGATATTGAGAGCCCGCGCATCTTCGCCACCGGCGGGATCGTGACCTATCCCGGCAGCCACGGCAGTTCCCCGAGCGCCACGCTCGTGGATGACTGGCCGGAAGCCAAGCCCTTGCTTGATGCGCATATCGCGCGGCAGCCGGATGTGCTGAAGATCACCTACGAGGAGCGCGGCTGGGGCTCACGGCCGACCATCCCTCGCCTGCCCGAAGACCTGATGCAGCGCATCATCGAGTACTACAACGACCGCGGTCTCCGCACCACCGTGCATACTTCCAGCGAGCTGCGCGCCCGCCAGGCCATTTTCGCGGGCATAGACACGCTGGCGCATCCCATCATCCAGGGGCCGATCACCGAAGAGTTCGCCCGGCTGATGGCCGCCAAGCAGATTCCCATGGTCACCACGCTCACCATCGGCGAGAACTACTCGCGCCTGGCCGAACAGCCCGAACACCTGGACGAGCCGCTCTACCGAGCCACGATCGATCCGGAGGAGATCGAACGACTCAGGACCGAAACCCGCGCCGAATACCAGGCGCGGCCCTGGACCTGGTGGATGAAGGTAATGACCGAAATCGCCCAGGAAAATGTGCGTTTGGTCCACGCCGCCGGAGGAGTTCTGGTGGCAGGATCGGATCAGACCTCGGGGCCTGCGGCCCATCGCGAACTGGAACTGCTGCAGGACGCCGGCATTGCGCCTGCCGACATCATCCGCATCGCCACGCTCAACGGCGCGGTATTTCTCGGAATGGAGCGCGAATTCGGCTCGATTGAACCAGGCAAGCACGCCGACATGGTGCTGCTTGGCGCGAACCCTGCCCAGGACATCAACAACGCCAAGGCTATTCTGGAGGTCATCAAGGGCGGGCGCATCATCGACCGCTCCACCCTGGATCTGCCGATCAACCGCTAGCGAAGAAGGCGTACATGCGCCGCATGGCTTCCTCCAGCCGCTCGTATGGCTCGGCTCCGAAACACACGCGCAAATGGCCTTCGCCTTCTGCGCCGTAGAACGCACCGTCCTCCACCGCAACCCGGGTTTCCTTCAGCAAGGCGCGCGCCAGGTCTGCCGATGTCAGTCCAGTGGCGGAGATATCGGGAAACGCATAGATGCTGCCCTGCGGCGACGGGCAGCGCACCCCCGGCATCGCATTCAGGTGCTCGACCACCAGGTCCCGCCTCCGGCAGTCCTCGCGGACCATTTCGTGCACAGCGTCCTGCGGGCCCGAAACCGCGGCGCGACCGCCTTCCTGAATGAACACGTTCACGTGCGCGATGTCGTTCTTTGAGATTTTCAGCATCGCGTCGATGAAGCGCTTGGGCGCGACCGCGTAACCCATGCGCCAGCCGTCCATCGCATACGCCTTGGTAAAGGCAAAGTGCGTGATCGTGCGCTCCCACATGCCCGGCAGGGAAGCGATGCTGATGTGCCGCGCATCGTCAAACACGATCTGCTCATAGACCTCGTCGGACATTACCAGCAGGTCGTGTTCGATCGCGATGTCCGCCAGTTCCTGCAATTCCTGGCGGCTATAGACCCGGCCTGTGGGGTTTGCGGGATTGACCAGGATGATCATCCGGGTGCGCGGGCTCAGCCGCTCCCGAATCGCCGCGCCATCCAGCGCGAAGCCACGTGAACGATCAAGCGGCGCCATTACCAGCGTACCGCCGGCCAGCTCGATCTTGTTGATGTGCTGCGGATAGTAGGGCGAAAGCAACACTACCTCATCGCCGGGGTCCAGCGCCGCCATGCAGGTGATGTAGGCGCCGTGCGTCAATCCACTGGTCACCAGCACTTCATCGGCAGCTGCCTGAATGCCGTTGCGCGCTGCAAGTTTCTCCACCAGCGCGCGGCGGAAAGGCTCGTTGCCGAGAAAGTCCCCGTAATGGACCATGCCCGCGTCCAGAGCCGCCTTGCAGGCCTCCTTGATGTGAACCGGCGTATCGAAACTGGGTCTTCCCACCTCCAGGTGGATGACGTCGATGCCCCGGGCCATCAACGGCAGAGCTTGCTCATACATGCCGAAGCTCTTCTCCGAGCTTCGAGTGATCCGGTCAGCGGGCCATTTCATGCGCGATCCCATTCGTTTCCTGAGCAAATTGGTGGCTTATGCGTCCCTTGGCGCGAGGGCGCGGCGAAGCCCTCAGCGATCGCGAAACACGGTCGGCGCCGGCTCCAGGAACGGCTCCCGCCAGCCCGGAAAGCGGTCGCGAAAAACGTCGTTGCGCCCATAGTGCTTGTCGAGAAGAATCGCCTTTGCCGATCCGCCATTCCAGAGGTCGTACTCGGGCGCCGAATAGCGCGAGAAGAAAGCCGTAAGCAGCCCGTCGAGATCTTCGATCACCGCCTTGTGGGCCGGGTCGCCGATCAGATTGCGCTTCTCGTCTGGATCGTTGACAAGGTCGAACAGCGTGTGCGGCTCATCGGTATCGAAACGCTTCATGTACTTCCACTGCGGAGTGCGCACCACGCGCACCGTGACGAACTCGAAGAACGCTATGTCCTCCCACTCCGGTTCCGCGCCGCGCAGCAGGCCGGCGAAACTTCTGCCCGGGGAGCGCTCGATAACCAAGTCTTTCAGGCCCAGGTAGTCGAGCAGAGTGGGGAACAGATCGAACTGGTTGATAAATTCCTTGCGCAAGCGGCCTTCGATCACCCGTCCGGGCTGCGAGAAGATCAGCGGCACTTCCATGTTTACCCCATGCACGGTAAACGGGAAGCTCCACGAGGTATTGCCCCACATGCCGCCGTGTCCGTAGCGGGCGCCCTGGTCGGAGGTATAGATCACCAGTGTGTTGCCGCGCATGCCGGTCTCTTCAAGCGCAGCCAGCACACGCCCTACCCCGTCGTCCACCATGGTGGTTTCCGCGGCGGTATTGATCATGGCCACCGGATTGTTGATCGCGTTGATCGCCGTCCACGCCGTGGTGCCCTCCTCGCGCATCTGATCGGTCGGCCCTCTCCCTCTGGCCCAGGCTTCAAGGTAGGGATGAATGGGCTCGTGCGGCATCGAAGGCGGATTTGCGCGGTAGCGTTCGGCATGCCGGTTGCGGGGCGGAAGCAGCACGGTGGGCG
Source organism: Candidatus Foliamicus sp. (assembly GCF_965221325.1). Classification (GTDB taxonomy): domain Bacteria; phylum Pseudomonadota; class Gammaproteobacteria; order Steroidobacterales; family Foliamicaceae; genus Foliamicus. The sequence continues at coordinate 1,111,656 of NZ_OZ244880.1, read as the reverse complement.
GCAGCATGTAGGGGCCGTTGTAGGACAGGTAGAGGAAGAACGGTTCCGCGGCGTCGCGGCGCGTTTCGAGGAACTCAATGGCCTTGTCTGTCCAAAAGTCGGTCAGGTGTTCCTCGACCCGGTAATGGCGTCCATTTTCGATCACTTCCTGGTCATAGAAGGTCGTGGTATGCCCGGCAGGAAACGTTACCCACCAGGAAAACCCCAACTGCGGATTTTCGTGCCGACCCAGGTGGTATTTGCCCACCAGGCCGGTGACGTAACCGGCGTCGGCGAGCGTCTGCGGAAGATTGCGGAATTCCTCGATCGCCGCCCAGTTGTCCAGTTCCGGCTGTCCCGGCAACGCCACGTGAACACCGGTCTGCGAGGGCATGAGTCCTGTCAGGAGGCTGGCGCGCGAGGGCGAACAAACACCGCTGGCCGCGAATGCATTGCGGAACAGGATGCCGGAGCGGGCCAGTGCGTCGATGTTCGGAGTCGCGATTTCCCGGTTGCCGTAGGCGCCCAGGAGCCTGGCTGGCTGGTTGTCGGCAATGATCAGCACCACGTTGGTGTGCGGAGGTTCTGCGTTACCCGCCTCGGCTGGCGACGGCTGTGCGGCAGTTGCGTCCAGGCTCAGGATAGCCAGCGCAACAAAAGCGGCGAGACTCTTGTGCATGGCGGGAAAGAATACTCTTATGCTCACTCCAAACGCAAAGGCGCCGGCATCGGTCAGACGCGGGCTAGAATCTTGTCGACCGGCATCGACCGGCGCCACTTGGACCACCGCCATGCGCAGCACAAAACAAGGGCCCACCATCGCCCAATACAAGCCCTATTACGCCGAACTGGCGAAAGGCAAGCGGTATTTCTGGTGCGCATGCGGGCGGTCGAAGAATCAGCCCTGGTGCGATGGCTCGCACAAGGGAACCGACTTCGTCCCGATCCCCTACAAGGCGCTGAAGGACGGCGAGGAAGTGCTGCTTTGCGGCTGCAAACACACCAAGGAAGCCCCGTTCTGCGACGGCAGCCACAACAACCTGCTGGAGGAATACGAAACCGAAGACCCCCTAAGTCCCGAGAACCGAGCTATCCCTGAGGCCGAAAGCGCTGCCCCAGGCCGTGTGGTTCTGGATGGCGGCTGCCAAGTCGCGCGGGTGCAAGAGCTGTCCGATGAGGGCACCGCTGTCATCAAGGTCCGCAAACTGATCGGCGCGGAGGACGGCGCGCGTCATCAGTCGCAGTTTCATTTCTCGCTCGGTCCCGGCCACCGACAAGCCATGACGTTTCCGGGCTGCCAAACACTGCTCTTTGTGAAGGACAGCGCAGGTCAACTGACCATCGGCCAGCGCAATTTTGCGCTCGCGCCCTGCACCGGCGCCTTCGTGCGTCCCGGCGAGGCGTTCGCGCTCAGCGCCGATCCCGACCAGCCCCTGCAGGTCTATGCCAGCACCTTCCCGCAGTCCGAGGGCCCGTTGTGGCTAGAGGAACTGCCGGAGCACTTTGATGCGGACTATCCGGACCGCACCTGCGCCATGGACAGAGCCAGCGCAACGCCCATGGCCGATCGTTTCTTCCAGGTGCTGATCGGCAAGAGCCAGGGCTTTGATAACGGCGCGCAGTTTATCGGCGAGATTCCGAGGTCCAAGGCCGTGGGCCACCGGCATCTGTACGAGGAGACCTTGATCGTGGTTTCCGGAAAGGGCTGCATGTGGACCGACTCCGTGAAAACACCGGTCGAGCCCGGCGACGTGATTTTTCTGCCGCCCAAGCGGCGTCATTCGCTCGAATGCACGAGCGCTGAGGGAATGCTGGTGGCCGGCGTGATCTACCCCGGCAACAATCCGTCCATCAACTACTGATTGTTGGAGGCCAGGGCCGGAATTGAACCGGCGTACACGGATTTGCAGTCCGCTGCATCGCCACTCTGCCACCTGGCCCGGATAGCGCGCGGCCTGGTCGTCAGACCTCCTGGCGCACGGGAAAGATGGAGCGGGAAACGGGACTTGAACCCGCGACCCCAACCTTGGCAAGGTTGTGCTCTACCACTGAGCTATTCCCGCTTCAAGACGAGTCAGTCTAGCAGCAAGCTCGCTCAAGGTTCAATAGAACCTGTTGCGCCTGCCGACCACGGGGAGAGCCTCAGGTCGCGCTTGAGTTTGCTTGCGATTCGGGCCAGATCCGCGACGCCTCCTTGCGCAGTGTGTCGATCAGCATGCTCCGGTAGTAGTCGCTCGTGGATTCCGCTGCCGACGCCAGAAAAGCGCGTACCGCAGCCGGGTCCACGGCCGCATCGCAGCCCTCGAATTCGCCGTCTATGGCGTAACGCGCGTAACCGACTTGGGCTGCCAGGCGTCCATATTGCGCGGAACGTCTGAGCAGTTTCTCTGCCCTGCACGAATCCCTGGATACGCCGCGGCTCCCCCGCACCAGCATATAACCGCTCACGAACAGCGCCTGCGGGTATTCCGCCGCGAGCGCCACCTCCCAATGCGGGTCAGCCTTGCTTGTCTGCCCGCTATAGACATAGACCCGAACCAACTGATATCTGAGCCGCGGATTCTCGGGGTCCGCAGCAACCGCCGCCTCGCAGGCTTCCGTTGCCGTCGCAAAGTTCATGTCGTCCTGCGATATACCCGGCACTATTGCGTCCGGGTCGGAAGGGTGCGCGGCCGCAAGGTCGCAAGGCGTCACTTCCCGCGAGTACGGGGAAGCGTCCCACGTAAGCGTCTCGGCTGCGCCCTCCACTCCCCAGAGCAAGCCACAAAGTGCTAGCAACAAAGTCATCCGCATGTTTTGCCTCCTTCTGTCAGCCTGCGCAGGCAGGACCCGACCTGTGAAACCCTACTGCTGCTCGCCTTCCGGCCACGCCTGGCCCACTTCCTTTCGCAGCATCGCAATCAGCATGCTCAGGTAATAGCCGCTGTTGGCGTCGGCGGCAGCGTCCAGAAAACCGGACATCTCGCGCGGGTCGATCGGCGTGTCACAGCCATCGAATTCGCCGTCCAGCGCATAGCGCGTGAAGCCGATCTGGCCCGCCAATCGGCCGTATTGCGCGGCGCGGCGCATCAGCGCCGCCGCCCTGCAGACATCTTGCGGCGCTTCGTTGATGCCCAGAAAATGCAGGTAGCCGTTCACGAACAGAGCCTGCGGATAGTCCGCCGCAATCGCCGCCTCCCGATGCGGATACGCCTTCTTGCCCTGGCCGCTGTAGCCGTACACCCGGGCCAGCTGATAACGCAGCCGCGGGTTCTCCGGATCCGCCGCCACCGCTTCCTCGCAAGCCGCAGTGGCCCCGTCGAAATCCATGCTGGATTGCGCGATGCCAGGGGAAACCGCAAAGGGATCGTCGGCATGCGCCGCAAGGCGGTCGCATTGCGTCACTTCCTGAGAATAGCGCGAAGCGTCCCACTGGAGCGGTTCGGCCGCGCCTGCGCCGGAAAATACGAGCAGTGAGGCACAGAGCAGTGCGATCTTCTTCACAATTGTTCCTCCGCGGGTTAGCCCGTCTCAGACAGGGGTGGGCGCATTTCGCCGCGCACACGCATCATGTAGAGCGCGCCGGTGAGCAGTGTCAGCGCCGCCGAAATCAAGAGCAGCGCGTAACCAAGCGGATACACGGGCAAAATCCAGAGCGGCGCCTCGTAGAGCATGCACGAAAGCGCCACCATCTGCAGGATGGACTTGTACTTGGCCAGCTGAATGACATCCACGCGCCCACGCTTTCCGAGCACCGCCATCCACTCGCGTAGCGCCGAAACCGCCACCTCTCGGCCGATGATCACGATCGCCACCAGCACCAACACCACGCTCGGCTTGGATTGCACCAGCACCAGCAAGGCGGCGATTACCAGGAGCTTGTCGGCAACAGGGTCCAGAAAGGCGCCGAAACGCGAACCCTGATCGAAACGCCGCGCCACCCAGCCATCCAGCCAGTCGGTGAGCGCTGCGGCGGCGAAAAGCAGGCCGGCCGCTGGCTGCGCCCAGGGCACGGGCAACAGGTAGATGGCGACCACGCCGGGCACGGCAACGATGCGGAACCAAGTGAGCAGAATCGCAAGATTCATGGCGCCACTATACCTAACCCCCAATCTCCCTGGTTTCCGGAATGCCGGATATTCGTGCAATATTAGGGTCAATCTCCGTTTTTCCGCTTGAGCCGCCGAGAGGATGCAAAGTGCAGGACCGGTCCGCCTACATCGACTTCATCGAGCGCCGCTACTTCGGCGCCGTATCGGCCGGCGATGTCAAGGCCGCGCTGCGTTGCTTCGCCGAAGATGCACAAGTCATCATCCGGCACGGCGACCAGCCCGAGCGCCGCTACTCGCCATCACCAGGCCCCGGCCAAGAACCTCTCGCGGACTTTTTCGAACACCTGTGCGCCAACTACGACTGCTGGTTTGGAGATTTCTCGCACACCGTGGATGCGGCACACAAGCGCGCCGCCAGTCGCTTCACGGTGCGCCTCAGCCCGCGAGCCGACGGCCTTTATGGCGAATTCCCGGCACAGACGCTGATGAACTCCAATTTTTTCGAATTCGCCGGCGAGCGCATTGCCTTCATGCTGATCTACTACGCCAACACCAGCGACAGCGACTCACCCAAACCCACCGGCTACCCTGCCCCCTGAGCCAGCGCCTTGGCTAATGGAGCGCGGCATGGATGCGCTGCGCCAGCTCCGGACCGATTCCAGGAAGCTTTCGCAGATCTTCCGGCGCGGCAGCTTCCACGCCGCGCAGACCTCCAAAATGGCGCAGGATTGCGCGGCGGCGCTTCGGTCCCAGTCCGGCGACCTCCTCCAGGACCGAGGTCTTGCGGGCCTTGCGCCGGCGCTGGCGATGCCCATCAAGCGCAAAGCGATGCGCCTCATCGCGGATGCGGACAATCAGCTTGAGGGCCATCGAATCCGGACCAGGCAGCAGTGGCCGCTCGCGATCGGACACGTAAATTCTCTCCCGCCCACTGCGGCGGCCGAAGCCCTTGGCCACCGCGGCCACCGGCATGTCGCCCAAGCCCAGCGCCTCAAGTTCATTGCGCGCGGCCGCGAGTTGCCCGCGCCCTCCGTCCACCAGAAGAAGCTCCGGCAAGGCGCCATCTTCGCGAATCCGGCGGCTGTAGCGGCGACGCACTGCCTCCGCAATAGCCCCATAGTCATCGCCAGCGGCGGCGGCCTGGATGTTGAAGCGCCGATATTCCGAACGGCTGGCGCCCTCGGCGGTGAACACCACGCAGGATGCAACAGGTGATTCCCCCGCCGTATGGCTGATATCGAAACACTCGATCCGCTCCGGCGGACGCATGAGGCGCAACTCTCGGGCCAAATGGCTGCGCTGCGCGGCCAGACCACGCGCGCTTTGCGCCTGCTGCAATGCCCCCGCCTGGGCATTCTTGCGCGCCAACTCAAGCCAGCGGCGGCGCCAGCCGCGAACCCTCCAGCGCACCGCCACGGCATGACCGCTCGCTAGCGTCAGGGCGCCCTCCAGCAATGCCTGGTCCTCGATGGCGGCGGTGCAGATGATCTCGCGCGGCGCGCGGCGCTCGAAGTAATGCTGTGCGATAAAGGCGCTGGTTATTTCACCCGGCGCAACTCCCGGCATCGCGCGCGGAAAGAACAGACGGCTGCCCATCAGCGTTCCGCGGCGAATCCAGAGCACAGCGACACAGTAGACGCCGCCGGATTCGACTGCCGCCACAACGTCCAGATCCCGCACCGCGCCTCCCGCCACGGCCTGACTGGCCTGGATCCGCTGCAGTGCGGCCACCCGGTCGCGCAACTGAGCCGCCCGCTCGTAGTCCAGGGCCTGCGAAGCCTGTTCCATGCGCGCCAGCAAATCCTCCAGCACCGCATCGCTCTTGCCTTCCAGAAACAACAGAGCCTGGCCAACATCGGCCGCGTATTCCCGAGCGTTCACCAAATCCACGCACGGTGCCGTGCAGCGGTTCAGTTGGTATTGCAGGCAGGGCCTTTGCCGGCGCCGGAAGTAGGAGTTCTCGCAGAGCCGGATGCGGAACAGCTTCTGCGCCTGACCTAGCGCGTCGCGCACCGCGGCGGCGTTGGAATACGGCCCCAGGTAACGGCCCTTACCGCGCCGCGCACCGCGATGAAAGGCAAACCGGGGAAAAGCCTCGCGGGTGGACACATAGACGTAGGGATAGCTCTTGTCATCGCGCAGATATACGTTGAAGCGCGGCCGGTGCTGCTTGATCAGGTTGCACTCCAGCAGCAGCGCTTCCTGTTCCGTGCCGGTGACCGTCACTTCCACGCGCCGGGTTCGGTCCATCAATTTGCGAATGCGCGGCTGATGGCTGCGGGAGCCGAAATAGGACGCCACCCGGCGACGCAGGTTCTTGGCCTTGCCTACGTAGAGGATACCGCCCTTGCGGTCCAGCATCCGGTAAACGCCGCAGCCCTGCGTGAGGCTTTGGAGAAACGGCTTGGGATCGAAGCCGGGCTCTGCGCCGGCGGTCATCTGCGCCCCGCCTTATCTTGAGGCCTGCTGCGAAATCAACATGGCCAGTTCCATGGCCTGCTCGTAATTCAGGCGCGGATCCACCTGCGTTCGGTAGCTCTTGTCCAGGTCCGATTCGCCCAGGCCCCGCGCGCCGCCCACGCACTCGGTCACGTTTTCGCCGGTCAGTTCAAGGTGTACGCCGCCCAGCCAGGTTCCCGCTTGCGCATGTGCGGCAAAAGCCTGGCCGAGCTCTTCTTCAATCCGTTCGAGCCGCCTCGTCTTGCGCCCGTTGGCGGCGGTCTCGGTGTTGCCGTGCATCGGATCGCACATCCACAATACGCGCGCGCCTTCGCGCTGCACCGCTTCGATCAGGGGGGGCAGAACTTCTTCCACCCGCCCCGCGCCCATACGGTGAATGAGCGTAATGCGGCCCGGCTGATTGTTCGGATTCAGCACCGTGAGCAGTTGCAGCAGCCACTCGGGGGTCATGGCGGGGCCGATCTTGATGCCCATGGGATTGGCCACACCGCGAAAATACTCGACATGCCCACCGTCGAGTTGCGCCGTGCGCATGCCGATCCACGGGAAATGCGTGCAGAGGTTGTACCAGAGGCCACGGTGCTGGAGCAGCCGCGTCTGCGCTTGCTCGTAGCTCAACAGCAAGCCCTCATGCGAGGTATAGAAATTGGTGCGCCGCAGCCGGCTCAGATCGCGCCCGGTGGAATGCTCGATGAAGTCCAGCGAGCGCGTGATTCGATCCACGATCGCTTCGTAGGCTTCCGCTTGCGGCGAATGCCCGACCCAGTCGAGATTCCAGTTCTCCGTATGGTGCAGGTCGGCAAAACCGCCATCCACCAGCGAGCGGATGAAATTTAGCGTCAGCGCAGCCCGCTCGTAGCCGCGCAGCAGCAGCTTGGGATCGGGCTCGCGGTCGCCCGAGGTGAACGATTGGCGATTCACGAGGTCGCCGCGGAAACTGGGCAGCGAAACCTCCTGTCTGGATTCCAGCGGCGCGGAACGCGGTTTCGCGTACTGCCCGGCCATGCGCCCTATGCGGATGACCGGCTTGCGCAAGCCGTAGCTCAATACCAGGCTCATTTGCAACAACACCTTGAGCCGCGCCACGATGATGTCGGAACTGCATTCCTGGAAGGTTTCCGCGCAATCGCCACCTTGCAGCACGAAGGCCTCGCCGCGTTGCGCGGTGGCGATCGACTCGCGCAAGGACTCCACTTCCCAACTGGTCACGATGGGCGGCAAGGCGGCCAGCTCGCGCAGTGCTGCGGCGAGCGCGTCCGCATCGCCGTAGGCCGGCTGCTGTGCGGTCTCGCGGCAGCGCCAGCTATCCGGGCTCCATTGCGCCGTGGCTGCGGTTTCGTTCACGGCGCGAATTTTAGCGGCGAATACCCGCGCGTGCTATGATGATTGCCCCTTTATGCAAGCGTTATCGCACCTCCGCAAGCTGCTTTTCCGCTCCGCCCTGCTGGCCCTTGCGGCCGCGCTTTTCTGGGCTGTAGCGGGCGCACAGGATACGCCCGATGAACCGGACCGGGACGAAACGCCCGGACTGGCGCTGGTGCTGACCATTGATGACGCAATCGGCGTGGCGACCGCCGAATATTTCGTGGACAGCCTGAAGGCGGCTCAGGAACGCAGGGCCAGCATTCTGGTGCTGGAACTCGACACCCCGGGTGGGCTGCTGGAGCCGATGCGCGACATGATCAAGGAAATTCTGGCGTCCGATGTTCCGGTGGCCGTGTTCGTGACGCCGAATGGAGCGCGCGCCGCCAGCGCCGGGACCTACATTCTCTACGCAAGCCATGTGGCCGCCATGGCGAAAGCGACCACCCTGGGCGCCGCCACGCCGGTAAGCATGGGCAATGCCGGCCCGGCGGACAGTTTGCCGGCTGCTTTCCTGCTGTGGCGCAGCGCGTCAGCGCAGAACGAGGGCGAAAGCCCAGCTGAGACCACAAACGGCGAGCAGGATGCCTCACCCGGCGATGAGCCCGCTCGCGAAGCGGACGGGGAGGCTGGCTCTAGCGGCGGCGAAGGAAGTACCGAACAGGCTGACGAAGTGAGCAGCCAAGGCGATTCGGAAGAGGACGCCACAGAAGAAGCTGAGGGCGAAGAAGACCTTGATGCCGAGGCGATGCGGCGAAAGGTGGTCAATGACTCGGTTTCCTACATCCGCACCCTGGCCCGCCAGCGTGGCCGCAATGCTGACTGGGCGGAGCAGGCAGTCCGCGAAGGCGTGACACTGGAAGCCACCGAAGCCGTAGAAATGAACGTGGCCGATTTCATCGCCAGCGATGTTCCGGACCTGCTGGAGCAGGCCGACGGGCGCGAGGTGGAGCTGGACGGCGAGACTGTTACCCTCAAGACTGCTAACGCGCAGATCGAACGGCTGGAACCCGGTTGGCGCACACGCCTGCTGTCGATTCTCACCAATCCGAGCGTCGCCTACCTGCTGGTCATAGTCGGCCTCTACGGATTGCTCCTGGAAGGCTACAACCCAGGCGCGCTGGTGCCTGGGATCGTGGGAGTCATCTGCTTGCTGCTCGCCGCCTATGCTTTGAGCGTACTACCGGTAAATTACGCGGGGCTGGCGCTCATGGCCTTGGGGGTGGGCCTTATCATCGCGGAGTCGATAACCCCCAGTTTCGGGGTGTTGGGATTAGGAGGCGTGGTGGCATTCGTTGTGGGTTCGATCATTCTGTTCGACACCGGTGTGCCCGGATTCGAGGCTCCACTGCGCCTGATCGGCGGCGTGGGGCTGGCGGCCGGACTGCTGATGCTGGGTCTGGTATTCCTGCTGGCAAGAAGCCGCCAGCGACCGATCGTGAGCGGTCGGGAAAGCCTGGTGGGCCGCCGGGCCGTGGCGCTGGAAGCATTCGAAGATGAGGGTCCGGTGCTGGTGCAGGGCGAGCGCTGGCAAGCGACCTCGGCGGCGCCGGTCGCCAAGGGACAGCGGCTCTACGTGCAAGCAGTGGACGGCCTGCTACTGGAAATAGCCGCCTCCCCGCCTGAGCGGAAGAGCAGGGCAAACTTGTTAACTGTATTTAGACAAACAGGATAAGGAGTTCATAATGTTCACATTTGTTATAGCTGGTGCCATTCTGCTGGTGCTCATCGTTGCATCGGTGCGAATTCTCGCCGAGTACGAGCGGGGCGTGATTTTCCTGCTTGGCCGGTTCTGGAAAGTCAAGGGGCCGGGCCTGATCATCGTGATCCCGCTTATTCAGAGGATGGTGCGTGTGGACCTGCGCGTGATCGTCATGGATGTGCCCACACAGGACGTGATATCCCGCGACAACGTTTCGGTCAAAGTGAATGCGGTCGTGTACTTCCGCATTGTCGATCCGGAGCGCGCCATCATCCAGGTCGCCAACGTGTTCGAGGCCACCAGCCAGTTGGCGCAAACCACTCTGCGCTCGGTGCTGGGCCAGCATGAACTCGACGAAATGCTCTCCGAGCGCGACAAGCTCAACCAGGACATCCAGGTCATTCTCGACCAGCATACCGATGCCTGGGGCATCAAGGTGTCCAACGTGGAAATCAAGCACGTGGACCTGGACGAAAGCATGATCCGAGCCATCGCCGCGCAAGCCGAGGCGGAACGCGCGCGGCGCGCCAAGGTCATTCACGCCGAAGGCGAGCGCCAGGCGGCCTCGCAACTGGCCGAAGCCGCGGAAAAACTTTCGGAGCAGGGACAGGCCTTGCAACTGCGTTACCTGCAGACGCTGACCGAGGTTGCCAGCGAAGGCACCAGCACCATCGTCTTCCCGCTGCCTATCGACCTCGTCAAACCACTACTCAGCCTGGCCGGGAAAAAAGCATGAAAGATAACTACGACATCATTGTTGTCGGCGCCGGTTCGGCCGGCCTGCCAGCCGCCATTTTTGCCGCCCAGGGCGGCGCGCGTGTATTGCAGATCGAGGCCGATAGCCGCGTGGGCGGCACCTTGTATTGGTCATCCGGCCAGATCAGCGCCGCCGGCACCCGCCAACAGGCCGCTCTGGGCATCGAAGACAGCCCCGAAGAGCATTACCAGGACGCGCAGCGGATCGCCCACGGCGGCATCGACCCGGTGCTCGGCCGGCTGGCGACAGGCAATGCCGCCGACACCCTGCATTGGCTGATGGATATCGGCCTCGAACTGGCGCCCGAAACTCCGGTGGCGGGCATGGTGCATGAGCCTTACGCCACGCGAAGATACGTGTGGGGGCACGAGCAGGCGATCTCCATACTCAAGGTGATAGAGCCCGTACACCGGGAACTGGTCGCTTCCGGGGCTATCGACTTGCGCCTGCAGACCCGCATGACCGGGCTCATTACGTCCGAATCCGGCGCGGTGATCGGCGTACGAGCCGAGTCGGCCGGACAATCGCTGGAATTCCGGGCACCCCGGGTGGCGCTTACCACGGGCGGCTACGCGGCCAATCCCGAGCTCTGGAATGAAGTCACACCTTGGCCGCTGCACTCGCACTGCAACCCCTATTCGCGAGGCGAAGGGATTATCGCGGCACGGGAGATCGGCGCCCAGGTCGGCAATACCGATAAGTTCCTTTGCACTTTCGCGGGATTTCTGACCGAACCGGGCAATCCGCTGAGCGCGTGGTTCTTCAGCCTCGCGCCAGCCTACCGCGCGCCCTGGGAAATCTACGTGGACGGCCAGGGCAAGCGTTTTCTGCGCGAAGATCATCCCAGCATTCATTACAGCGAATCCACGCTGCTGAATCAGCCGGGCATGCGCATGGTAATGGTGTTCGACGAAGGCATTCGTCAGAACGCACCGGAAATGGGAGTGCTGGACAAACAAGGGCGCGACTTAAGGCCCGAGTTCAATGCGCATCCCGCCTTCCAGAAAGCGGATACGCTTGAGGAACTGGCCAAGCGGTTCGATATTCCGCCGGCCAACCTGGCCGCCACCGTCAAGCGCTACAACGAGGCCGTGGACAAGAACGATGACCCCGAATACCAGCGCCTGTTCCTGCCGCGCCGCATCGAAAAGCCGCCGTTTTACGGCATTGAGGCGGTGGGCGTTACCGTGATCAGCCCCGGCGGGCTGAACGTGAACAGCGATTTGCAGGTCCTGGATGAATCGGGCGCGCCGATCAGCGGCCTCTATGCTGCCGGGGAGATTCTCGGCTTTACACGCTTGTCGGGCGCCGCTTTCGTGGGCGGCATGTCGTTAATGCCGGCCATGAGTTTCGGGCGTCTGATCGGGGAGCAAGCCGCCGCCCAATTGCAGGCCCGCGCGGCCTGAGCCCCCGCCGTCTGCTGCCGGCGGCGCTGATCCTCATTCCGGGGGACGCAGCGCGGACGCTGCGATTTGCCGCGCTAATGCCCGAGGAACTGCCTGACGGGATCCTGCAGCGTCGGCACATGGATGACGGCGCCCGGGGGCGGACTCATGCGCGTTGAGGCGGACGCACCGCAACTACCCGTCTCGATATAGCGCAAGGCTGCAGCGAGCCGCGCCTCCTCGGGATCGCCGAGTGGACGGCTCAGGTCATCTTCCACCTGGCAGCCTTCGGTCACCGGAATGCCGTCGTAGTAGTCCTCATATCCCTCGGCATTGACGGTCGCGAAGGACACGGGCCATAGATAGCCAAGGAACGAATCGGCACTGTTGTCCTCTGCACGGCAAAATCCGAACCCGTATTGGCCCACGGGTTTGCCGAAAGTACGATCTCCCACCAGGGACACGTTTTCATAAGGCTGCAAGGCCGTAATGAGCAGTTCGCTGGCGGACGCAGACGAAGGCCCGGTAATGAACACGACGTTTTCCAGGTTCGGAAGTGCCGACTCGTTCTCGCAGCGCGCGCGAAGCTCGGGCGTGGAGTAGGCCGCGCATCCGAAGTACGCCGTCTGGTCAAACCCCCGGGCGCTGATGCGCTCGTTGTGAACTCGGCGGCTCAGCACGTTCTGCTGCCCCTTGAACAGTTCGGGACCCCCGATGAGGGTCGCCAGGCCTTCGGCGATCGGTACAGCGCCGCCGCCGTTGTAACGGAGATCCACGACCAGGTTACGCACTCCGGCGCGCCTGAACTCGGCGAATTCCTGCAGAAGGCGAAAACTGGCGTCGCCGAAAAAGGTCCGAAAATGCAGGTAGCCCACACTTCCCGCCGCTGAATCGAACACGGACACGCTTTGCTCCGGAACCGTCGGCACATCGACCAAGTCCTTGGCCATGGTTATGGTCCGGCGTTCACCCGATTGCTTCTCGACCTCCAGGCGCACCTCGAAACCTTCTTCGGGCGGGCCGAGTTCCGCGTCCACCTGCGCCAGGGTAAGACTGTCAACGGCCTTGCCGTTCACCTCGACAATGCGATCGCCGCGTTCCAGACCGGCCAAACCCGCCGGAGCGTTTGCGTAAACGTCAGCGATTTCGAGATACAAAGGATTCTGGCTCAGATCCACTACCACCCGCATGCGGAAGCCGAAAACGTAAGCCTGCCCGGCAAGAAGCATGTCCGTTCGTCTTGAAGTGAGCCAAAACGTGAAGTTCCGGTCGTGAGTATCCGGCTTCCAGCGAAGATTGTCGAGCAGCCGGTCGAGGTTATCGTAAACGCTGATGATCAGGTTGTCGTAGCGCTCCTGTTGCTCGGGCTCGTCATTGAAGTAGTACCAGGTCTCCATGGTGTCCAGAACTTCCGCCCGACCCTCCGCGTAGGAGCAAGCCGCGCTCGCGAACCATGACTGGCTCAGGCTCAAGGCCAAAGGTGAATTCTCCGCCCCCGGCGCCGTCACGGTCACTTCCAACTCGCGGTCGTCGCCACCATTCAAGTTGTAGCGCACGACAACTTCGCCGCTGTCCGTACCCTCTTCGCCGCTCTCGATATAGGCCCAGTCCGCGTCATCCGGCAAACTGGCGCTCCATTGCATTGCTCCATAGCCGGCGTTGCGCACCTGCAAGGCCACGCTTCCGCCCTCGCCGTCGAGTTCGCTGCGCGCCGCCGAGACCTCGAGAACTGGCGGCGCTTCCGCCTGCCGCACCGTAACGGTCGTCGATCCCGCATCAGCGGCCGACACGGTAAGCGCGAATTCCCGCGCCGCGCCGGCATTGGCGCGCACTTCGATCTCAATGTTTCCGGCGTCGGTGCCGGTGGTTCCGCTCGCTATGCGCGCCCAATCCACGCTGTCGGGGATGGAGGCGCTCCAGTTCAGCGTGCCCCCGCCCCCGTTGGAGACATTCACCGACACTGTTTCGCCCGCTGCCCCCACATCAAGACTGGAATCCGAAACGTTGATGCTCGGCGGCGCCGGCGGAGGACCGTCGGAACCGGAACCCCCGCAAGCGGCGAGTAAGGAAGCCGCTGCTGCCGCGAGGATGCCGCTCCGGAATGAACAGGAACGCAAGCAGCCGATTGGTCGCATAATCACTGATCTCCTAGGCGCAAAAACGCTTGCGGCGACATGCACGCGTCAGGCCGGCTTGTGGCAATGCCAGGTTTTCACCACCAGGAACTGGCGCGGCCCGGGCGTGATCTCGAAGCCTGCCGACCGCAGCGCGCCTTCGAAGTCGCCTTCCATGAGCTCGATCGACCAGCGCTCGCCGTTATCGCGGTGGTCGTGCTCGAACATGTAGCGGGTTTCCGGCGGCATGGGATCGCCGGCGGGAAAATCGTAGATGTTCAGCACACCGCCGGGCCGCAGGATGCGGTACATCTCGCGAATTACCGCTTGGGTTACCCGGAACGGAATCTCGTGAAACAGGATGTAGCTGTTCACCAGATCGAACCAGCCGTCCTCGAATCCGGTGGCCTCCCCGGCCGCCTGCTTGAAATAGACCGGCAAGCCCATGCGCTGCGCCCTGCGGTGCGCGTAGCGCAGCAGGGGTTCGGACGGATCCAGACCCCATACCTCTGCCTCGGGATAACGCTGCTTCAGCGCGGTGGCGCATTGACCGACGCCGGTGGCGAGATCGAGTGCGCGCTGCACCTTGCCGCTTGAAGGCTCTTGGCCGCAGGCCACCAGCCCGCTGTGGATCGCATCGCCTTCGTTCATGCCCATGTAAAAAGCTTGCGTACCGTGGTGATACAGCTCCCCGGCCAGCGCTTCGCCTACATAGCCGCCCGGCTGCAAATGAAAATCGAACTTCACGTAATCCGGGGTTTCGAACTCCGGGTCGAGCAGTAGATGCGAATCGTCGGCGCTGGACAGCAACTCATGCTCCAGCCGCTCCCGATCCGCTTCGAGGGCGCGAAATGCCGAATCCCAGGTCATTTCCTGAACGCTGCGTAGCATGCGGTTGCGAATCTGCACATGCGGCAGCGGCTCCACGACACGGCAGATCTCGTCAACGTCATCCGCCGACACGCCCGCGTCCTTGAGCGCCGCACTGGCTTCCAGCCGCGACTTGGAGCTTATGCCGCCGGCGGTAATCAGGGTGCGCAAGCTCTGACAGAACCCGAGGCGCGCCTCGGCGTCCAGGGAGGGAAGGCGGTTCAGGCCGCCAAACTGTCCACGATCCATACGTTACATTCGCTCCTAGGGTTCGGGCGGAGCCTCATGCTCTTCGCCGCCGCGGGCGAAACCGGCATACAAGCGCCGCACAAAAGCATCCCGCTGGGCTGATTCTTCCGCCAGCTCTTCAGCCGACGGCATCCGCAACTCCACGGCATTTTCAGACAATGCGCCGGCCTCGGCCAGCGCTTTCTCAAGCACCGCCAAGCGGCGGCGGGTGGTCCATAATTCGCTGCCGAGCTGCAGCACCGTTTCCAGAAGATGGTCCAGTACGGGGTGCTCGAAATATTGCGGATCGCTCATCGGCTGCATGCGATTTCCTGATAGTGGACAAAGCCTACCCATACGCGGCTGGACGGTCAACAACAGCGCGCGGACGCGACCTGCCCTGCTGCGCGGCGCCTATGCCTGAAACAAGTGTTACTCTATGCAGGAGTATGCCTTGGCGTACTGGGCGGTTCAGAGGAGAAATACCATGAGCGAAAAAGTCGAACAGGGGCGCAGCAAGGCCGCACCCTTCATTGCGGCGGATACGGACGCCGCCGTTTTCCTGGGTAATCCGCACATCGACAACCTGATGTCGGTTGTGCTCGCGCTGGGCGCCGAAATCTGGGCCGACCGGCAGCGCATGCGGGTGGCTGAACGCCTCCTGGAAACCGAAGGCAAGGTCACCTCCGCGATGATCGAGGCCTATGTGCCGACGGATGCCGAGAAGGAGGCCTGGGAAGCGGAACGCGTGGCGATGGTCGAGCGCGTTTACAGCGTCCTTTCGCGCGACACGTCGAACGCCCGTCCGTTCGGCGAAGAACGCCAGTTCTAGGAGGAATTAAAGATGATCAACAGACGATCCGTGATGGGTTTGTTCGCCGGCATGGCGTCGCTGATGGCGGCGCCCTCGGCGAGCCGTGCCGCGCGCGCCGAACTGCCGCCACCGCCGAAGAACCCGGCCAATGTCCCGGGCACCCTGGCGCCCCGAGGCCGCAACGGACGCATGGAGCGGTTGGCGGAACTCGACCTGGAAAGCAGAATGGATTTCCTGATGTCGGCGCGCACCTTCGCCAACCAGACATTAAGCCAAGCCGCCGGACGGCGCGCCGGCGACATTCTGGCCAGCAAAGGCATTTCCCCAGACGCCGAACTACCGATACAGGAAGCCGTCGCGTTGCTCGAAGACGATCCCGTGATCGGAGCCAGAACCCGAACCTGGATGTCGGTGCAGCAGTTGTCATGGAACAACATCAAGACCGAATGCGAGGACAACGCGGATGCCTACCTGCGCGAAATGGAGGCGGTGGACAACCGCGGGCCGGGAACCCTTGAGTTGAACCCGGACCTGGAGATGCCGGATTACACGCGCCACGAGATTCACATCCAGCCGGGCGGCTACGTGGGTAACGACTTTGCCGGCCACATGTACGACTACGGCACCAACGGCTTCTACACCGGCCGCAACGACCAGGACGCCCTGCACATGACGGCAGCTTTTGGGCTGCCGACGCCGGCGGACGGAAAGGTCAGGCGCATACTGGACATCGGCACCGGCATCGGTCAGTTGGCCATGGCGTTGAAGGAGCGGTTCCCGGACGCGGAAGTCTGGGGTATCGACGTGGGCGGCCCGATGGTGCGCTACGGGCACCTGCGCGCCGTGGAAAGGGGCCTGGACGTCAATTTCGCCCAACGCCTGGCCGAAGACACCCGCTTCCCCGACAACTACTTCGACCTGGTGAGCAGCTACATCATGTTTCACGAGGTGTCGCCGCAAGGCACCAAGGACATCGTGAATGAGGCGTTCCGCATCACGCGGCCGGGCGGAATCTTCTACCCCATTGACTTCAATCTGAAGAATCCGCGTCCGCGCACTGCATACAGTCAGTACCGGCGCTGGTGGGATCACCGCTGGAACAACGAGGTATGGACGATCAAGTATCGCAGCAACGGACTGCCGGACCTGATTCGCGCTGCGGGATTCGACCTCAACGAGGAAGGGCCGGTCGCGCTGCCGCGTTTCGGTGTGCTGAACGCTACCAAGCCCGCATAGCCCATGGGTCGAGCGCTTGCGCCGTCAGGCCCGCAGCGGTGATTCGGATCAGGCGACGGCGATGGTAACGCGCCGTCAGGCGCTGGCCGGCGGTGCAGCGGCACTGGTCGGTTCGGCTGCGGCTCCGCGTGTGCGCGCCGAGGCCGGATCGCGCACCTTTGTTCTCATACACGGCACCTGGCTGGGGGGCTGGAGCTGGAAGCCGGTGCGCCGCATTCTGGAACGGGAAGGACACGATGTCTATGCGCCGTCCCTCACCGGCTGCGGCGATCGGGCGCACTTGATGAGCCCCGACATCGGCCTTGATACCCACATTCAGGATGTGGTCAACATCATCGACAGCGAAGACCTCGACGATGTCATTCTTGTGGGGCACTCATTCGCCGGCATGGTCATCACCGGCGTGGCCGACCGCAGGCGGGACCGAATTCGGCGCATCGTGTTTTTCGACGCGCTGGTTCCCAGGGAAGGCCGCATGAGCGGAACCGGACGCGGGCCGGACGGCGAAATCTCCGACTACTTCAAGAAGCGCATGGAGAAATTCGTGGACGGCTACCAGATGGACTACTTCGACTCCTACCCGCTCGAAATGCTGGTTCCTGATTCCGAAACGGAACTACAGGCGCTGCTCAAGAAGAAGATTACGCTACACCCGATGCGCGGCTGGACCGACGAACTCGAATTACGTAACGGCGGCTGGGAGGGCCTGCCACGCACCTACATTCACTGCGTGGGCCAGGAATTCTCTATGACCAGCGATGCCATGGTAGGTCCGGCCCGCGAACCCGGCTGGCAATTCATCGAACTGGACATCCCGCGCGCGGGCATGCTGACCCACCCTGCCCTCGTCGCACAAACCTTCTCGCGGCTCGCCTGAAGCACTCCTTCGCAAGTGGGTCGTGCAGGGATCGAACCTGCGACCTACTGGTTAAAAGCCAGCTGCTCTACCAACTGAGCTAACGACCCGTGGCGCGCCATTGTAGCCGTTATGCGCGCTGCCGCCGGCCCTCAGGACCCGACTCTGGCCGATACGCACAGACTACCGGGAGCGGGCCTCGATCTGTGCCAGACGCAAGGTAGCCAGACTGGCGGCATCGGCGCCGGCGAATTCCTGACGCACTCGCTCCAGCGTCAGCATGGCGGCGGCTGTGTCGCCCAGTTCATCCTGGGTATAGCCCAGCTTGAGCAGGGCATCGGCCACCTTGTTCGAATCGGGAAAGTCGCTCGCCACGCGCGCGAATTCCGCGCCTGCCTCTTCGTAGCGGCCCTGCACATAGTGCGCCTCTCCCAACCAATAGCGCGCATTGGGCGCCAGCGAACTATCTACTGCCGACTCGAGGAATCGAATAAATTCCGCCGCCGCCTCCTCGTACTGTCCCTCGCCCAGCAAGGCACGCGCGCGCTGGTAATTCTCCTGGCTTCCGGCCGCGATTACCCCTTGCCCTTCGCCTGCCGGCTGCGGCTGCGGTTCGGCCACGGACCCTGAGCCCGCAACTGAAGCATCACCGGACACTGCGCTGGGCGCGTCCGCTTGCATGACGTCCACCGGCATTCTAGGCATGGACTCCAAGGCCGTCAGGCGTTCCTCCAGCGCCGCAAACTGGCTGCGGCGCAACTCGGCGTTGCGGCGCAGGTCCTCGTCGAGACGCTCCACGAGGTCACGCAAAGCCTGTATCTCGCGCCGCAGGTCATCCTGGGCGTTGATCAGCGCCACCACGTTGTCCGCGCGAATCTGACGCTCCAGAGTGCCCACGCGCGTTTCCAGCTCCTGCAGCACTTCGCGGTCGCGCCGCCGCTGCGCATCGGCTGGGGCCGCCAGCGTCACGCACAGCGCCAAGGTCATCGCCAAGGCCGGCCAATTGCTTTTACTCATAGATCAGCTCCACGCGGCGATTCTTGGACCAGGCCGCTTCGTTGGCTGCGTCCTCCGCCGGGCGCTCCTCGCCGAAGCTCAGGGAGGTCCACTGATCGTCATCCGCGCCCAGCGCGTTCAGAACCTGCGCCACGGAGTTCGCGCGCCGCGAACCCAGCGCCAGGTTGTATTCGGGCGTACCGCGCTCGTCGGCGTGGCCTTCCAGCCGCAGCCTGCCCTGAGGATTCGCAGCCAGCCATGCGCCGTGGGCCAGCAGGATTTCGCTGTATTCTTCGCGTATTGCGCTGCGGTCATAGTCGAAGTAGATCACCAGCGTACCTTGAGGTCCGCCGAGCCACTCTCCGGACGCGCCACGACCCGGCTCGGCCGGCATCTGCATGTCGCTCTGGCCGACCTGTGTTCCGGTGGCGGTGGCAGCGCTACCAGCCCCGGCTGCGGAGGCGCCCGGCGCCGTTGCGCCTGACGAACCGCCCTGGACACCGGACGGCGCTGTGGAGACGCCGTCCGACGTCCCGCATGCGGCCAGCACAGAAGCCAGCAAGACTGCAGCGAAAGCATTTGTGTTACCGAGAAATTTCATTACGTTCCCCCTTTAGTGGTTGAAGAAATATCGCGCGCCGTAGCCGCATAGGTTAGCCTGCTTCAAACGGTCCCCAGGCCGGCTCGCGCAACACGCCCTCGGGAGCGCGCAGCAGGCGCGTCACGCCGCTATCGATGAAATGCACACCCAATCCACGGCCTGTCGGCGCGCCGGACCCGAAAATGATTGCTCTGCCATTGGGCGCGAAGCTGGGTGACTCGTCCAGCGGCCCTCCGGTCAACAGGCGCAACGACTCGTCACGCAGATCCAGAAGACCGATACGGAAATTGCCATCCTGCCGATGCACGACGGCCAGTTGGCTGCCGTTCGGCTGCACCCTCGGCCGGGCGTTGTAGTTGCCGGTATAGCTGATCCTGCGCGCGCGCCCGCCGCTGGCGGACACCGCATATACCTGCGGGCCTATGCCCCGGTCGGAAGTGAAATAAACCTCTCCGCCGTCGGCCGAAAAAGCCGGTTCGGTGTCGGTGGCGGGGTGCTGCGTCAAGCGGTGCGGTGCGCTGCCGTCAAACGCATAGACGTAGATGTCGCGGTTGATGCCTTCGCTGGTGCGCGTCACCGCCAGCGTTCCTCCGTCGGGCGACCAGGCGGGAGCGCTGCTTTCCACCTCTTCATCCGACAGACGCCGGCGTTGTCCGGTTTCCACTTCCTGCACGAAAACCGTGGCTCGGCCAGTCTCAAACGACACGTAAGCAAGCCTGGAGCCGTCCGGCGACCAAGCCGGCGACATGATGGACTCGCCGGATCTCAGCACGACGATGGGATTGCGTCCGTCGGCGTCCGCGATCACCAGGCGGAACTCCTCGCGCCCGGGCGTTATCTGCACATAGGCCAACCGGGTGGTGAAGATACCGCGCGCGCCGGTAAGCTCCTCGTACACGACATCGGCGATCCGATGCGATGCGTTCCGAAGGGCCTCGCGAGTGCTCTGCAGGCGGTAGGAAATCATCGAGCGCCCAGAGTAAACGTCTGCCACTTCGATATCGATGGTGAGAGTGTCCCCCGTTCCGCTCACCCGGCCCACCACCACCGCCTCCACATCCAACAGACGCCAGTTGTTCAGACGCATTTCGGCGAACCTGGAAGGCCGCGTAATCATGAATTCGCGTCCAAGCGGCGCGAATTGACCGGTGCGCTCGAGGTCTTCCCCCACGATCCGCGCGATATCCACGGGCAACACCAGCGGCGCCCGCCAATCGAAGGGGACCACGGCGATCGGCATCGCGCGCTGCGTGGAACGGGTAATGACCACGTCCAGTTGCGCAAAACCGAACAGCGGCACAAGCGCGAGCGCGGCGCCAACAAGAGCGAGGCTGCGCGCCCTGATCGAACCGGCCCGGCGAAGGCAGGCAGTCTTTTGCGCGAACGTAGCCCCTGTCGTTCCAGCACAAGCCGCCGTTGCGGGCAGTTCCCGTACGCTCATGCGCCGGACTCCGGCGGCGGCCAGCGCAACCTGATCTGTCGTTCGAACAATTCCGGCACCGGCGGCGCCGGCAGCGGCGAGGAGCGGCGGATTGCCGCCTCTATGGAGCGGCGGTCCGTTTCCGTTCCATTGAATTCCTCGAAGCGAATGGCGCCCACTTCGTTTCCCGGCAGCATATCCAGCAGAACCACCCACACGAGATCTTCGCGTGTGCCAGTGCCGACAGGCCGCGTCCAGTTGCTCTCGATGCGTTGCCGGATACGCGCCTTGTATTGGTCCAAAAGTCCCGATTCGATCGCATCGCGGCGCCGCTCGGCCGCCAGTTCGCGGCGTAGCTGCTCGGCCGCCTCGGCTTCCCGCCGCTTGCGCGCCGCTTCATCCAGCTCGCGCTGCGCCTGCTCGGCCTGCTCGGCAAGCC
Source organism: Candidatus Foliamicus sp. (assembly GCF_965221325.1). Classification (GTDB taxonomy): domain Bacteria; phylum Pseudomonadota; class Gammaproteobacteria; order Steroidobacterales; family Foliamicaceae; genus Foliamicus. The sequence continues at coordinate 1,090,406 of NZ_OZ244880.1, read as the reverse complement.
GGCGCGCTTCTTCCTCGGCCCTAAGGCGCTCCGCCCGCGCTTCCTGGGCCCGTGCTTCCTCCGCCGCACGTTCGCGCTCGATGCGTTCCAGCCGTTGGCGTTCCTGCGCCTGCTGCTGCTGCATTTCACTGAGCTGCCGGCTGGCCTGACTTTGCTGTTCGCCCAACGCGCGCCGAGCTTCCTCGGTCTGGCTGCTGAGAGCACTGAGTTCCTGCTGCTGGCGGCGACTGCGCGCTTCCTGTTCCTCAATTTGCCGGCGCAGGCGGTCGACTTCCTGTTCGCGTTGGATGACGGCGGCCCGCTCCATTTCATCCAGGCGCTGAATCTCCTCTTGCACGGCTTCGTCATCCAACACCACCCCGTCTATCGCGATGGTGCCGAAAGCGGGAACCTCGGGTTCAATCCGCCCGGCGAAACCGACCAGCATGAGCGCCGCGACCAGAATGTGGCCGCTCACCGACAAGGTCCAGGGCTTCAGCAGCGGCAGCGGCGCATTGGCGGGATTGTCCCCGGGCGGCCGCGTATCGCCCTGCCGCCGCTGGCGAGCTGGAGCGCGTCGAGTCGATTCGGCGGGGCGGCTCATCACTCCTCGCTGGGCAAAGGCCGCGTCACCAGCCCGACCTTGTCGGCGCCGGCGCGGGTCAACAAGCCCATCACGGCAACCACGTCGCCATACGGCAACTGCTCGCTGGCGCGCACCAGCACCGGCGTTTCCGGCTTGCGGGTCAGCACAGCGGCGGTGCGGGCCACCACCACGGGCGATTCCAGCGCCTGTTCGGGATCCTCGCCGATGTTCAGGTACATCTGCCCCTGGGCATCGACGGTCAATACCAGCGGCCGGTTATCGCGAATCAGTTCCTGCGGCAGCGGTTCGGCCGCCAGCCGCGGCAGATCCACGCGAATCCCTTGCGTGAGCAGCGGCGCGGTGATCATGAAAATCACCAGCAACACCAGCATCACGTCGATGTAGGGAACCACATTGATATCGTTGACCAGCCGCCGTCTCATTTCGTCGCATCCTCCGAGTGCGCGTGCTCGCGCAGCAGCGTTACGCTTTCCTCGCGATACGCTTGGAACCTCACTTCGAGGTTCCCAAGCCGGCTGGCGAAACGGTTGTAGGCGATGACCGCAGGAATCGCCGCAAACAATCCCATGGCGGTGGCGATCAGCGCCTCGGCGATGCCCGGCGCCACCAGCGACAGCGTGGCCGATTCGACGTTGCCCAGGGCCCGGAACGAATTCATGATGCCCCAAACGGTTCCGAACAGACCCACATAGGGGCTCACGGAGCCGATCGTGGCCAGCCAGGCCAGGCCGCTCTCCAAGCGCTCCATTTCGTTCATCTGCGCCAGGCGCATCTCGCGCCGGCCCACCTCGACCAGCCGTTCGGGGTCAGTCTGACCGCGCGCGGCCTGGCGATGAAACTCCCGCATGCCTGCCTCGAACACCCACGCCATGCCCGAACTGCCGCGCTGTTTGTTGCGCGTGAGCGCAACGAACAGCGATTCCAGGCTGTCGCGCTGCTTGAACGCCTGCTCGAATTCGACCAGGTTGCGTTCGGCTTTGCTCAGCACCACCCGCCGCTGGAGAATGATCACCCACGACAAGATGGAAGCCGCGAGCAGCAGGACCATGATCATCTGCACCAGCAGCGTAGCGCCCGCGATCAGGTCCCAGAAGTCCATGTTGACGGCCACCTCAGTCACTTGCGCGTTTCTCCTTCCGCATGCATTTCTCCTCCGTTGTCCAAGCCTTCCAGTTGTGGATTATCGCCTTGCCGGCCCGGTCTCGTGAGTCCCAGCGCCGCATAGGCGGCAGGACCGGCCACTCGGCCGCGCGGCGTGCGCAAGACAAAGCCGGCGCGCACCAGAAACGGCTCATAGACATCCTCAATCGTGCCACGATCCTCGCCGATGCCGGCCGCCAGCGCTTCCACGCCGGCCGGGCCGCCGCCGAAGCGCTCGATCAACACGCCCAGCAGCCGGCGGTCCATACGGTCGAGGCCGTTGTCGTGGACGTTATAGAGCTCCATCGCGGCTACTGCCGCGGAGCGGTTAACACTGCCTTCGGCGCGCACCTCCGCGAAATCCCGGGCCCGCCGCAGCAGCCGGTTGGCCACGCGCGGCGTCCCGCGCGCCCGCGCGGCGATCTCCGCGGCGCCATTCGGCGTACAGGATATGCCGATAATCTGCGCGGCGCGCAGCACAATGCGCCGCAGTTCGTCTTTGGAATAGAGCTCCAGGCGCTCCTGTATCCCGAAGCGGTCACGCAGCGGCGATGAAAGCAGTCCGGCGCGCGTGGTCGCGCCCACCAGCGTGAACGGCTTGAGTTTCAGCCGCATGGTGTGGGCGGCGGGGCCTTCGCCGATCACGATATCCAGCCGGAAATCCTCCATTGCCGGATACAACAACTCCTGCACCACGGGGTTCAAGCGATGCACCTCGTCGATGAACAGCACGTCACGCGCCTTCAGATTGGTCAGCAGGGCGGCCAAATCGCCCGGCCGTTCCAATACCGGCCCCGACGTATGCCGCAAACCTACGCCGAGTTCGCGCGCGATCACCTGAGCGAGAGTGGTCTTGCCCAGGCCGGGCGGGCCATAGAGCAGCGTGTGGTCCATCGCTTCCTCCCGCCTCACGGCCGCTGCCACACTGATCTCGATGCGCTCCTTGACCTGACGTTGGCCCAGATACTCCTTCATCCGGCGGGGCCGGACCGTGTTTTCCAGTTCGCGTTCGTCAGCGCGCGGATCCGCGGAGAGGATGCGCCCTTCGTCGGTTTCCGTAATCACGACGCGCTCACTCCGCCAAGCGCTTCACGCACCAGTTCCTCCACGCTTCGGTCGGCGGGATCACCCGCCCGCTTCAGTAGCCGCTGGGCTTCAACCGCGCTGTAGCCCAAGCCCATCAGCGCCTTCAGCGCCAGACTTGAGGCACTCTGTTCGGACCCGCCAGGCACCGATTCCAGCCGCCCGCGCAGTTCCACGATCAGGCGGCTGGCGGTCTTGGGACCAATGCCGGGAAGCCGCGTAAGCGCCTTCACGTCGCCGGCCTCCACCTGTTCTGCGAATTCCGCCACGCTGCTTTGCGAGACGATGTTCAGCGCCAGCTTGGGGCCGATGCCGGGAACGCGAATCAATTCCCGAAACCACTCGCGGTCGGCCCGCTTGCAAAAGCCGTAGAGAGCCAGTTCGTCTTCGCGCTGCACCAGCTCGGTGGCGACGCTCACCTCCGTGCCGGTTCCCGAGAGTTCCGAGAAATCGCTGAGCGGCATTTGCAATTCAAAGCCCACGCCTTGCACTTCCAACAGGATCATTGGCGGCCGCACCGCCATCAGCTTACCGCGCAGAGAGCCGATCATGCGGCGGTCGCCCCGCCGGACTCGCGGGCCTGGGCGGCAAATTCGGCCATGCGCCGATGGTGGGCGTGGCAGATGCCCAGCGCCAGACCGTCGGCTTCGTCGGCGCCGAGATCGCCGTCATGCTGCAACAGCCTAGCCACCATCGCGTTCACCTGGTCCTTGCCGGCGCCGCCATAACCGCATACGGCCTGTTTGACTCGCCGCGGCGAGTATTCGGCGGTCTCGGCAACTCCCGCCATCACCAGCGCGCATAGCGCGGCGCCGCGCGCCTGGCCCAGCTTCAGCGCGCTTTGCGCATTCTTGTGCATGAACACCGTTTCCAGGGCCGCTTCCACAACGCAGTAACGGCGCGCGATGTCGCCCAGTTCCTGAAAAATCTGCGTAAGCCGCTGTCCCATCGGCTTGTCCGGGGGCAACACGATGCAGCCGCTGCCGATGTAACGGCTTTCGATGTCCATGCTTTCGATAATCCCCCAGCCGGTGAATCGGGAACCGGGATCGACGCCCATGATCCGGACCGGTTGCGTCATGGTCTTATCCGCTGTCTTCCACGGCCTGCAGGTCGGCGTTGGTCCAAACATCCTGCACGTCGTCGAGGTCCTGAAGGTATTCCAGCAGCTTCAACGCCTGTTCCGAACGCTTGGCGTCGAGCGGCGCGTCCAGCGAAGCGCGCATGGTGACCTCAGCGTTCTCCGGCGGCAGTTCCGCTTCGCGCAAGGCTCCGAGCACATCGGAAAAGTCGCGTGGATCGGCCAGCACTTCGATGCCCCCGTCATCCTCGCTCACGACATCTTCGGCGCCCGCCTCGATCGCCGCCTCGATGAGCGCGGTCTCGTCCGAACCCGGCGGATAAGAAAAAACCGCTACCTCACTGAACAAGTAGGCAACCGCCCCGTCGGCGCCCAAGTTCCCGCCGTAGCGGCTGAAGGCGTGGCGCACCTCGGCCACCGTCCGATTACGGTTATCCGTGAGGCATCGCAGTAATATGGCCGCTCCGCCGGCGCTGTAGCCTTCGTAGGTCACTTCCTCAAGGTCCGCGCCATCGCCGCCACTTTCCGACCGGCTGATGGCCCGGTTGATGTTGTCCTTGGGGAGACTCGCGGCCCGCGCCTTGTCGATGGCCAGCCGCAGAGAGGCGTTAGCGGCCGGGTCGGTTCCACCCAAACGCGCCGCGACCGTGATTTCCCTTGCCAGGCGCGTGAAGAGCTTACCGCGTTTGGCATCCTGCCGGCTCTTGCGGTGCTGGATATTGGCCCACTTGGAGTGCCCCGCCATGGGCCACCCATGATACCAGCATGGAGGCGTTTTAGCGGTTGATCGCGTGGATCGCGCGCTTGTCCACCGACAGCGCGGCTTCGTGCAGGGCTTCGCAGAGCGTCGGATGGCCATGCACGGTGCGCTGCAGGTCCTCCGTGCTGGCCTCGAACTCCATTGCCAGCACCGCCTCCTGGATCAGTTCGCCGGCCATGGGCCCCACGACATGAACGCCAAGAATCGCGTCGCTGTGCGGATCGGAAAGGAATTTCGCCAGACCTGCCGCCTGCGCCATGGCCTTGGCGCGACCGTTGGCGGCCATGTTGAAGGAACCCACCTTGTACGGCTGGCCGGAGTTCTGCAACTCGTCCTCGGTGCTTCCGACCCAGGCAATCTCCGGCGCCGTGTAGATCACCGACGGAATCGCCGCATAGTTCACCTCGGCCGATTTGCCGGCAATGATCTCTGCCACCATCATGCCCTCCTCCGAGCCCTTGTGGGCCAGCATCGGGCCGCGCACAAGGTCGCCGATGGCCCATATGCCGTCCGCGCTGGTGCGGCATTGCTCGTCAACCTCGACATGGCCTTTTTCCGAAAGCACCACTCCGGCGCTTTCGTGGATCAATCCTGCGGTAGCCGGTTTGCGGCCCACCGCCACCACCAGCTTGTCAACGCTGATCTGGTGATCGCCCTCGCGGTCGCTGAACCGCACCTCCACTTGTTTGCCGACCCGGCGGGCGCTTTCCACGCGGGCCCCCAGGCGCGTATCCATGCCCTGGCGCTTGAATTGGCGCTGCGCCTCGCGGGCCACTTGGCTATCGGCCATGAACAGGAAACGATCCATGGCCTCGAGAATCGTGACTTCGGAGCCCAGCCGGTTCCAGACGCTGCCCAGTTCCAAGCCGATCACACCGCCGCCGATCACACCCAGCCGTGGCGGCGCCTGACTGAATTCCAGGGCGCCCTCGGAATCGACAATGAACTCGCCATCGAACGGGGCAATCGGCAGTTCGACAGGGCGCGAACCGGCAGCCAGAACGACATGCTCGGCGTGCAGTAGCCGAGTCTTGTCTTCGCGCCCTGTCACTTCCACCTGGCGCCCGGCCAGCAAGCGCCCCCGCCCCTCGATGGCGGTTACGCCGTTGGCGCGAAACAAGGCGTTGATGCCCGAAGTCAGTTGCCTGACGATGCGCCGCTTGCGATCCTGCATGGCATCAAGGTCGAGCTGAATGTCCGTGATAAGGATGCCGTGCCGCGCGAACTCGGACCGGGAGCGGTGATAAAGCTCCGAGGACTCGAGCAACACCTTTGACGGAATGCAGCCGGCGTTCAGGCAGGTGCCGCCCAGGGCCGGCTGATCCTGCTCGTCGCGCCAGTCGTCCACGCAGGCCACCGACATGCCGAGCTGCGCGGCGCGGATCGCTCCCACGTAGCCGGCGGGGCCTCCGCCAACAAAAATAACATCATATGTATCAGACATTTATATCTTTTCGTGACTATATTTCAAACAATAGGGAGGCCGGTTCTTCAATGGCTTTCTTGACCGCGGCCAGAAACAGTACGGCTTCGCGGCCATCCACGATGCGGTGGTCGTAACTGAGGGCGAGCGTCATCATCGGACGAGCCACGACTTCGCCGTCCACGACCACGGCACGCTGTTCGATGCGGTGCATGCCGAGAATGCCGCTTTGCGGCGGATTCAGTATGGGCGTGGACATCAGCGATCCGAACACGCCCCCGTTGGTGATCGTGAAGGTTCCACCGGTCAGATCGTCCAAGGCGATCGTGCCCTTGCGAGCGCTTTCGGCAAACGCCGCTACCGCTTTTTCGACTGCGGCAAAACCCATCCCGCCGGCGTCGCGCAACACCGGAACCAGCAGCCCACGCTCGGTGGACACCGCCACACCGATGTCGTAGTAGTCGTGATATACGATTTCGTCGCCTTCAACGCTGGCGTTCAGCACCGGATAGCGCTTGAGTGCGGCAACGCTGGCGGCCACGAAGAAGCCCATGAACCCCATGCGCGCGCTGTGCTGCGCCTCGAAAGCCTCGCCGTGGCGGCGGCGCAACTCCAGCACCGCGCTCATATCGGCGTCGTTGAAGGTGGTGAGCATGGCCGCTTCGCGCTGCGACGCCACCATGCGCTCGGCGATCCGGGCGCGCAAGCGGCTCATGGTCTCGCGGCGCTCACCACGGGTTGGCTGCATCCGGGCAGCCGGCGTTTCGACACTTGCGGCCACCTCGGCTTCGGCCGTTTCCGGCTCGTCCACCCGGGACGCCGTTTCCGCGCCCGAAGCGGCGCCGATAACGGCCAGCACGTCGCGCTTCAGCACCCGGCCCTTCCTGCCGCTGCCCCTTATAGCGCTGAGATCAAGGTCGTGCTCCTCGAGCAGCCGCCGAACCGCAGGCGAGACCGAAACAGGCGCCTGTTCCTGGCCGGCCGCCGCTTCGCCCGGCGCTGCCGGGCCGCTCGGCTCCTGGTCAGCCTGGGCAGGCGAAGTTTCGGCAAGGTCGCCGGCCGCGGCTGGCTGAAACACAGCAAGCGGGGTACCGGCGTTCACGACCGTACCGGTCTCGGCGAGAATTTCCGAAAGCAATCCGTCGGCAGGCGCAGGCACTTCCAGCACCACCTTGTCGGTCTCGAGGTCGGCGAGATTTTCGTCCCGCGCCACGGACTCACCAGGCGCCTTGTGCCAAACCAGCACCTTCGCGTCGACGACCGATTCCGGCAACTCCGGCGTCTTCAGTTGGATCGTATTGCTCATGCTCCCCCGCCTCTTCTGTCGCGCTTCAGCACCTGTTCCACGATGGCGTACTGCTGCAGCCGGTGCAACTGCAAGGATCCCGGCGCCGGCGACGCAGCGCCAGCGCGGCCCATGTAAGTCAGGCGCTGCCCGGCGCCCAGCGCACTCTCCAGCAGCGCCCGGATACGGTACCAGGCGCCCTGATTCTTTGGCTCCTCCTGCGCCCATACGATGTCTTCCACGTCGCCATGGCGCTCAAGAAGGACCTGCAGCAGGTCGCCCGGAAACGGATAAAGCTGTTCGATGCGTACCAGAGCCACATCTTTCACGCCGCCTTCGCGGCGCGCTTCGAGAAGGTCGAAATACAGCTTCCCGGTGCATAACACGAGGCGATTCACGCGCTCCAGTTCATCGATTTCGTCGATGAGCGGCTCGAATCGGCCCTCGCTGAGCGCGGCCAGCGGCGAGAAAGAAAGCGGGTTCCTCAGCAAGCTCTTTGGCGTCAGCACGATCAGCGGAACCCGTGCCTGGTTGTGCATCTGCCGGCGCAGGAGATGAAAAATCTGCGCCGGCGTGGAAGGTACGCAGACGCGCATATTGCCTGCCGCGCAGAGCTGCAGGAAGCGTTCCAGACGCGCCGAGGAATGCTCGGGGCCAGCGCCTTCCTGGCCGTGGGGCAGAAACAGCGCAAGGCCCGACATGCGTCCCCATTTGGTGTCGCCGGAAGCGATGAACTGGTCGATCACCACCTGGGCGCCATTGCTGAAGTCGCCGAACTGGCCTTCCCAGATCGTCAGACAATCGGGATCGGTCGTGGAATAGCCATATTCGAATGCCATCACCGCCTCTTCGCTGAGCAGCGAGTCGGTAATGCTGAACGCACCCTGCATGGGGGCCACGTCGTCGAGCGGCGAATACGCGCGCCCACTGTGCTGATCAATAAGGCTGGCATGGCGGTGGAAGAAAGTGCCGCGGCGGCTGTCCTGACCGGTCAGGCGTACCCGAAAACCTTCCTTGAGCAGACTGCCGTAGGCCATCAGTTCGGCAAAGCCCCAATCCATGTCCTGCTCGCCGCGGGCCATGCACAAGCGGTCCGCAACCACCTTCTCGACACGCGGATGCAGCTTGAGGCCGTCGGGCGCGCTTCCCAGGCGCTCGCCCAATTCCGCCGCCCGCTCGGCGGCAATCGCCGTATCCACCGGCGCGTTGGGGTTGGCCGCACGATAAGCGTCCCAGTCCACCGTGAATGCGTTGCCGACCATGCCGATGGCCGCTTCGGGGAGCGGGTCTCCCGCCTCCAGCCGGCGACGGTAATCGGCCTTGCGCGACTTGATTTCCTGTTCGCTAACGACGCCCTCGTCCACCAGTTGCTGCGCATATTGCGCAAGCGTGGTGGGGTGGTTGCGGATCCGCGCGTACATGAGAGGCTGGGTGGCGGCCGGCTCGTCGGCTTCGTTGTGGCCGTGGCGACGGTAGCAGACAAGATCCACAAAGATGTCCTTATGGAAAGTCTGGCGGTATTCGAGAGCCAGCCGCGTGGCAGCCAGGCAAGCTTCCGGCGAATCGCCGTTAACGTGCAGCACCGGCGCCTCGATCAGCTTGGCAACGTCGCTGCAATAGGGCGTGGAGCGGGCGTCCTGCGGATCGCTGGTGGTAAAGCCGATCTGGTTGTTTACGATCAAATGCACGGCGCCGCCGGTGGCGAACGAGCGGGCCTGCGAAAGCTGCAGGGTTTCCGCCACCACGCCCTGCCCTGCCACCGCTGCGTCGCCGTGGATAAGGATCGGAAGGATTTCGTCGCCCTGGCTATCGCGGCGGCGGTCCATGCGCGCGCGCACCGAACCGAGAACCACCGGATTCACGATCTCCAGATGCGATGGATTGAATGCCAGGACCACGTGAACCGTGCCCCCCGGAGTGGTGACGTCGGATGAGAACCCCATGTGGTACTTCACATCGCCGTACGCGCCCGACAGCGGTTCGGCCTCGCCGGCAAACTCGGCGTAGAGGGTTTGCGGGGCCTTGCCCAGCACGTTAACCAGCACGTTGATGCGACCCCGGTGCGCCATGCCGATCACGATTTCCTGCAAGCCCTTGGCGCCGGCCTGCTGGATCAGTTCGTAGAGCATGGGAATGAGGCTGTCCCCGCCTTCCAGGGAGAAGCGTTTCTGGCCTACGTAGCGGGTATGCAGGTAACGCTCCAGGCCTTCGGCGGCAATCAGTTCGCGCAATATGGTCTGCTTGACGGCGGGTGGCGGAGGAGCGCCCAGCATCGCCGTTTCCACCCGGTCACGCAGCCACAAGCGTTCGCGGGCCCGCGAAACGTGCGCCATTTCAACACCGATCGCACCGCAATAGACCTGTTCGAGCCGCTCCCGGATGCGGCGCAGCGGCATGGGCCGGCTGGCTGCGCCTCCGAGCCTGCCGGAATGGAAGACGGTGTCGAGGTCCGCATCGCTGAGCCCCACGTATTCCAGTTTTAGCACCAGAGAGCGCCGATTGGAGTTCAGTTGCAGAGGATCGACGCGCGCGGCGCGATATCCCCGCAGGCGATAGAGCTGCACCAGCCGCACCACCGCGCCCTGCTTGGCGGCGGCCGGCCAAAGCGCGGGCGCGGCACGCCCGTTGCCGGCGGGCGCGGCGGCGCCGCCATTCGGCAAGCGGGTGGGCAAATCACGCCCTGCCTCAATGCTCTCGAACAGATCACGCCAGTGTGGCGCTACGTCGTCAGGATTGGCGCGCCAAGCCGAATGCAGCGCATGCACGTAAGGCGCGTTGCTCGCAAACAGCGGCGATTCCCGGTAAGCGCGTTCAATCCGACCGGCCATTGCGTTTTGCATTGTATAGCGCGTGCAACACGGGTAGTGGACAATAGCCGCCCATGTCGGAACGGGGAATTTCGATCATTGCGCCGGACTGGCCGGACGCCGACGGTCCGGCAGCACCTCGGATACTGCGTGGCCGATAAAGCAGGCCGATCCCGCAACCAGAATCGGCGCGCCAATAAGTGTATCGAACGACTACTGCACCCCGGCAGGTCCGAAAGCAAACGAAGATGTGCCCTGAACATGCGCTATCAGGACGAAGCGCGAACCTCTTTCGCCGACATGCCGGGCGCGCGCAACAGCACCAGCACACTCGCCACCACCACCGTCAGGTTCACGAATCCCATCATCGCGAACGGCGCCTTGCGGCTGATTTCGTCGAACACGATGCCGCCAACATAGCTCGTGCAGAGAATGGCCAGGGCGCCGGTGAGTCCGAACACGCCCACCACCGCGCCACGGCGGGCTTTGGGCGCTTCCTGTCCAAGCAGCGCGCCGCCGGTGATGATGGCGGAGATCTCGCCCACGCCCACCGCCGCGCAAACCAGCAAGGCCGAGTTCATGTAGGGGTCCTTGACCAGCGCCATGCCGAAGTAGGCCACGCTGGCGACCGCAAACGCGATGCAGACCGCCCAAACCCGGTTGATTCGATCCACGAAGCGGCCGATCAGCACCGAGGACAGAACCGCCACCGACTGAATCGCGGCAAACATCACTCCTGCCCGCTTGAGGCCTTCGGCGGTGCTCAGCCCTGCGTCCTTGCCGTCCTGCACGACCCATAGCGAGAGGAATATGCCGATCGCCACCAGATCGCCACGCGAGGCGAACGACGTGAGGTAAGCCAAGGCAATGCGCGGGTTCTTGGCCGCCTCCGAAAAACCCGTGCCCAGATTCCGCAACACCGACCGGCGTGGTTCGCTGGCTGCAACGCGCCCGCCGCGCCAGGTAAGGCGCACCATCAATACAACCATCACGGCGAAAGCCACCATGCACCAGCACGTGTATATCCCGGCGGTTTCGGCGCTCACGCCCTGCCCCACCAGGTATTCCGGCAGCCTGCCGATGGTGAGCGACATCAGCACCATACCTACGCCCGTGCCGATGCTGCTGAAGCCCAGGAACAATCCACGCGAACGGTTTGCCGGCGTATCGGCAACCGAGGCGCCGTACATTACTGGAGCCGTAGCGGCGCCCAGCGCGAACACGGCCCGGAAGCCGTAAATCTGCAGTTCGTTCTGGGCCAGCGGATACAAAAGCAGGCCAAGCGCCACCAGGCTCAGGCCGGTCATCATGATCACGCGCCGGCCAAGGTTGTCGGAAGCGGCGCCCACCACGCCCATCAACGACAGCACCACCACTTCCTGAAGCACTGTCAACTGCCCCGTCAGCCTGCCCTGTTCCTGCGCCGGAATGCGGAATACCTCCTCAAGCAGGTAGGGCATGATCAACCCCATGAAGCCGAGCAGCGGAATTACCGAAAATCCCGCCAGCAACACGCCCAGCGCGTTGCGCGGCCGGTAGCCCTCGGCCAGCGCAACCCAGAGAAACCGCGAGCTTGCGGGGCTCTGCGGGCCTGCAGGATTGGAAGCGGTCGCACTCATGGCCGCGTGGGCTTGCCTTGCAAGCGGGCGGCGCACCGGCTCGGGCGCAACGCGGAGCGGGCTGTTTTCATCCTCCGCGCCGCTTGGCCTGGACGGCGTCCAGCACCGCCAAATTGACTTCGGAAGATCCGAGCTCCCGAGCTTCCGTGATCACCGCGCTGATAGCCGCACCGCGGAACATGGCGGGAATCCTCTTCAGTTGCGCCGCAGCGCCCGGCGTGAAGACCAGGCCATGCCGGTTACGGTTGAGCTTGGCCAGGAGCTTGGGATCTACCTCCACGGCATATTCGTCCGTCGGCTGCGCGACGCCGTTGCCCGATTCCTCCTGCGAATCATGGCTGCCCCCGGTCGCAGCCGATTCGCCTGCTACCGGATAGGTCAACTCCGGTTTGTTGACGAACAGTTCCTCCACCCGCACAAAGTCTGCATTCTTGTCGTATGCGAGCCGCGGCTCAGTTTCCGGCGTCAGCGACGGGCGCCGGTCGTCGATGATCGGAATGCGGTGCATCAATCGAAACGCCGGCGAGAAATCGTTGATCCCGCGATGTTGAGTGCAGCGGTTGTCCCAGATCGCCACCGAATTGTCGCGCCAGAAAAACCGGCATTCGTTCTCGGCCTGATAGCTGTGCTCGAGCAGCATGTCCAGCAAGGCGTCGCTCTCGTCCTTGTTCAACTCCAGGATGCGCGCGGCAGTCATCTGGTTCACGTAGAGGCACTTGCGGCCCGTTTCCGGATGCACGCGAATCACCGGATGCCTTACCGGTGGATTGCGCTTCATCATGTCTTCGTAGGCCTTCGCGCCGCCGCTTTCCAGAATGCCCGCGCCGAAGTTCTTGGCCAGACTATGCTCGGCCGTCAAGCCCTCCAAAAACGATTTCATCGGCTCGGACAAGCTCGCGTAGGCTTTCTCCATGTCGCACCAGATGGTGTTGCCGCCGCCCAACGGCATCGTCAACCCGCGCAGAATGGACATGCGCGACGGGTAGTCGCGGAACGAATCGTCCGTGTGGTAGTTCACGTCGCCGCCGATACTCTGATATTCGTCCATGCGCTGCAGACGAATCATCGGATAGCCCGACACCTGCGGAATGGAGCCTGGCCCCTGCGGCATGCCGAACTTCCGCGCCAGCCGCAAATGCTGTGAATCGGTCATCTCCTGGTCGCGAAAGAACAGCACCTTGAATTCCAGCAGCGCAGCGTAAATCTCGTCGATCACGTCCTGCTTCAAGTCGTCGGCCAGTTTCACCCCGCGAATGGTGGCGCCTAGCGCGCCCGATAAGGGCTCGGCCTGAAGATGCCGAAAACTCGGTAAATCCCGCTGTGATGTGAACAGATAAGACACGCTGATTAGAACCTGCCAAGCAAGCAAGCGGCTAGGCTGCTTTGCGAAAGAACATGATCGGCTGAGAAGCGGCGAATGGCGTTATATGTCCTTGTCGGCGCCGCTCGTGCGAGGCCGCCGACTCAGCGCCCCAACGAGCGCGAGCTGATCGTGAGCACGATGCCGCGCCCGGCCGAATTCAACGGCGCCGCACCGAGCGCGCGCAGCGAATCGCCATAACGCCCCGGCTCGCTTGCATGTGGCCCAACATCCGCCAGGCGCTCGTCCGCCAGCCCGGAAACACCCGAAGCGGAAGCACCGCCAAACAGCCCGCTTGAGAACACATCGCCGTTCATGCCGCCAGGCGCCGATGGCACGCCACCCGCCGCCGAACCGTCCCACTGCAACTCCAAACGCACATGCCAGCCTGAGGTTGCCTCAAAGCGGCCGCCTACATGCAAACGGCCGCTCGAAGCCACCGCAGGATTCACAGCGCCTCCCGCCATTGCCGAACCGCCGCCATACAACTCCACCAGACCACGGTTCACCGGCCAGCCATAACCCAACTCCAGGTCCAGACGGCTCTGATAAGCCCCCGCATCCAAAAGACCACCCAGGCCCGTGGTAACACCCGCACCCATGCCGTCCGACCACAACCGGTCCAATACACCGCTCATGCCCCCGGCAGGACCATACGCCGGACTCAAGCGCATCCGGAAACCACCCGCACCCGCCGCAGGCTGTCTCGACAGCGTCGCCTGCAGCTGCCACTCCCGGCGGCTGCCCGAACCCAGCGCCAGGCTCCTGGCCTCGCCCTCGAACTGCCAGCCCGAAGAACCCGAGTAGCGCACACCGCCACCCGCCTCCAGACCCATGCCCGAACCGCCAGCGCCGCCGTCATGGCGCAGACCCAGTTCCGCATAAGGCGACCAGACGCCCAGCTCCCAGTCCGCCTGCACCGACATACGCAAGCGCGATACACGCAGCGCTATGTCATCCGCAGAACCGACATCCGACACCGTCACATCCGATACCGAACCGTCCGCCTTGAATGCCAGACCCCAGACGCCACGCCGTGCCAAAGGACGCTCCACACCGCCGGACAGCGCATGCACGCTCAGCGCATTGCGCACCGCATCTTGTTCTTCTTGCGCACGGTCCCACACCTGCACTTCGCCACGGCTGGCGCCGGCCGACAGCCACACACCAAGACCGCTGGCATGCTGCCAGTCCGCATACGGATGCACACCGGACAGTGAAAAGCCATATACGCCTTCCAGCGTCTCGCCCCGATACGTTTCCGTGTAATCCATCTGCGCCGAGGAATGCGAGACCGCAACGCCTGCCAGCAGCGTATCGCTCAAGCGCGTATCCGCGCCCAGGTGCAATCCGGACAAGCCGCCGGAGAACGCGATGCCGTCCTGCTGAGCGCTCAAGCTCCGGTAGCCGCCCTGACCCCAGAGCGTATAGCGCCGGCCCATGCCGTCCGCGCCGCCGCCCAAGTGCATCCGGAACGACGCGCCCTCCAGCATCCGCTGCATCAAGGCCTCGCCCGCATCCTCGGTATTCAGTGTCGGACCCGTGCTTTGCAGGAGACTCGGCAAACTATCCAGCGCCGAGGACTGCGGGGCCGAACTATTGTCCTTCGCACCGAACGTGAAACGCTGTCCCAGAAGCTGCGCTTCGCCCGTGCTGGCGGCGGCAAGACCCTGTGTATCGCCCGTTCGTGCTTGTTGTGTGCGCGCCCCGACCGCATCCAGCGTCATGTCCGTGGCGCCGCGCACCAGGTCCGGCAGAATCGCCTTGTGCGCCCATGCCGCGCGGCTCGCCACGCTGGGCTCGGCAACCACCGTCATCCGAAACTCCGCCACCGCCCTATCGCCATCGCTATCCACCGCCGTCCAGCGATACAGCGTCTCGTCCCGCACCGTTTCCGGCGTTCCCGAAATCGTGCGCGTGTCTTCGTCCAAATACAGCCCCGCCGGCAGGAAAGGCTCCAGCGCGTAGCGCAACTCGCCCTCGCCGCCCGTGGCTAAAGGCAGCACCCGCGGCTCGATCGGCCGGTTGCGCTCGAACGCCATGTCCGCCACGGCTTGCGCGAATACCGGCTTGGTGTCCGCCCCCACCTCCAGCAGGAACGACAGCGACGCGCTTTGCGGCGTGGCTTCTGCTGATGCTTCGGACTCGGTGACAGTAAGCGTATAGCGCGTCTCCGCCACCGGCGCCAGGGGCGTACCCGAGATCGTGCGCGTGTCCGCATCGAACCGCAAGCCCGCCGGCAACGCCGGCGACAGCGCGTAGGTCAATGCGCCTTCACCACCCTGCGCCTCGGGCAACTCCTCGCGCACCGCGCGGCCTTCGCGCAATCGCAGCGCCTCCAACGACTGCCCCGCAAACGTCAGCAAGCCGGAAACACCCGAGCCGGGCAGCACCTGCCCCGGAGCAGACATGACGCCACCGTCCGCAACGGACGCATTGCTCACCGCCGGCAAGACACTGGTGCTTGCCACCAAGCTGTAGGGACTGTTCGGCTCGTGCGGCGGTTGTTCGCACGGCCCACTGTAGGCCAAAACGCGAACATCGTATGCAACAGGGTCCAGCGCAACTCCGGTCTGCACCGGAAGGCTCCCTGTCGCTCCTGCCCCGATGGTGAACCGCCTGAGAGCGCCGTTCCCTACCAATTCGAACACGCCGCGGTCCGCACTGTTCGGAAGCTCTTCATAGGCTTGCAGCCAACTCGACTCCGTCGATTTCTTGTATTCCACCTCAAAAACCGACCGGCTTCCAGTGAGCAGGCATACCCCGCCTGTGTCGTCAGTCCAGCCCCAGCGCACCGTAAACTGGGCAGCACCGGGTACCAGGTGCACAATCGTCGGCGCCGCGGTCCTGAGGCTGTTGCTCACGGTAACTTCGAACGCGTCCGATACCGACGCGCCGCCCGGGTCTTCCGCCGTCACTGTCACCGCCGCTGTGCCCAAAGCGCCGCCGGTGACCGTCAATGTGGTCCCCGACAACGACACCGCCGCCACACTTGGCGCCTCCGATGTCGCCGTATACGTCAGCGTATCGCCGTCCGGGTCGTTGAACACCGAGCCGATGTCCACAGTCACCGAGCTCCCCGCCAAGACCGAATGATCAATGATCGGAATAACCACCATCGGATCGCCGCTTGTCACCTCCATGGGCGTCACAACTGTCGATACCGCAGAACTCACACCCGCGCTGTTCTTTGAGCGCACCTCAAAGGTATATTCCGTACCATTCCTCAAGCCCAAATAACTGATCGTGGTGAAGTGCGCAACTATTTCCAAGGGCGGAAAGCCGCTCCGGCTCGTATTGGGTGGGCGGTATTGCACCTGGTATGCCGAAACCACACCCCCGCTCGTCGGCGCCGACCAACTTAGCCTCACCTTCCCGTCTCCCGGCTCCGCCGATACATTCAAAGGAGGATGCGGCGCCGCCGCCGTGGGCGTCGCATCTTTCGATATCGCAGAACTCACACCCCCGCTGTTCTTTGAACGCACCTCAAAGGTATATTCCGTGCCGTTCGTCAAGCCTGTCACTGTGACCGTTAGGTCGGTTTCATGGGTGTCCACCCAGGGCGTGAACGAACCCCCCGCCTTGACCTTGTTCCGCATCTGAAAACCCGACGAATATGGCCCGGTCGGAAAACCCCAACTCAGCGTCACCAGCCCGTCTCCCGGCTCCGCCGATAAATGCGGCGGCGGATACGGCGCTGCTGAGGCTATGACGGTAACCTCGAACCGGTCCGACACCGACGCACCACTCGGATCCTCTGCCGTCACCGTGATCGTTGCCGTGCCGGCGGCAACGCCCGTCACCGTCACGGTCTTGGCCGCCGCGTCCACCGCGACCGTCGCCGTCGCCGCCGCTCCCGAACTCGCCGTATACGTCAGCGTATCGCCGTCGGCGTCCGCAAACACCTCGCTGCCGCCCGCCTCAAGGTCCACTGTCACCGCCGAACCCACATCAACCGACTGATCCGAAATCGCATTGGCAACTGTCGGCGCATTATTCGGCGCCTCTGGCGTCTCAGTCATATCTGCCGAAGCGGCGCCAGCGCCCACCGCGTTCACCGCACGCACTTGGAATACATACTGGGTGCCGTTGGTCAGGCCCGTCACCGTGTGGCCGTTAGTCGAAGCAGCGCTGCCGGCGATGTCCGTCCAGAGATCGTCAGTATTGGCAAAGCTCGTCCCAGCCTTGTGGCGCACCTGCCACTTGCTGATGCTGGCGTCCTGCGGGTCGTCCCAACGCAGCACTACCTGCCCATTGCCCGGCGTGGCCGCAAAGCCCAAAGGCGCAAACGGCGCCGACAACTGCGGCGTGGCGCTCACTTCGCGCGCCAAGCCATTCTTGCCATCCCGCACCGCACGCACACGGATCGTATAAACCAAGCCGTTGGTCAGGCCCGTAATCGTGTGCATAGTCGTAGCTGCGCTGCTGACGGCGATGTCCGTCCACGGAGCACTACCCCAAGGGCTATTGCTATCCCCTTGCTTCAGCCGATACTGCCAGCCCGTCGCTTCCGGCTGCGCATCCCAACTCAGCGCGATCCCGCCATTGCCGCCCACCGCCGTAACATTCTGCGGCCTGCCCGGCGCCACCGCCTCCGGCGTGGCCGTCTGTGCCGCCGAGGACGCGCCAGCGCCGACCGCGTTCACCGCACGCACCTGGAATACATACTGAGTGCCGTTGCTCAGCCCCGTCACCGTGTGGCTGGTGGTCGAAGCTCCGCTGCCGGCAATGTCCGTCCACAGATCGTCGGCAGCGTCAAAACTTGCGCCCGCCTTATGCCGCACCTGCCACTTGCTGATGCTGCTGTCCTGCGGATCAGTCCAGTTCAAGGCAACCTGCCGGTCCCCTGCCACCGCCGTAAAGCCCGTGGGTTGTGCCGGCGGCTCATCGTCGTCCGTCACCGTTACCTCCACTGAGCCGGTCACGCTGCCGTAACCCCCACCGCTGGCGCTCAGCAACAGTGTCGCGCTGTCGTCATCGCCGTCGGCGTCGTGCGCCGCGCTCACCGTGACAGTCTGTGCCGTGGAATAGTTGCCTGCAGTGAACGTCAGCGAGGTCTTGTCCACCGTCACATCCGCATTGCCCGTGGCAGCGGCCTGCGTCACGCTCACCGTCACGTCCGCTGAAGGTACGGTGCCCAGCGCCACCGTAAACGTCCCGCCGCCGCTCTCGGCAATCAACAGGTTCCCCGGAACTATCGTCAGACTTCCCGGCGGAGCCACCGGCGCCTCCGTCACCTGCGCTACCAAGCCCCGCTTCTGCGCGCCGGTGCGCACCCCGCGCACCTCGAAATCGTATGAAGTGCCGTTGGTCAAACCCGAAACCGTGTGGCTCAAACGCCCGCCAGCAACTACAGTCGGATACACCTGCGCCCAAGCGCCAACGCTCCCGGCAACCTCCCTGTAGCGCACTTGCCACTGGTCTATCGCCAGCAGCACATCCCAACGCAACTCCACCTGCCCATCGCCCGCATACGCCGTCAGGTTCGGCGGCGCCGGCGGCCTGGTGTCCAGCACCGCTACCGCCACCGACCCCGAAACACTCCCGTAGCCGCCGCCCGATGCAGACAGCGATACCACCGCGCTGTCGTCCAGATTGTCCGAATCCGCTGCCGCACTCACCGTCACCGTCTGCGCCGTACTCCAATTGGCCGTCGTGAACGTCAGGGGCGATGGACTTACGCTCACATCCGTGTTGTCGCTGGCTAGCGATACCGTCACATCACCCGTCGGCACCGCATCCAGAACCACCGTAAACGTCCCGCTGCTGCCCTCATCAATAGACAGGCTCGCCAGCGATACGTTCAGAGCTGCTGTTGCCACCGGCGTGGCCGTCTGTGCCGCCGAAGCGGCGCCAGCACCGACCGCGTTCACCGCACGCACTTGAAATACATACTGGGTGCCGTTGGTCAGGCCCGTCACCGCGTGGCTGGTAGTCGAGTCCGTGCTGCCGGCGATGTCCGTCCAGAGATCGTCCGTGGCGGCAAAGCTTGAGCCAACCCTATGGCGCACCTGCCACTTGCTGATGCTGGCATCGGCCGGATCGTCCCAACTCAGCACTACCTGCCCGTCGCCCGACGTGGCCGTAAAGCCCATGGGTTGTGCCGGCGCCTCGTCGTCGTCCGTCACCGTTACGTCCACCGAGCCAGTTACGCTGCCGTAACCCCCACCGCTGGCGCTTAGCAACAGCGACGCACTGTCGTCATCGCCATCATCGTCGTGCGCCGCGCTCAAAGTCACGGTCTGTGCCGTGGAATAGTTGCCTGCAGTGAACGTCAGCGAGGTCTTGTCCACCGTCACATCCGCATTGGCTGTGGCAGCGGCCTGCGTCACGCTCACCGTCACGTTCGCCGAAGGCGCGGTGGCCAGCGCTATCGTAAACGTCCCGCTGCCGCCTTCGGCAACCGTCAGGCTCGCCACAGACAAGGTCAAAGCGGGGTCCGGCGCCGGCGTGGCGGTCACCGCTACCGATTCCGCGCCAGTGCCCACCGCGTTCACCGCACGCACTTCGAATACATACTGTGTGCCGTTGGTCAGGCCCGTCACCGTATGGCCGTTAGTCGAAGCTGCGCTGCCGGCGATGTCCGTCCACAGATCGTCAGTGGCGGCAAAGCTCGTCCCAGCCTTGTGGCGCATCTGCCACTTCGTGATGCTGGCGTCCTGCGAGTCGTCCCAACGCAGCACTACCTGCCCATTGCCCGGCGTGGC
Organism: Candidatus Foliamicus sp.; assembly: GCF_965221325.1. Classification (GTDB taxonomy): domain Bacteria; phylum Pseudomonadota; class Gammaproteobacteria; order Steroidobacterales; family Foliamicaceae; genus Foliamicus. The sequence continues at coordinate 1,070,555 of NZ_OZ244880.1, read as the reverse complement.
CGCAAAGCCCGAAGGCGCAAACGGCGCCGACAACTGCGGCGTGGCGCTCACTTCGCGCGCCAAGCCATTCTTGCCATCCCGCACCGCACGCACACGGATCGTATAAACCAAGCCGTTGGTCAAGCCCGTAATCGTGTGCATAGTCGTAACTGCGCTGCTGCCGGCGATGTCCGTCCACGGAGCACTACCCCAAGGGCTATTGCTATCCCCTTGCTTCAGCCGATACTGCCAGCCCGTCGCTTCTGGCAGCACATCCCAACTCAGCGCGATCCCGCCATTGCCGCCCACCGCCGTAACATTCTGCGGCCTGCCCGGCGCCACCGCCTCCGGCGTGGCCGTCTGTGCCGCCGAGGACGCGCCAGCGCCGACCGCGTTCACCGCACGCACCTGGAATACATAGGCCGTGTTGTTGCTCAAACTGCCCACCGTGTAGCTGGTGGTCGAAGCTCCGCTGCCGGCAATGTCCGTCCACAGATCGTCGGCAGCGTCAAAACTTGCGCCCGCCTTATGCCGCACCTGCCACTTGGTGATGCTGCTGTCCTGCGGATCGGTCCAGTTCAAGGCAACCTGCCGGTCCCCTGCCACCGCCGTAAAGCCCGTGGGTTGTGCCGGCGGCTCATCGTCGTCCGTCACCGTTACCTCCACCGAGCCGGTCACGCTGCCGTAACCCCCACCACTGGCGCTCAGCAACAGTGTCGCGCTGTCGTCATCGCCGTCGGCGTCGTGCGCCGCGCTCACCGTGACAGTCTGTGCCGTGGAATAGTTGCCTGCAGTGAACGTCAGCGAGGTCTTGTCCACCGTCACATCCGCATTGCCCGTGGCAGCGGCCTGCGTCACGCTCACCGTCACGTCCGCTGAAGGTACGGTGCCCAGCGCCACCGTAAACGTCCCGCCGCCGCTCTCGGCAATCAACAGGTTCCCCGGAACTATCGTCAGACTTCCCGGCGGAGCCACCGGCGCCTCCGTCACCTGCGCTACCAAGCCCCGCTTCTGCGCGCCGGTGCGCACCCCGCGCACCTCGAAATCGTATGAAGTGCCGTTGGTCAAACCCGAAACCGTGTGGCTCAAACGCCCGCCAGCAACTACAGTCGGATACACCTGCGCCCAAGCGCCAACGCTCCCGGCAACCTCCCTGTAGCGCACTTGCCACTGGTCTATCGCCAGCAGCACATCCCAACGCAACTCCACCTGCCCATCGCCCGCATACGCCGTCAGGTTCGGCGGCGCCGGCGGCCTGGTGTCCAGCACCGCTACCGCCACCGACCCCGAAACACTCCCGTAGCCGCCGCCCGATGCAGACAGCGATACCACCGCGCTGTCGTCCAGATTGTCCGAATCCGCTGCCGCACTCACCGTCACCGTCTGCGCCGTACTCCAATTGGCCGTCGTGAACGTCAGGGGCGATGGACTTACGCTCACATCCGTGTTGTCGCTGGCTAGCGATACCGTGACACTGCCCGTCGGCGCCTGCGACAGCTCTACCGTGAACGTGCTAGATGCACCTTCGGTGACTTGCAAGGAGCCCGTGCTCAGGACCAACGTGTTGGATTGCGCCTGCGCTGGCTGAATGGCAGCCGCTATAACAAGCGCCAGGGTTAAAAGCCCGCCGAAAAGCCGGGCGAGAGAGTACCGCGGTGCCGGACGGGACCGGGCGTCATGCTCTTCCAAGGAATTACCCGCCAGAGCGCCCGGATGGCGCACGGCCGACCCGCGCCGAATAGTTCGGCAGGCCGGCCAAACGCTCCGCCCGGAATCGTGGGTCATCTGATCCCCCCTCAGCCGCGCCTGCGAATCCTCTGCGCAGTCGGGCTGAACTAATATCTTTGCGCCGTTCGCGGGAGCTAACGGCGAAAATCAGCCTAACACACTATTGCAAAGCCATAATCGCGCGGGTTGCGCGCGGGCGAAACAACATCACGGGGCGATGGCAGGCGTGCTATGGTCGCTGGATGAGGCGGGCTTCAGGCAGGCGGCTGTTCTTCGCGCTGTGGCCCGACGAAGAACTGCGGCTGCGCATTGCGCGCGCCACTCGCGCGGAAGTGCGGGGAACCGGCGGCAAAGCCACTCCGGCCGAGAATCTGCATATCACCTTGTACTTTCTGGGGTCCGTCGGGGACGGGATTGTGTCCGGGCTTGTTGAGCACGCGGGTAGCCTGATTATGGAACCCTTCGCGCTCACACTGGATCACTACGGCTATTGGCAGCGCGCGCGAACGCTATGGCTGGGCGTGCGGGAGACGCCTACCGCGATGGCCGCGCTGGCGGGCGAACTGCGGAGAATCGGCCACGATCTCGGTTTGCCGCGCAGCAGGCGCGCGTTCATCCCGCACATGACCCTGGCGCGCAAGGTTAATCGTCTCACGCCCAAGGAACCGCCTAGCCCCATCAATTGGGCAATAGGCGAATTTGTCCTGATCGAATCGCGGCTCGGCGGGCGGCACTCGCAGTACCGCATCGTCGAGCGCTTTAGCTAAAGCGAGCGGCTACAACAAGAACATGCTTTATCCCTCGGAGACTACGAAGGAAAACGGCTAACCAGCAAGACTCCTGAGAATCAGGGACCGGGGGCGAAACTATTCGCAGCGCTGGGCGTACTCCTGTTCCGTCAGGCGCCAGGTTGTCGCATGCTCCAAGCCCGCGTCCGTGCCTTGATTCGAACCGGATATAACGCTGCCCTGACTTTCCAGGTGACGCAGCAAGCCCTCGACGAAGCCGTGCGGCGGGCTCCCGAAATCGTCGCCCAATCCCATACGCTGGTGAATTTCCGAGGCCGTCGGTCCCGGCGGCTGCTGGTGGGTATGAAAAAGCACGTCCAGGACGGCTTCGTTCATGTGCGAGAGGCCGATGCGAGTCAGGTGCCTGATTCTTCCTGCAATGGTCAAGACATTTCTCCTACGCGTACTGCGCCCCGGCCAGGATTCGAACCTGGGACCTTCCGCTTAGGAGGCGGACGCTCTATCCGGCTGAGCTACCGGGGCCAAGGCTAGTCCAGCTTAAACGACTGCGCCGGCGGACTTGAGGGTACGCGCCGGCGCAGTCGGTTGAAGTTTGCGACAAGCTAGAAGGTGTAGCTGGCGCGCACCCCGAACTCGCGCGGGTCGGGGTAATAGATGTTCGTTGAGTTCGGGAACAACTGGGTTACGAAAACCCGCCCAGGAGGTGGCACCCTCGGAGGCGGCACAAAACCCGCAACCACGCTGATCCCGGCAAAATCGGGTGCGCTGAGCGCGCTGCGCATGGTGTCGTCGTCGAACAGATTGCTTACGTAGGCCATCACCATCCAGGGACCTCGCGAAACGCCCAGCCGCAGGTCCGCCAGCATGTAGCTCTCGATTTCCAGCAGATTCCATTCGGCCTCATAGCGCGAGCCCTGGTATTGAATATCCAGATCCACCATGAACTCGCCGCCGTTGGCCATCTCGGAGCGCCAGGAAATGCCGGCAAACAACTGATGCTGCGGCACATCCTCAATCTCGTTGCCGGTCAGGTCCACCAAGCAGGTGATGTTGCCGCCCAGGGTCACCAGCTCGCAACTGCCGCCGCGCACGGCGTCGCTGATCGAGGTACTCAACTTGTTGTATTCGTCGTATTCGGAATCAAGCCATGTGTAGCCCCAGCGCATGGTGAGGTTGTCGGTCAGAACCGCAGTAGTGTCCAACTCCAGACCAGTAATTTTGGCGGCCGAGGCGTTTTCGGGACGGCTTCCCAGAACGGCCCCTTCGCCAGGCGGCAGGTACTGCGTGGTGAGCTGCTTGTCGCTGAAGTCCTGATAGAAGAAAGCGCCGTTCAACCGCAGTCGATTGTCCATCCAACTCGTCTTCCAGCCCAGCTCATACACGGTGATCTTCTCGGCCTCGAACCGGTACACATCGGGATTATCGAATCCCTGCGGGCCCACCAGCGAGCTGATGCCGCCGGGCTTCACGCCGCGCGAAATGGAGCCGTACCAGGTCTGATCGTCCGACGGACGGTAGCGCAGCACCAGCTTGGGCGCCACGTAGCTGTCGTCTTCCTCGGCGAAGTTCTGCGGGCCTGATAGCGGAACGTCAATGAAGAACGGGCCGAACGCGTTGGTGATCAGCGTTCCCGTGGAAGGCCCGGCCATATCCAACTCCTCGCTTACGTAACGCGCCTCGAAACCCACATCCCAAGCGTCGGTAAACTGCCAGTCCACCAGACCGTAGCCGGAAAAGTGCGAAATGTCCCGATCCCAGGGATGGTTCACGCGAGGCAGTTCAGTGCCAACGCGGCGCATCCAGTGGCCGCAATCGATCGGCAGCGCCGGATTCGTGGAGAATGGCGGTCTGAAACCATGCATGATGCAGGTAATCGAATACTCGTCCTGGTGGGTGTCTTCGGCCCAGTACAAGCCGCCAAGCACCCAGGTCAGGGGCCCTTCGCCTGTCGAACTCAGCCGCAGCTCCTGGCTGAAGAGATCGGTCTCCGTCTCAAACACGGTCTCCGCGGCCACGCTGATGCCGAACGGGGGTACCGGAGCGGAAGCGTCGCCGGTGCGCTGCGAATCGAAATACTGGTCGTACTCGACGAGGCCGAAATGGGTGATGGAGGTCAGCATGGCGCCGCTGAAATCGAACTCGGCCCGCAGTTGTCCGCGCAGCACTTCGCGGGTAGTTCCCGGATAATCCTCCCCGGTGCGCGGGTCTGGCGACAGGGCGATCGTAAGTTCATCGATGCTGGCGACCGGCCCGAACGGCTGATCGACGCCGGTGGCGTCCGGATGCCAGAGCACTCCTAGCCCAGACGCAGGCGCCGCCAGAAACGTGCGCTGCTGGGATGCCGCGGAAGCCGCCGGCCCAAACTCGTCCTCAGTAAACTCGACGCGGGCAGTCAACCGGGCCGACTCCGAGATATCAAGCGCGGCTGTCAAAGTGGCGCCGACACCCTCCTGCCCGCCTATGTCCGCGCCGGTCAGCGTATTCTCGTAATAGCCGTCCTCGCTCCACGCGGCTGCGTTGAAGCCCACGAAGAAATTGTCGCTCAAGGGGCCGCTGGCCTGCGCCGTTATTTCGCGCTTGCCTTCGGCGGAGATATCGACCGAAACCTTGGCGCGACGCTCGGCGCTGGGGCGCCGGGTGACGTAATGGATCGCGCCGCCGAAAGCGCTGCGGCCAAAGAGCGCCGACTGCGGACCACGGACCACCTCGATGCGTTCCACATCAATGAGCCTGGGGTTGACCGTCAGCGAACTGCCGGCGGTGCGGATGGCTTCGCCGGAAATGTCCACGTCATCCAACAGTACCGCCACGTTCGGACGTCCGCGGGTGGGAGACAGGCCGCGCATGACAACGCGCACATCCTGCGGACCGAAACCCCGGTCGAAAATTATGCCGGCCGACTGGCGGGCAATGTCCTCCAGGCTCTCGATTCCCTGCACCTCAAGATCTTCCGCACTGAAGGTGGCGATGCTGATCGGCACTTCCTGGAGCGATTCCTCGCGCTTACGCGCGACAACCACGATTTCCTCCAGCTCCTGTGCATAAACGGGAATGGCGAGGCTTGCCGCGCATATGGCCAGCGCGGTCGTGCGCGCTGAAGATTTCAGCAATTGGATCGTGTGGATCATGCGAGTCGCCCCCAAGCGAATTCTGAATTCCGCCGGCATTTTGCCACAAGTGAGCAGGGCGCGCTTTCGTATAATTGCAGGTGCTTTGAAAGGGTCGCGCATTCCCGGTTTTTACCGCCTGACGCCGCGCGAGCGGGTGCGAACGGCGCTGGAGCATGGATTGCTCAACGAGTCGGACTTCAAGGACTTGGCGAACGGACGCCAGACCCTGGATGCGGAGCGCGCCGACCGCATGATCGAGAACGTTATCGGCGTGCTGGGACTGCCGGTAGGCCTGGGGCTCAACTTTCTCATCAACGGCCGCGAATACGTGGCGCCAATGGCCGTGGAGGAACCTTCGGTGGTGGCGGCGCTGAGTTCGGCGGCGAAGCTGGTGCGCGAAAGCGGTGGCTTCCGGGCGGAAGCCGACGAACCAGTGCTGATCGGACAGATTCAGTTGCTTAACGTTCCCGAGCCGGCGCGTGCTGCGGCCGACCTGCTTTCGCGCCGCGAGGAGATCATCCGGCTGGCCAACAGCATTCATCCGCGCATGGTGGCCCGCGGAGGCGGGGTCGTGGACGTGGAGGTGCATCGCCGCGCAATGCCCGGAGGCGATGGCGAGTTGCTGGTGCTGCACCTGCTGGTGGATACGCGCGACGCGATGGGCGCCAATTTGGTGAACAGCATGTGCGAAGGCGTGTCCGCGCTGGTGGAAAGCATGAGCGGCGGGCAGGTGTTCATGCGTATCCTTTCGAATCTCAGCGACCGCGCGCTGGCCCGGGCGGAAGTGGAGATTCCGGTGGAATTGCTGGCCGGCAAGGAGCAAAGCGGCGATGACGTGGGCGACGGCATCGCCTTGGCCGCCGAATTGGCCGCCACCGATCCGTACCGCGCGGCCACCCACAACAAGGGGATCATGAACGGGGTGGATGCAGTAGCGCTGGCGACCGGCAATGACTGGCGGGCACTTGAAGCCGGAGCGCATGCCTGGGCCGCGCGCCATGGCCAGTACACGGCGCTATCCAAGTGGTGGCGCAACGAGCGCGGTGCCCTCTGCGGACGCCTGGAAATGCCGCTCAAGGTGGGCATAGTCGGCGGCGCACAGGAGGCCAATCCGGCCACCGGGCTGTTCCTGCGCATGATGCGCGTCGGTTCGGCGCAAGAGCTGGCCCAAGTGATGGCCGCCGTGGGACTGGCGCAGAATTTCTCGGCGCTGCGGGCGCTGGTTACCGAAGGCATACAGGCGGGACACATGACGCTGCATGCGCGCACCGTGGTCAAAGCCGCCGGAACGCCGCCGGAGCTGTTTGACCAAGTTCTGGAGCGGCTTATCGGCGAAGGCGAGGTGAAAGTCTGGCGCGCTCGGGAAGTATTGGGCGAACTGCAACGCGAGAGGGAGCTTCCGGCATTGGACGAAGCAGCGGCAGCCGGCCTCGGCGTAGCCTGCGGCAAGTTGATCCTGCTCGGCGAGCACGCCGCTGTGTTCGGCGAGCCCGCGCTGGCCTGCCCCGTTCCGATCAAGGTGCGCGCCCAGATCAGCGGCAGCGAGCAAGGCGTTCAACTGGCGATCCCGGCGTGGGGACTGGAATACCGCCTGACGCCGGGGCGGCGGCGGCGGCCCTGGGAACGCTCGGCCCTGCGGATTCTCGAACAGCTTGGGCTGGAGGGCGAGTCAATGCGCATTTCGCTGTTCTCGGACTTGCCGCGCGGCGTAGGGCTGGGTTCGTCCGCAGCCATGGCGGTCGCGATCCTGCGTGCCATGAGCAAGCACTTCGACTTGAATCTGAGCGTCGCGCGAATCAACGAGATTGCCTGGGAATGCGAGCAATTCGCGCACGGCGCGGCCAGCGGAGTGGACAACGCGGTATCGGCCCATGAAACCACCCTGCTCTACCGCAAGGGGACCCCACCGTCTATCGAACCGGTTGTCGCGGGTGCGGACACATACTTGGTGATTGGTCTTAGCGGCACGGAAAGCCTGACCGCGGTTACTGTGGAAAACGTCCGCTCGGCGCGCGACCGCAACCCCGCTGTCTATGATCGAATCTTCAAGGAGATCGGCGAGCTGGCCGTGCAGGCGCGCCGCTGCCTGGAGCGGGGCCGTCTTGAGGAATTGGGCGACCTGATGAACGTCAACCACGGGCTGCTGAACGGCTTGCAATTGGCCACGCCGGAGCTGGAGCGCCTGGTGGACGCCGCCCGCATGGGCGGAGCGCTGGGCGCCAAATTGACGGGCGGCGGGGGCGGCGGCGCCATGGTGGCGCTGTGCGCAGAATCCTGCGAGCCGGTCCGCGAGTCGCTGGAAAAAGCCGGCGCAGAGACCATCGCGCTGAAACTTACCGCCGGCGGAGGGCAGGTGGAACGCCTTCCGTGAAGGCGCGCCTGCGCCAACGGAGCATGCTTCGCCGCGAATCCGGAAAGGCACACTGATGCATGCCCAAGAAGGCAGCACGGAACTGGTGCTTGTGGATGCCGATGACTGCGAACTCGGCACGGCAGAAAAGACAGCATGTCACGCCGGCGAAGGCTTGCTGCACCGCGCCTTTTCGGTGTTCATCCATGACGCTAGTGGGCGCATTCTGTTACAACAGCGCAGCGCCGCCAAACCGCTGTGGCCCTTGTATTGGTCGAACGCCTGCTGCGGCCACCCGCGGCCGGGAGAGCCGGTGGACCAAGCCGCGAGGCGTCGCGTGCGCGAGGAACTGGGCGTCGATAGCCGGCCGCAGTTCCTGTACAAGTTTCATTACGAGGCGCGCTATTCGGCGGAGTTCTCCGAAAACGAGCTTTGCCATGTATTCGAGAGCGGGTTCAGCGGCGAAATCAAGGCCGATCCCTCGGAGATTGCGGCCTGGCGCTGGATCACGCCCGACGCATTGACCCTCGAAATCGATCGCTATCCGGAACGCTTTTCCCCCTGGATGAAGCTCGAATGGCCTGAAATCCTCAACCGCCGCACAACGCCATAGTTGCGGACCTGCTCTCTTGTTTGCCGCGGGGGACCTCCAAGCACATCCCTTGAGCTTGGGTTCGGCATTCTTGCTGCCGTCGTGCGAGACCGTAGGCGTTTTCTTGTTCTCCCTCCTTCCCGCGGGAGACGCATGAACCCATCCTTGGGGCTCGTTTCCGGCATCCCTGCCTCCAACGCTCCCGCGGGAAGGAGGGAGAACAAGACAGCGCTGGTGCTATGGGATGGCTTGGCGGGCGCGCCGTTATTCGGAGGGGATGCCGCCTTGGGTCAGGGTTGCGGGGTCGAGTATTTTCTTGAGTTCCTGCTTTGAAAGATCGGTCTCTTCGGCCGCCACTTCCAGGATCGGGCGGCCCTCGGCGTAGGCCCGCTTGGCGATTGCCGCAGCCTTGTCGTAACCGATGATCGAATTCAGCGCCGTTACCAGGATCGGGTTGCGTTCGAGCACGGCTTGAAGGCGCTGCCGGTTCACCGTGAAGCCGGCGATTGCCTTGTCCGCCAGCAGCAGGCAGGACTCGGAAAGGATCAGAATGCTTTCCAGGGCATTGCGCCCAATCATGGGCAGCATCACATTCAACTGAAAGTTTCCGGCCTGGGCGCCCACCGTAATGGCCGTGTCGTTGCCGATCGCCTGCGCCGCCGCCTGCATGACGGCCTCGCATGCCACCGGATTGACCTTGCCAGGCATGATGCTGGAGCCTGGCTGCAGCGCCGGCAGCTCGATTTCGCCCAAACCCGCCAAGGGCCCGGAGTTCATCCAGCGCAGGTCGTTGGCGATCTTCATGAGGGTTATCGCCAGCACCTTGAGGTGACCGGACAGTTCAGCCATCGTGCCCTGCCCGGCGAGCGCCGCAAAGTAGTTGTCCGCAGGCTCCACCACGAACCCGGTCTTCTCGCTGATCCACTTGCAGGCGTGGCCCGCCATGTCCGGGTGCGCGTTGATTCCGGTGCCCACCGCGGTGCCGCCCAGAGCGAGCTGGCGCAGCCGGGTGTTCAGCACGCGTGAAAGCCGGTCCGAGCATTCGCGCAACTGCGTCTCCCAGGCGCTCAGTTCCTGACCGAGCGACAGCGGCATGGCATCCATAAGGTGGGTGCGGCCGGTCTTGGTCAGGCCTTGTAATTCGTCGGCGCGCGCAGCGATGGTCCGGGCCAGGCGATCCAGGTCGGGCAGCAGCCTCTCCTTGACTTCCAGCCCCGCGGAGAGGTGCAGCGCGGAGGGGATGACATCATTGCTGCTCTGCCCCTTGTTCACGTCATCGTTGGGATGCACCTTGAGCTTAGCGGAGCTGGCCACGTTGGCGATAACCTCGTTGGCGTTCATGTTGCTGCTGGTGCCCGAGCCGGTCTGAAACACGTCCACCGGAAAGTGCTCGTCGAAAATGCCATGCATGACCCGCTCGGAGGCGTTGACGATGGCCTTGGCCTTGGCTTCGTCGAGCAACCCCAAGTCGCTGTTGGCTGCCGCGCAAGCGCCTTTGATAAGGCCCAACGCGCGAATGAAGGCGCGCGGCATGACCTTGCCGCTGATCCGAAAGTTCTCCACGGCACGCTGGGTGCTGGCGCCCCAGAGCGCTTCCGCGGGAACTTTCAGCGCTCCCATGCTGTCGCGTTCTGTTCTGAACTTGGCCATCGGCATATCCCATTGCAGTATGATGCGCGCGTGTTGGAGTATAGCCGCGCAGTCTGATGTGTCCGCACCCAAGGCTCGACCATTCTCTTGACGCCTTGGGGCCGCTGGATGGGCGCTACGCGGCGGCCACCAGCCCTTTGGCCGAACTGTTTTCCGAACGGGGCCTGATCCTGCAGCGGCTGAAAGTGGAGTTGGCTTGGCTGCGGGCGCTGTGCGCCGAGCCTTCATTCACGCCCGCCCTGCCGCTCGCCGCCGAGGAAAGCGCTTTTCTGGATGCCCTGGAAGAGGAGCTGGAGCTGGACGCAGCGCAGCGCGTAAAGGCTTTGGAAACGCAAACCCGCCACGACGTCAAGGCGGTGGAACTGTACCTGGCGGAACGATTCGGTGCGCTCGATGCATTGCAGAAGCGCATCCCGATTCTGCATTTTGCGTGCACCAGTTGGGACATCAACAGCAGCGCCTATGGGCTGATGCTGAAACAGGCGCGCGAAGGGGTTCTGGCTCCCACCCTGGAAACGCTGATCGGGAGGCTTGCAGCCATGGCCCGCGAGCACGCCGGCTTGCCGATGCTGGCGCGTACGCATGGCCAGCCGGCCAGCCCCACCACGCTGGGCAAGGAACTGGCGGTTTTCGCGCACCGGCTCAGGCGCCAGCTTGACGTGTTCAACAACGTTCCCGTGCTGGCCAAGTGCAGCGGCGCCACCGGCAACTACAACGCCCACTACGCGGCCTGTCCGGACGTGGACTGGCCGGACTTCAGCCGCCGATTCCTGGCCGGCCTGGGGCTGGAGCAGAACCCCGTGACCACGCAAATCGAGCCTTACGACTGGCTCTCGGAGTACTGCGACGCGCTGGCGCGGATCAACCGTATCCTCATCGATTTCTGCCGCGACGCCTGGACCTACGTGTCGCTCGGATATTTCCGCCAGAAGGCCGCACGCGGCGAGACCGGTTCATCCACCATGCCGCACAAGGTCAACCCGATCAACCTCGAAAACGCCGAGGGCAATCTCGGCGTCTCCAATGCTCTGCTCGATCATTTCTCGTCCAAGCTGCCGGTATCCCGCCTGCAGCGCGACTTGAGCGATTCGACCGTCTTGAGAAACCTCGGCGTGGCTCTGGGACACGCTTTGCTGGCCTGGACCGAGGTCGGCAAGGCGCTGGAGAAGATCTCCCCGGACCCGGGGCGCATGGCCGCCGACCTCGACGGCGCCTGGGAAACGCTCGCCGAGGCGGTGCAGACGGTGATGCGCGCGCACGGCTGCGCGGATGCCTACGAGCGGCTCAAGGATTTTTCACGCAATCAGAACATCACGGAGAAATCCCTGCGGGACTTCATCGGCACTATCGAGATTCCGGATGCGGCGCGGCAGGAACTCCTTGCGCTTACCCCCGCCCGCTACACCGGGATCGCCAGGAAGCTGGCGGAGTGAGCTGCCGGCATGACCGACACGGTAATGGTGGCGCTGTCCGGCGGAGTGGATTCGGCGGTCGCGGCATTGCGGCTGCTCGATGCGGGCCATCGCGTGGAAGCGCTGCACATGACCAACTGGGAGGAAGCGGACGCCTCCTGCCCCGCTGCGGATGATCTCCGCGCCGCGCGAAGCGTCGCCGAGCATCTCGGCATTGTTCTGCATCATCTGAACTTCGCCGACGAGTACCGGCGGGAGGTGTTCGAGGCGATGCTAGGCGAGTGCCGCGCCGGGCGCACGCCCAACCCGGACGTGGGCTGCAACCGCCGCATCAAGTTCGGCGCCTGCCTGCGCATGGCCGAGCGCTTGGGCGCGAAGCGGCTTGCCACCGGCCACCATGCGCGGCTGGACCAGGCGGGCGACGCCACCCGGCTGCTGCGCGGCAAGGACCGCAACAAGGATCAGACTTACTTTCTTCATGCGGTGCGCGGCCAGGCGTTCCGGCGCTGTCTTTTCCCGGTCGGCGCGCTCGACAAGGACGAAGTGCGGGCCATGGCGCGGCGCCGCGGGCTTCCCAACTACGAGAGGCCGGACAGCACCGGCATATGCTTCGTGGGCGAACGCGCCTTCCCGAAATTCATTGCCCGGCACATCCCTGCGCGGCCGGGCCCGATCCTCACGCTGCAGGGCGAACAGGTCGGAGAGCACACCGGACTTGCCGGCTACACGATAGGCCAGCGCCGGGGCCTGCAACTCGGGGGCAGGAAGGGCTACGGCCCCGAACCCTGGCATGTGGTGCGCAAGGACACTTGCGCCAATGCGCTGGTGGTGGCGCAGGGACACGATCATCCGCTGCTCTACAGCCGTCAGGCCATAGTGCGCGGGCTGCGCTGGATTCGCGGTGCGCCCGCCGGCCTGACCACTGGGCTGCGCTTGAGCGCCAAGACCCGCTACCGCCAGACCGACGCCGAGTGCGTCGCCCGCCTGCTAACGCCCGACCGCTGCCTGGTGCGCTTCGATGCCCCGCAATGGGCGGTCACACCGGGGCAGTACCTGGTGTTCTACAAAGGCGAGGAATGCATTGGCGGCGGCCCCATCGACCGCGCCGAAGCGTAACTCAGCGACCGCACCATCGTTTATTTGAACTCGCGCGGAGTGGTGATCAGGCTTGCTGGGTGCGGGCCAGAGCCCGGCGGAAGCAGCGCAGCGTGACGGGCGCCAGCGACAGGACCACGGTGCCGTAAATCAGGGGCACGGCGGCGAAGGCGACTGCCAGGCTTTTGGCGCCGGTAACGCCCGGCATCAGGGACTCCAGGAAGGCGTCGAAGCCGGCGAACCCGGTGCCGCCGTTGAACCAGTCGGACAGCCAGCCGACCGTGGACGGGCCCAGCGTGAGGCCGGTAATGCTGATCGCCATGTAATAGAGGGCGGAAATCTGGCCGCGGAACTGCGCCGGCGTAATCATCAACAGCGCCGTCAAGCCGGTGGAGGTGGTGGTGGCGATGCCCATCAGACTGGCCCCCATCACCACGAACGCCGAAGTCGTGCCCGGCATCAGGGCGATCAGGAATCCAGTGGGCACAAAGACGAATGCGCCCACCACGGCGATCAGCAAGGGCGCGTTATCGCGACCTCTACGCACCAGGTAATCGGACAGAGCGCCAGCCGCAAATACCGTGCCCGGCGCGCAAACCAGCGTGACGATGGCCTTGATCTGGGCGAATTCGGGCGTATCCATGCCCCAGGTACGCGAAAACACCGCGGGCATCCAGAAATGCGTGTAAGCCACCGTGGTCATCAGGCAGAAAGGCAGCAGAAACGTCACGAAGGTTTTCCAGTTCGAGAAGAAATACCGGAACATGGGCCAAAGGCCGGTGGAAGCGCCCTCCTTGAGGTCTCGGCGCACCGGTTCCTTGACCGTGAGCATGACGAGCGACAGCAGCAGTCCCGGCAGCCCGACAATGATGAAAACGGCCTGCCAGGGCTTGATGGCGCCGACCAGTGGCCAATTCAGAACCTCCACGCCGCGCAACGCGGCCAGCAGCGCGCCGATTGCGTAATAAGCCGTGGCGGTGCCCAAGGATAGCGCCATGGAATACACGGCGATGGCCTTGCCGCGCTTCTCCTTGGGGAAACTGTCGGCGATCATCGACATGGTGCAGGGGCTGAGAGCCGCCTCGCCCACGCCGACGCTCATGCGCAGCATGAACAACTGCAGATAGTTGCTCGCCAGACCGCAAAATGCGGTTGCCGCGGACCACAGGGCGATGGCGCAACTGACAATGCTTACGCGGCGTGCGCGGTCCGCCAACCAACCCAGCGGCAACCCCATGGTGGCGTAGAAGATGCCGAAGGCCAGGCCGAGCAACAAACCCATCTGACCATCGCTCAAGTCCAGATCGGCCTTCATCGGCTCCACCAGCAAGCCGATAACGGTGCGGTCGATGTAGGAAATGAAGTAGGCCAGAGTGAGCAGCACCACCATGTACCAGCGCGCCGCGGGGCGCGGATAGGGGGGCTTGTTAACGTTGTTCATCGGTTCTTAGTTCTCCGGTTCGCCCCGCACGCTGCAGCATTGCACGCCCACGTTGCGGCCATCGTACAACCTCGCCAGCGCGTCCGGCATGTTCTCGAAGCCCTCCACGACATCCTGTATGGGCTTGAGACTACCGGCCCGAATCCAGGCGGCCAGGCCGTCGAATGCGTCGTCGAAGCGATCCTGGTAGTTGTACACGAAAAACCCGCTCATACTGCCGTTCACGCGGCGCAGGTTCAGATAGTTGCCGAGCGCGAAACGCTCTTCGCGCAGGTATTCCGAGATCGAACCGCACAGCACGATGCGCGCTCCGAAGGCCAGGTTGTCGAGGCAGGCGGCCAGCAATTCGCCGCCCACGTTGTCGAAATACAGGTCCATGCCATCCGGGCAAAGCTCGCCGACGCGGGCGCAGGCATCCTCGTTCTTGTAGTCGATGACCTCCGCGCAGCCCAACTCACGGATGAAGCGGCACTTTTCCGGCCCACCGGCAATGCCGATCACCCGGCAACCCAGGATACGAAGCATCTGCACCACGATCGATCCCACGCCCCCGGCCGCGCCGGACACCACCGCCAGGTCGCCTTCCTTGGGGCGCCCGCCATCCAGCAGGCCCCAGTAGGCGCTCACTCCGGTCATGCCGAGCACACCGGCGCCCAATGCATAGGGCAGTCCGTAGTCCTTGCACTTGAAGAACCGTTCGCGGGGCGTGGCCGAAGTGACTTTCCAGGTTTGCCACCCCAACTGCCCCTGCACGATGTCGCCGGCACGATAGTCCGGGTGATGCGATTCCACGACCTCGGCCACGCCGCGCCCGTGAATCACATCGCCGATCTCCAGCGCGGTCTCGCCGGACGGATTGAGGCCCTGCATATACATGCGCATGACCGGGGCCAACCCCAGATAGCGCGTCTTGAGCAGCATCTGGCCGGGTCCGGCCTCGGGAACCGGAGATTCCGCCAAGCGAAAATCGCTTGGGCGCACATTGCCTACCGGCCTGGCGGCAATCCGCCACTGAAGATTGACATCCTCTCGCACTCCGCCCTCTCCGAGCAAGCGGCAAACTATACTGCACGCTGGGGCGGCACACGGAGTTGCGCGTCGATCCGTGGCTTGGCCGCCGGGCGGCGCACGGAGCGCGGGAAATTCGATAGACTATTGGAAGCCACAACTTGGGGGAACAAGGACTCATGATTCCACTCGACCAGAGAAGCCGCGCCGGCCTGCAGTTCCTGGGCTCGCTCCAGCATTACTCCTCAAGCCACATTCGCGACCTGGCGCGCAGCCAGTTCCTGGCAACCGAGCGCGGGCGCGCGCTGATGGAGGCGGAAACCGACCCGGAACCCACGACGCAGCTCAAGCGGGCGTCCGAAGCGCGCGAAGCGGCGCTGGCCTGCCCTGCTTTCCAACATGAACGGCTGTATCAGCGCTATGTGGCCGAAGAAAATTTCGTGCGCGCGATTCCGGCCGTCGAGCAAAAGCGCGACCAATGCCTGGAAATCCTGAATCGCCCGATCGAATACCAGGGCGGCTCGCTGGAGCTCGATGACAGCGTCCCCATCCCGGACTACTACCAAGGAGTGGAGTGGCACCTCGAACCAGGCGGCTGGGACGGCTACGACCTTGCCACGCCCATGTTCATGGCCGGAGTTGCACCCTATGTGTTTTCGCGAGGCGGTTACGCGGCGGTGGAGGTGGACCAGAACATCCGCCAACAGCGGGTGGACGTGGTCAGCAGGCTGCCCAAGGACAGCTACGCGCGCATCTACGAGCCGGGGTGCGGCGGATTAGGCGCGCTGGCGGCCTGCCACCAGGTCTATCCGCAAGCCGAGCTGGTCGGCAGCGATATCTCGACGGCTTTGCTCAAGGGCGGACACCGGGCGGCGCGCAGCATGGGGATTCCGATACATCTCAAGCAGCGCGATGTGCGCGACACGCGCGAGCCGGACGCATCCTTCGACGCCGTGCTGATGTATGCGCTGCTGCATGAAATGCCGGCCAGCGTGGCCATCGACGCGATCCGCGAGGCCTGGCGCATACTCAAGCCCGGCGGCGACATCGTGATCAACGACCCGCCCCCCTTCTGCCGGGTGGACGCCTTTCAGGCCGCCATTCTGGACTGGGATACCGAATACCGTGGAGAACCGTTCTTCAGCGAGGCGTGCTCCATGGACTGGTCCACGGTGCTCCGGGATAACGGTTTCGAGGTGATCGAGGCGCGCGCGCTCGATAGCAAGGGCTATCCCTGGGTTAACGTCGCCACCAAGCCGGCATGACCGAGCCTCCTGTCAGGCCGGTCACCGGCGACGAGCAATTGGACCGCCTGCTGCGGATGAACGCCGAGTTGCTCTCGGAATTGTGGATCCTGCGCGACCGGGTCATGGTGCTGGAAAAGCTGCTGGAGGAAAAAGGCCTTTTGCAGCGCGAAGCCATTGGCGACTATCAGCCGGCCGGCGAATTCGAAGAGGAGCTGCAAGACGAGCGCGACCGCCTGGTGCGGCGCGTTGCCGGCGCGCCCTGGACCGAGGAATTCACCTGGCAGTCGCTTGCGGAGCGCGGCGGCCGCTAGCTTGCGGTGTTAACTAGTGCCCCGCGGTGGGCCCCCGGCCGCGTTTGAGGAACAGCAGCAACGCCGGGCCCAGCACCAATAGCGCGGCGGAGAACAGTAGAAGCGTGTTGTAGCTGCCGGTTTGATCGAATGCATTGCCGAAGATCGGCGGGCTGATGGCCGTGATGACGGCCACCCCTATCACCAGCAGCGAATAGACGCGTCCGTAGGATTCGAGACCGAATTCCCGCGCCGTCAGGTAGGACAGCGCGTCCCATTCGGCGCCGGCAGCAAGCCCCAGGCAGAAGGCCGCGACAACCACCAGCCACACGGGTAGCGCCGGCAGCACCAGCAAGCCGCAGGCAATGGCTCCGCTGGCGAGTGCGAAGAAAGTCAGCCCCGGAGCCCATAGCTTGTCGAGCAGGTAGCCCACACCCAGCCTGCCGACCATTATGAATAGACCGATCAGACTGAACAGCGCGCCTGCCTGTACCGCCCCATAGCCGACGTCGCGGAGAATCGGAATGAAGCTGGAGATCAGCCCGCCGATACCGAAAGTGGCGGCGCAGAAGGCAATCGACATGAGCCAGAACGCGCGGCTCTCGAATGCCAGGCGAAACCCCTGGGCGCGGGGGGCTGGAGCTTCTTCGGATGACGCTTCTTCCGGCGAGTCTGCAGCCGGACGCGCAGCGCCGGAGAGCGTCGGCTTCGGCGCATCGCGCAAGCCCGCCACCACCACCGGAACGCCGATCAGGAGGATCGCGGCCGACAAACCGAAATAGCCGGCCCGCCAGTCGAAAGTCTCGATGAGGGTGGCGACGAAAGGCGGCGCGGTAAGCGCCGTCAATCCGCTGCCCATGAGCATGATGCCCAGCGCCAGACCCCGCTTTTGCACGAACCAGCCGGCCACCAGCCGCGACAGCGCAATCGCCGAACCGCCCACGCCCAGCATGGTGGCGAACGACCAGGCCGCGTAATAGCCGAACAGCCAGTCGGTGCTGAAACCGATGATTGCCATGCCCAGCCCGTAGCCCGCGGTGCCGGCAATCACCAGCGGGCGGGCGCCGAAACGGTCCAGGAGCCAGCCCACCAGCGGCGAAAGGCTCGCAGACGTGAAGGTGGCGACCGTGAAGCTGAACGCCACTTCGGCACGCGACCAGCCGAACGCCTCCCCCAGCGGCACAGTAACCACGCCCACGACGTAGATCGGAATCGTGCCGAAACTGAACGCCTTGGCTATTACGGCCGAGCCCAGAGGCTTCCAGCCGCGGCGAAACTCCTCCCAAGGATTGCTGGAATTCATGCCGCGAACATACGCGCATATGCCCGCCGAAAGCAAGCGCCGATGCTTGCGCAGGTGTTGCCAACACCCAGCCACGGGCGCCCTGCCCGTAGAATACGGCCCCCATGACCGGATTTTCAGCAAAGTAGCGCACCGGTGAATTCCGCCACTTCTTCCCCGCCGCCCGTGCCTTTCGTTCAGCGACTGACCTGGGGCGCCGGTTCGCTGGCCACCATCAGCTACCTCAACGTTTTCACGGCGCTGGCGCTCTACTACCTGACGCTGGTGCTGAAGATGGACCCGGCGCTGGCGGGCTTGCTCATCACGCTGGCGCGGTTGATCGATGCGTTCAGCGACCCGCTAATGGGCTGGGTCACCGACCACACGCGCTCGCCGATGGGTCGGCGGCGACCCTACCTGCTGCTGGGCGCAGTGATTTGCGGCGCCTCCCTGCCGGCGGTTTTTTCGATGCATTCGCTGTTCGCGGGCCTGCCGCCCGCCTGGGGCGCGGTGATGATCGTGCTGGTGTTCTATTCGCTGGGCTTCACGATCTTCAACGTGCCCTACCTGACTATCCCGGTGGAAATGACCCGCAATCGCATTCAGCGCCTGAGCCTGATGAGTTACCGCTCGGCATTCATGATGGTGGGTGCGATGCTGGGAGCCGCGGTCGCTCCCGCGCTGGTCGAAGAACTTGGCGGAGATACCGATGCCGCCGCCTACCAGCGCATGGGCCTCATGTTCGGTTGCCTGGTGTTCGTGTTTATGCTGCTCCCCTTCTTCGGCACTCGTAATGTTTATAAGGCGCCGTTGGAGAAGCAGCCGAGCTTGACCCTCTGGCAGCAGGTGCGCACCGTTGCCGCCAACCGACCCTTCGTCCTGCTGATCGGCGCCAAGTGCACGCAATTCGTTGCGCTGGCCGTGACCGGCGGCACCTCCGTGTTCATGTTCACGGTTGTTCTCAAACAACCCCTCACACTGCTTCCCTTGCTGGCGCTATCCACCACCTTGACCATCCTCGCCAGCATTCCATTCTGGAAGTGGTGCGGGCAATTCATGACCAAGCGGCGCGGCGTGCTGATCGGCGCCGCCGGCGAATCGCTGGCCAGCCTGACCTGGCTGCTTGCCAGCCCCGACTGGAGCCGCGAGGTTCTGATTGTGTTCCTGGTTGCGCGCGGCATCGTCAGCGGGATCTTCGGTTCCGCGATCCTGCTGTATTCGCAAGCCATGTGGCTGGATACCATCGACCATGACCAGGAGCGCACCGGCCTGCGCCGCGAAGGTCTTTACACCTCGGTTTATGTGTTCGTGGAGCGGCTGGGCTACTCCGCCGGCCCGCTGCTAGTAGGATTGCTGCTCGGCGCCTCCGGATTCGACTCCGACCTCGCTCCGGAAAACCAGCCGCCCAGCGCCGCAACGGCTGTGCTGATCTGCATGGCAGCCGTCCCTGCGCTCGCCCAGCTAGGTATGCTCTATTTCGTATGGCTCTATCGTCTTCCCGAAATAATAAGTGGTAAAACAAAGATTTAGCCAATTTTTGTCTTGAATTAACAGTACCTGGAAATGCCTGCCAATCACATACGCCGTCTCGAACTTGAGGGCCGCTCGTACCGCTATCACGACATCACGGCACTGGGCCCCGACGCGGTCGCCAAACTGCCTTACAGCCGCAAGATCCTGCTGGAAAACCTGCTCCGCAACGCGGACGCCAGCGCTTCCGCACAAGACCCGCTCGCGGCCCTTGCCGGGCAGGCGGAACTGGAGTTCCGGCCGGCGCGAGTGATCCTGCAGGACTTCACCGGCGTTCCCGCCGTGGTGGACCTGGCGGTGATGCGCGACGCCATGGAGGATCTGGGCGGCGATCCGGAAGCCATCAATCCGCTGGTGCCCGCCGAGCTGGTCGTGGACCACTCGGTGCAGGTGGACCACTACGCCAGCGCCGATGCCCTGGCCCGCAACAACGCGCTGGAATTCGAACGCAATCGCGAGCGGTATTCGTTTCTGCGCTGGGGACAGCAGGCGTTCCGGCAGTTGAAAGTGGTTCCGCCGAACACCGGAATCGTCCACCAGGTGAATCTCGAACGCTTGGCGCGGGTCGTATTCCGCACCGGCGAGCCCGGCGATGAATTGCTCTATCCCGACACGCTGGTGGGAACGGACTCGCATACCACGATGGTGAACGGCCTCGGCGTACTGGGCTGGGGCGTAGGCGGCATCGAAGCGGAAGCGGCCTTGCTGGGCCAGCCCGTCACCATGCTGCCGCCGCCGGTGCTCGGGGTGCGGCTGCACGGCAGGCTGCGGCCGTCCGCCACCGCCACCGACCTGGTGCTCACGGTCACCGAAGCCCTGCGCGAACGTGGCGTGGTGAACTGGTTCGTCGAGTTCTGCGGTGAAGGCTTGCGCGGTTTGCCGCTGGCGGATCGAGCCACTCTGGCCAACATGTCGCCGGAGTTCGGCAGCACCTGCGCCATCTTTCCCATCGACGCGGAAACCATCCGCTACCTGGAACTGACAGGGCGCAGCCGGCAACACATTGCGTTGGTGGAAGCCTATGCGCGGGCACAGGGTCTGTGGCGGGACGACGCCGGCCCGGAAGCGGAATTCGACGATACACTGGATATCGACCTGGGTGCCGTGACACCCTCCATCGCCGGCCCCAAGCGACCGCAGGACCGCATTCCGCTCACGGAATCGAAGGCCTCATTTGCCGCGGCGCTCAAGGAACGCGCTGCCCCCACCGTGCCGTTTGCAGGCGACAAGCCCGGCGACGGCGCGGTGCTGATCGCCGCCATTACAAGTTGCACCAATACCTCCAACCCGTCGGTGATGATGGCGGCGGGCATGCTGGCCAAGGCTGCCAGGGAGCGCGGCCTGAAGCCGCCGCCCTGGGTAAAGACCAGTCTGGCGCCCGGCTCGCGGGTGGTAACCCGATATCTCGAAGCGTCCGGAGTGCTGGACGATCTGGCAGCCCTGGGGTTCGATATCGTGGGCTACGGCTGCACCACCTGCATAGGCAACTCGGGGCCGTTGCGCGAAGACATCGCGCGCCACGTCCAGGAATCGGGGCTGGCCGGCTGCAGCGTGCTGTCGGGCAACCGCAACTTCGAAGGCCGCATCCATCCGCTCTCGTATTTCAACTACCTCGCCTCTCCCCCGCTGGTAGTGGCCTGGGCGCTGGCGGGACGCATGGATGTGGACCTGGAGAACGACCCGCTGGGCACGGATACCGCCGGGCAGCCGGTGTATCTGCGTGACATCTGGCCCGATCCCGCTGCGGTGCAGGCGGAAGTGAGCCGCCATGTGCAAGCGGAGCAGTTCGAACAAGGCTACGCCGGCGTTTTCGATGGCGACGAACGCTGGAATGCGCTGCACAGCCCCGAAAGCAGCCGCTATCCCTGGGACAGCGAATCCACATACGTGCGCAAGCCGCCGTTCTTCACGGGCATATCCGCACAGCCGAGCGAGCCCCAGCCGGTGCGTTCCGCGCGTGTGCTGGCCCTGCTGGGGGATTCGGTGACCACCGACCACATTTCGCCCGCCGGAGCAATCGCGGCCAAGTCGCCGGCCGGGCGCTGGCTCAGCGAGCAGGGCGTGGCAGCGGCCGACTACAACTCCTATGGCTCAAGGCGCGGCAATCACGAAGTGATGCTGCGCGGGACATTCGCCAACATCCGGCTGCGCAACCAACTGGCCGGGGGCGTGGACGGCGGCTGGACCCGTATGCAGCCCGAGGGGGAACTGCTGAGCATCTATGACGCGGCCATGCGCTACCGCGAGGCCAATACACCGCTGGTGGTCCTGGCCGGCAAGGAGTACGGCTCGGGCTCGTCGCGTGACTGGGCTGCGAAGGGCACCGCACTGCTGGGCGTGCGCGCCGTGATCGCCTCCAGCTTCGAACGCATACACCGCTCCAACCTGGTGGGCATGGGCGTGCATCCACTGGAATTCCCGGATGAAGCAAGCGCCGCCGAAATGGGCCTGGACGGCAGCGAGAGTTACGGCATCGGGGCGCCCAACGGCGTCAACGTAGAGGTTTGCGCCACCCGCGCCGATGGCTCGAAGGTGGAATTCCAGGCCCGCTCGAGAATCGACACTCCAAAGGAGCGCGAATACTTCCGCCACGGAGGCATACTTCCCTACGTGCTGCGCCGTCTGGCGGCCTGAGTCGCGCGCATGACAAGCCCGCCGATTCTCGCGGTGCGCGACCTGGTTAAGGATTATGGACCGGTGCGCGCGGTGCGCGGGATTTCCTTTGATGTGCAGCGCGATTGCTGCTTCGGTCTGCTCGGCCCGAATGGCGCCGGCAAGACCACCACGGTGGAAATCATCGAAGGCGTTACGCCGGCCACCTCGGGCGAAGTGCTCTACGAAGGCCAGCCGGCCGGCGCGGCGTTTCGGCAGGATTCCGGCGTGCAGTTCCAGACCGCGGCCCTGCAGGATTTCATTACCGTGCGCGAAACGCTGGAGATGTTTCACCGGCTCTATCGGCGCCGCGCCCCTATCGAACAGGTGATTTCCGACTGCGCGCTGGGGCCGCTTCAGAAACGCGATAACCGCAAGCTTTCCGGCGGCCAGCGGCAGCGGCTGCTACTCGCAATTGCGCTGGTGAACGATCCCAGCATCCTGTTTCTGGACGAACCCACCACCGGCATGGACCCGCAGGCTAGGCGCAATTTCTGGGAGCTGGTCGAACGCATCCGGGCGCGCGGGAAGACCATTGTGCTGACCACGCATTACATGGAAGAAGCGCAAGCCCTGTGCGACGAAATCGTGATCATGAACGAAGGCGTGATCGTTACCCAGGGCGCCCCGGAACAGTTGCTCAAGGCCCATTACAAGGAAATCATCCTGGAACTTCCGGAAAGCGACCTGGCCGAACTGCCGCCCGAGTTTCCCTTCCTCAGTTACCGGCGCAACGGCATGGTGGAAATCCATACCGACGACGCCAACGAGGCCATCGGCCGGCTGATGCGCGCGGGCGCGCCGCTGGGTCGTCTGAACACACGCCCCTACCGCCTGGAGGACCTTTTCCTCGACCTCACCGGAAAGGAGCTTCGCTCATGATCCAGCGCATCCTGGCTATCCTCCACGCCCGCAACCTCGAATTCCTGCGCGACAGGGCCACGCTGGGCTGGAACGTGGCCATGCCGCTGCTGCTGGTGGCCGGCATGGCGGCCATTTTCTCGGGTGGCGACCGGTCGGAATACAAGGTGGCTCTTATACAGGCCGACGCACAAGTGGACACCTCGGCGCATCCCTTTCTGCAAACACGCTACTTCGATTTCATTCCCATGCCGCAGGACGAGGCCGTGGATCGAGTGGCCAATCACCGGCTCGACCTGGCTCTGAACCTCGACACGGGCGCCTACTGGATCAATCCGGAATCGCCGGGAGGCTATTTCGCCGAGCGGCTGCTGCTGACATCGTCCGATAACGGCGCCTGGCTGCGGCAGCCCGCCAGCGGCGAGCCGATCAGTTATGTCGATTGGCTGATTCCGGGCATCCTGGGCATGAACATCATGTTCAGTTGTCTGTTCGGCGTGGGCTACGTGGTGGTGCGCTACCGCAAGAACGGATTTCTCAAACGTCTGAAGGCCACTCCGCTGAAGCCAGTGGAATTCATGGCGGCGCAGATTCTGTCGCGCCTGATGTTGGCCATCGTGGTTACCCTGCTGCTGTATGGCGCCACGCGCCTGCTGCTGGATATCCGCATGGAAGGCAGCGGGGTGGCGTTGTTCCTGGTGGCGGTGCTGGCTGCCATCAGCCTGGTGTCGATCGGGTTGGCGATGGCGGCGCGCGTCACCAGCGAGGAACTGGCCGGTGGGCTGCTCAACCTGGTGACGTGGCCGATGATGCTGCTCTCGGGGGTCTGGTTTTCGCTGGCCGGTGCGCCGCAGTGGGTGCAGCAGCTTTCCAATGTTTTCCCGCTCACGCATGCGTTGACAGCCGCGCGCGACATCATGCTTTACGGCGCGGGCTTGGGCGACGTGCTGCCACAACTGGCGATTCTGGCGGGCATCACAGCGTTGTTCCTGGGACTGGGAGCAGCCATGTTTCGCTGGCGGGGCGCGTGACCTATTGCACAGCGGGGCTGTCTCGACGAGAGGCTTCCCTACCGGTTTCTGCTTTGCAGCGGCTTTCAGGCTGGTGGGCTTGTTGGGCATCTCTTCCTGTACCCTTCCTCGCGGGAGACGCATGAACCCATCCTTGGGGCTTGGTGGCGACATCCTGTCGCCAACACTCCCGCGAGGAAGGGTACAGGAAGAGATTCTTTCCGATCCTTATGGCGGGAGAGCTAGTGGGGTGATCCTTGAATGAAGGATGCTGACGTGGGATGGGTTGATATTGGGGCGAACCTTGCTGATGAGTCGTTTGATGCGGATCGGGATGCGGTTGTAGAGCGAGCGGGCGAGGCTGGGGTGCGGTGGATGATCGTGACAGGCACTGGTCTGGCGGAGTCGGAGCGGGCGCGGACGCTGGCGGAGAGGAACCCGGACCGCTTGCGATGCACGGCGGGGATTCATCCGCACCTTGCTACGCAATGGACCGATTCTCCGGAGCGGGCACGCACGGTTCTCGGGAGCTTGATGGGCGGTGAACTGGCGGTGGCGGCGGGCGAATGCGGTCTTGATTACTTCCGCAATCTTTCACCGCCCGAGGCGCAGCGGGTTGCGTTCGTGGGCCAACTGGAATTGGCGGCCGAGCATGACAAGCCCGTTTTCCTGCACCAGCGTGCTGCCCATGCCGACTTTCTGGCAATCCTGAAGGACAGCGAGGTCGCGCGGCTTGGGGGAGTGGCGCACTGCTTCACCGGCGGGCCGCAGGAAGCCGAGAGTTACCTGGACCTGGGGCTCTACATCGGCATCACGGGATGGATACTGGACGAGCGCCGTAACCATGAGCTACTCGAAGCCATGGACGTCATTCCAGCGGAGCGCGTATTGCTGGAAACCGACAGCCCCTACCTGCTACCGCGCCACTCCGCCGTAACGCCCGTGCAGAAACGCCGCAACGAGCCGGAATTCCTGCCCTACGTGGCGCGTGCCGTAGCGGAGCGGATGGGCCTGGACCCCGAAGAACTCGCGCAAGCGGCATTCCGCAACACGCAGACGCTGTTCGGGTGGCCGAACGGCGCTTGCGCTTGAGCGTCGCCATGCCCACACTTGGCCGGTCTGTTGCGCCGCCCCACGGCCGGTGCGGCGACTTGAGGTAGAAATTGCGCACGCTGGCGGAATGCGCAGAAAAACGGAGGAGGCAGCCATGAGCGAGGAACTTGTTTTCTACACCAACCCCTGGTCGCGGGGGCAGATTGCCCGCTGGATGCTGGAGGAGGTGGGCGTCGAATACCGCACCGAAATCCTGCAGTACGGCACAGAGATAAAATCGGAACGCTTTCTGGCCATCAATCCGATGGGCAAGGTGCCGGCTCTGAAGCACGGCGAGGTCGTTGTTACGGAGACCGCCGCGATCTGCGCCTACCTGGCCGACGCTTTCCCGACAGCCGGGCTGGCTCCTCCCGCTGGCGAACGCGGCGCATACTACCGCTGGCTATTTTTCGCCGCCGGCCCCTTGGAGTCTGCCACCACCAACCGTCATCTGGGATTCGAGGTGCCCGCGGAGCGCGAGTCGATGATCGGCTACGGAACCTTGGAGGCGGTGCTCGACGCACTGGAGCTCGCTGTCAGCGCCAACGCATTCGTGGCCGGCGACCAGTTCAGCGCCGCCGACGTCTATGTAGGCTCGCACATCCAATGGGGCCTCGAATTCAAGACGCTTGATGGCCGCCCAGCGTTTGCGGATTACTGGTCCAGGATTGAGACTCGCCCTGCCCGGCTGCGCGCGAAAGCGATGGACGACGCCCTCATGCCGCCGCCCGAACAAGAATCGGAGTAAGCGCGGCCAGGCGCGCGGGAATTTCCGCGTGGCTGGAGGGACGGGACAACAGTTCCGCGAGTTGCGGGGGCGGCGCGATACTTGCGCCGATCAATGGTTCCACCACGGTATCGAATTTGGCGGGATGGGCGGTGGCGGCCAGGACCCAGTCGCCGGCGGGCGCGCCGGGACGCGACAGGCGCTCGTGGCAGGCATCTACGCCGGCGGCGGTGTGGGGGCAAAGAGCGATGCCCGACTCGGCGTATTCCCTGCGTATTCGCTCCTGGATGCGCGCATCGCTGACGCTGCTTGCCGTCACGGCCTCGCGAATACGCTCCACATCGCCGTCGAAATAATGTTGTAACCGCTCCATGTTGCTCGGATCGCCCACATCCATGGCATTGGCCAGCGTACCTATGCTTGCCCGCCCCTCGTAGAGACCGCGTGCCAGGTAGTCTCCGATCGTGCAATTGGCGTTGGTGGCCATCAGAATGCGGCCGATGCCGGCGCCCATTTCGCGAGCCAGCAGGCAAGCGAAGGCGTTGCCGAGATTGCCTGTGGGCACCACGAAATGCGCACCTTCCGGCGCGTTCAGGGCGGCCCAGGCGTGATAAACACCTTGCGGCAGCAGGCGCCCCAGGTTGATGCTGTTGGCGGACCCCAAGCGCACTTGTCCGCGTAGCTCGGGGCTGGCGAAGGCCTGTTTCACGAGGCGCTGGCAATCATCGAAACCGCCCTGCACCGCCACTGACTGCACATTGCCGCCCCAGCATCCGAGATGGTGCTCCTGGCGCGGCGATATTCGGCCCTTGGGGAACAGCACCACCACCTGAATCCGCTCGCGCCCGGAGAATGCCGACGCGACGGCGGCGCCCGTATCGCCGGAAGTCGCGACCAGGATGGTCAAAGGCGGCGAAGCGGCGCTTTCGTTGGCCAGAATGCGCTCCAGGCAGGCGGCCAGAAACCGCGCGCCGTAATCCTTGAACGCAGCGGTGGGGCCGTGAAACAGCTCCAGCAGCCGCAGGCGAGCACCATTCGGTGCGGGCGACAGCTCCCTGAGCGGCAGCGGATAAGCGAATGCGCTGCGGCAGATTTCCGGCAGCGCCGCGGCCAATGAAGAACCCTCGAAGAACGGGGCCAGCATGTGTTGCGCAAGTTCGGCCGGGCTGGCGCTCTTGGAAAGCGCCGCGCGTGAAAACCTCGGCAGGCGCTCGGGCACATACAGCCCTCCGTCCGGCGCCGTGCCGGACTGCAGCACGGTTTCGAGGCCGGCAGGGCCTGCACCGCGAGTGCTGCAGAAGGCGATCATCGCAGACTCCGCGTTAGGGAGCGAGGCTAGCGCGGTGCGCCCAGCATCCGCGCCAGGCGCAAGACGTCCGCGAACACGCCGCCGGCGGTCACTTCAGGCCCCGCGCCCGGCCCCTGCACGACCAGCGGGCTGTCGCTGTAGCGCGCGGTGCGGAACAGAAACATGTTGCTGGTCAGATGCAGTCGGGCAAACAAGTGATCCTTGGGCAGCGATTCGAGTTGCACCGAAGCGCGGCCTTCGCTGTCGAGCCTGCCGACGTACCGCAGCACACGGCCTTCCGCCTCTGCCTGCTGCAACCGCTCGTGCATCTCGCCGTCGTATTTCGCCAGTCCATCGAGAAATTCCGCTACCGGCGCGTCGTCGAGTTCCGCCGGCGCCAGGCTCTCCACCTCCACGTCCTCAAGCTCCATTTTCAGGCCCAGTTCGCGCGCCAGGATCAGCAGCTTGCGCGCCACATCCATGCCGCTCAAGTCTTCGCGCGGATCGGGTTCGGTGTAGCCGGCGTCGCGGGCGGCGCGAACCACACTGGAGAATTTTGCTTTGGCGTCCAGCGCATTGAACAGATAGGCCAGAGTTCCGGAAAAGATGCCTTCCACACTCAACACCTGGTCGCCGGTAGCGATCAGGTCGCGCAGCGTTTCGATTACCGGCAGCCCCGCGCCCACGTTGGTTTCGTAGAGCAGGTGCACACCGTTATCCCGGCGCAGTTTATGCAGCCGCTCGTAGCTCTGCCGCGGCGCACTTTGGGCGCGCTTGTTGGGGGTAACGACGTGGATCCCGGCGGCAAAGAAATCGCCGTAGCAATCGCTTATTTCCTGGCTGGCGGTGCAGTCCAGGATCGCCGCGTGCGGCAGGTGATCCGGGTTGACGTGCGCGCTCAAGCGCTCGATTTCCAGCGGTTGGCCATCCGCGGCCAACTGTTCCCGCCAGCGCGCCAGGTCCACGCTGCGGGCGGCCAGCAGCATACGACTGGAGCTGGCGATGGCGCGCACCCGCAAGTCCAGATTGAAATTCTCGCGCAACTGATCGCCGGCGCTCGCGATCTGGTCCAGCAGCTCGGCGCCCACATTGCCGACGCCGATCACGCCCAGAGAAAGCGTGGTCTGCGACAGGTAGAAACCGCTGTGCGCCGCCCGCAAGGCCCGGGTGGCGCTGGCGGCGCTGACCACGGCCGAGATATTCCTTTCCGATGACCCCTGCGCGATTGCGATCACGTTCACGCCCGCTCTTCCCAGCACACCGAAAAAACGCCCGGCAACGCCCGGAATGCCGACCATACCGTCGCCCACCAGCGCCAGTACGCTCACGCCGTCATTGCGTGTGACCCGGCTTACCTGACCAAGACCCATCTCCTCGGCAAAGGCCTCGCGCGTAACCTGCTCAGCCCTCTCGACATGGGCTTGCGGCACGGCAAACGTAATCGAATGCTCGGAACTGGCCTGGGTAATCAACAGCACCGAAACCCGGGCTGCGCTCAGCGCGCTGAACAGCCGGTCGGCAGTGCCGGGCACGCCGATCATTCCCGAGCCTTCCAGACTCAGCATGGACACGTTCTCGATCATGGTGATGCCCTTGACGGGCTCGTCGGGATCACCGTCCGCGGAAATCAGCGAACCGCGCAATTCCGGCTTGAAGCTCGACCGTATCCATACCGGAATGGTCTTGCTCACCACCGGACCCATGGTTTGCGGATGGATCACGCGGGCGCCGAAATAGGCCAGTTCCATGGCCTCGTTGTAGGACAGCTCGCGGATAACGTGCGCTTCGGGAACCCGCCCGGGATCGGCGCTCATGACGCCTTCCACGTCGGTCCAGATGGTTAGTGACTCCGCATTCAGCAAGGCGCCGAATATCGACGCGGAAAAATCGCTGCCGTTGCGCCCCAGCGTCATTTGCAGCCCGCGGCCATCGCGGGCTACATAGCCGGTAATGACGCGAATCGCGGCGGTATCGTCCTTCAGCAGACGTGCAAGGTGCCTTCCCGAAGCCTGCCAATCCACAACCACACCGAGTTCCCCCGGTTCCACGCGCAGAGCCTCGCGCGCATCCAGCCAGCGGGCGTTCCGCCCGTCGGCGCCGGCTCGCTCGTCGATCAAGGCCGCCAAAAGCCGCGCCGACCAGAGCTCGCCGCAGCCCGAAACCAGGGCTTCGACACGCGGCCCCGCGGAGCGGATCAGAGCCGCCGAATGCAGAATGTCCGATACATCGCGGCAGTCGCGACTCTGAGCAGCCAGCAATTCGGCGCGCCGCCCGGCATCGGCAATCAGCTCTCCGGAAATCGCCGCATAATCCGACTGCAGCGACTCAAGCGCCTTCTGCCAATCTTCCGCACCAGCCACCGCACTTTCGATCAACCCAAACAGAGCGTTGGTGACTCCGCGCATAGCGGATACCACCACCGCGATGCGCGGTGAATCATCGCTCAGCACGATGCCCGCGACACGCTGGAAGCACTCGGCGTCCGCCAGGCTGCTGCCTCCGAATTTATGCACTGTCCAGTTCATGGATAAAGCTTCATGCCAGCGGCACCGGTCTGTACCGGCAGGCGGCCATTATGGCCGGATTTGATCCGGCGGCAAGGATTGTCTATGAGCATCAAGCCCGCCACTGGGATGGCTTGCACTCATATTACTGTCTATAATAGTGGCCTGTATAGATTATTGCGACTTATATTCTAGACATAAAAATGGCAACGAGGAAATCACTTCCGATACCCGCCACGCGCGCATTGCGCAAGCTCGGCGCCGATTTGCGCGACGCCCGCCGACGCCGGCGCATACCCACCCGAGTCATGGCGGAACGCGCCAGCATCAGCCGCACAACTCTGTCCAAGGCAGAGAAAGGCGAGCCCGGGGTTTCGGCGGGCACCTTGGCGACACTGCTGTTTATCCTCGGGCTGGAAGACCGGCTGGCGTCCGTAGCAGACGTGCGTGACGACGTTGTCGGCCGCGACCTGACAGACGAACTGCTACCTCAGCGCATCCGCATACGCAAACGCGAGCGATACTGATCATGGACCGGGAAACCTTCGTCTATGTTGCCCTGGGAGGCGAAGATCGCCTGGTTGGACGCCTATGGTCGCGCGTACGCCGGAGTCGCGAAAGCGCCAGCTTTCAGTACGACGATACGTGGCTCAGGGATCCCGAGCGGTTCGCCTTGGAACCCGCCTTGACACTCGGCGCCACTGCACATCACACCGGCGCGGGCCGCGCCCTGTTCGGCGCGCTGGGCGATTCAGCGCCGGATCGTTGGGGCCGTGCCCTGATGGGGCGTGCCGAACGGCGAAACGCCCGACTGGAAGAACGCGCACCTCAAGCGTTGACGGAGCTCGACTACCTCCTGCGGGTCAGCGACCGGTCCCGACAAGGCGCACTTCGCTTCACCGATACGCTCGGCGGTCCATTCCTTGGCGATTCGGGTAGTGACCCGGTGCCACCGCTCATCGAGTTGCCACGACTGCTTACTGCGAGCGACCGTGTCCTGTATGAGGCCGACGACGAGCTCTTGGCGTTGCTGTTGGCGCCTGGCTCATCGCTCGGCGGCGCCCGCCCGAAGGCATCGGTGCTCGACATGGACGGCTCCCTTGCGATAGCAAAGTTCCCCAAACGCGAAGACGACATCGATGTCGTTCGTTGGGAGGCAGTGGCCCTGACGCTAGCGGAACACGCGGGCATTTCCGTCCCGCAATGGCGCATCGAGCAACCGAGCGAAAAGGCGGTGTTGGTGCTGCGACGCTTTGACCGAAAGGGGGACACTCGCGTTCCCTACCTGTCCGCGATGAGCTTGCTGGGCGCTGCTGACGGCGACCAGCGAAGCTATCTCGAGATCGCCGACGCGTTGCGCCAACACGGCTCGGCCTCGGAAACCGACCGCCAGGCGTTGTGGCGACGATTGGTTTTCACCGTCCTCATCTCCAATACAGACGATCATCTGCGCAATCATGGCTTCCTCTACGATGGCACGTTGGGCTGGCGGCTCTCACCAGCATTCGATATGAATCCAACCCCGGCCGATTTGAAGCCACGATTCCTATCGACAGCGATCGACATGGAGAACAATGCAGCGTCGATCGATCTCGCTCTCTCCGTCGCTCGGCACTTCGCGCTCGACGATGGTACCGCTCGCGCTATAGCGAGGGACGTGTCCTCCTCCGTCTCGGAGTGGCAGTCCGTTGCCACTTCAATCGGGCTCTCCAAGCACGCCTGCGATCGCATGGCCAGCGCGTTTGAACACGACGAATTGAAATATGCATTCGCCCTTTAGGGCTCCATTGGATTTCGTGTCGGGCTATGCGGCCCAGTCAGCCGAAGCATTTATTTGGACCTAAGCGGTAGACTACGGGAGAACGGCAAACTTGCATTGGATGATGAGTAGGCGAGCGATCGCGTCGCATAGGATCTGCATCGGCTCGATTTGAACCGTACCGTGTTTACCGGAGGCTCTAGATTTTGAGTTGGAGTGCCCCCGGTTTGCTGGATACTTCCGTGCTCTGTTCCGAGCATAGGAGGAAGTACCATGAGCAACCAAAGATACAGCCCTGAGTTCAAGGACGAGGCAGTCCGACAGATTGTTGATCGCGGCTATTCTGTCGCCGAAGTGTCCGAACGTCTCGGCGTTTCGGCGCACAGCCTGTATAAGTGGGTGAAGGCGATCAAGCCGTACAAGACTGACGAGCAGGCTGCGGCCCTGGTCGAGGCGCGCAGCGAGGTACTCAAGGGATTCCAAACCAAGAAGATCGACCAATTTGAAGCTTGGCTGAGAGAGCAGGGGCATTTGCACGAGGATGCGGCACTTTCGCGCGATGAACGGCTGCAAAGCGTTTTGGGGATGTATGATTTCAATGACCATGAATTGGTTCAGGATATTCGCCTGTGCCTGGAATGGCTCGAAGCCGGCGCGCGTCAACTGGAGGTATACGCACAATGAGTGAAGCACCAGCACAATCCGCAAGTCTGACGATCAGAGAGTTTTTCGAGCGCGTGCCTGAACGGGCGTTGTTCATCTTCATCGGACTTCTTCAAGGCTTCATCTTCGTAGGATTGGCTGAGAGTGGAGATTGGCTCGAAGCGCGCCCCATGGTCTACTTTCCAATCTGGCAGCTGGTCACGGCGTGGCCGCTACTCTTCATGCTCAGCTTCAGACGCACAGAGCGACTGCGAGCACTCGTGTGGGTCAGCGGGTTCTGTGCGCTGCTCGCCGCGCTCGCGCTGTATACCGGATGGCAAGCGACGCCGCACGGCGCATTCGATGCGGCGCCAGTCGCGGGCGTTTTCGGATTGTCCATGTTCGTCGCAAGCTTCGTAGCGCTGCTGCACCTGCAATCCCATGTGTGGCGCATGGAGCGCAGTTACGACACCTTCTTCACGCTTTCATGGCGGAATTTCGTGACTTACGGGCTTTCCACAGCGCTTACTCTCGCCCTCTGGCTGATCTTGATTCTGTGGGCATCGCTGTTTGAAGCCATAGGCATCGACTTCTTCGAAGAATTGTTTGACGAGGCATGGTTCTCGTCGCCAGTGCTGACCGCTGTGTTCGCGTTCGGACTGAGCAGCTTTCGAGACGCCAGCTCGGTGATCGACACCGTTTCCTCGCTCCTGGCTCGCCTCACCTGGCTGCTGCTGCCCTTGCTGCTGTTCATTATCGCCGCGTTCCTGTTGTCGCTCCCGTTTGTGGACACCGATAGCGGAACCACCATTTTGATGACCGCCAACTTGCTTGGGTTGCTGTTCGTGAACGCTGTGTACCAAACAGGAGACCGTATCCCCTATCCCATGCTGATGCATCGGATTCTGACCGCGGGCATTGCGTTGCTTCCCATCCTGTCGGCACTGGCGTGCTACGACATTGCGCTGGAGGTGGCGCAGGACGGCTGGACCGTGGATCACTGCTGGACGCTGCTGATCGCCCTGCTCATGGCGTGCTTCTCCTTGGGCTACTTGTACCTCATCATCAGGCAGCGCACCGATTGGCACGGCAAGCTGCCCGAAGTCAACAAGTTCATGTCTTGGGTGGTGCTTGCGTCGCTGCTGCTTACCGCGTCTCCACTGCTCGACTTCCGCGCCATTTCGGCCGCAAGCCAGTTCGCTCCGGTCGAAGCGGGCGAGGCGACTGTCTACCAACTCGATACTCGTTATGTGAAGAAGTATCTCGCGCGACCCGGTTACTTGAGGATACAGTCGCTGCAGGCGGAGCTCGACGCGACCAACCCCCTTGACGCGCAACAACTTCGAACCGCATACAAAGAAGGTAGGGGCGCTCGAAGACTGAAGTTGGCTTGGAGCGAGGAACAGAAAGCGACGACCATCATCCGACCGGATTCCATTGCGGTACCGGAAAGTGTCTGGAACTCGGTACGGAGTGTGTCGGAAATCGAGGACCCGGTGCCTCGGTTGCTGATTCAAACCGATCTGAAGGCCAACGAGCAGCCCGAGTATGTTGCCGTTTGGCTCTACGATCGCGGCTCGGAGAGATCAATATTCGCCATATGCTTGACGTGGGACGATGACTACGACCTCTGGCGTAGTTGCGGCTCACATCGCATCAATTCGGAACAGCCCATGGATCAGCTTCTTGAGAAGCTTGTCGAGGCGGAGATTGAAGCTGTTGTCCCAGCCGGAATCACCAGAGACCTGCGCATTGGAGACTGGGTTTTCGATCTGTGATGGCGGAACGTATCGTCGAGTAGGGCTATCGATCCCCGCTCGCAGCGGCGGCGATCGCGCGGCGCTCTTGGCCGATGCGAGGCTGCAATGAGTCGTTCGTTTCTACGTTTAACAACCATCACTTGGTTCAGGGTGTTCGCCTGTGCCTGGGGTGGCTGGAAGCCGGCGCGCGTCAACTGGAGGTATCCGCACAATGAGTGAAGCACCAGCACAATCCGCAAGTCTGATGATCAGAGAGTTTTTCGACCGCGTGCCTGAACGGACGTTGTTTGTCCTCATCGGATTCCTTCAGGGCGTCATCGTCGCGGGATTGACTGAAAGCGAAAGCTGGCTCGAAACGCGCCCGGTAATCTACTTTCCGCTCTGGCTGCTGGCCGTGGCGTGGCCGCTACTCTTCATGCTCAGCTTCAGACGCGCGGACCGACTGCGAGCACTGGCGTGGGTCAGCGGGTTCTGTGCGCTTCTCGCCCTGTTGGCGCTGTACACCGGCTGGCAAGCGACACCTTACGGCGAATTTTTTGAAGGTACCGTCGAGGCTGTCTTCATACAGACCATTTTCTTCGCGAACTTTGTGGCTTTGTTCCACCTGCAGTCCTATGCGTGGCGCATGGAGCGCAGTTACGACACCTTCTTTACGCTGTCTTGGCGCAACTTCGTCACGGTCGGGCTCTCCGCAGCCCTGACGCTTTCTCTCCGGCTGGTGCTGTTCTTGTGGGGTTTGCTGTTCGAAGCCACTGGTATCGATTTCTTCAATGAATTGTTCGAAGAGGAGTGGTTTCTGTGGCCGGTGCTCGCCGCTGTATTCGCTTTCGGACTAAGCAGCTTTCGCGACGCCACTTCGGTGATCGACAGCATCTCCTCGCTCCTCGTCCGCCTCACTTGGCTGCTGCTGCCGTTGCTGCTGTTCATCATCGCCGCGTTTCTATCAACGCTCCCCTTTGTGGGTTTGCAACCGCTCTGGGACACCGATAACGGCACCACCATCTTGATGATCGCCAACCTTTTTGGACTGCTGTTCCTGAATGCCGTGTATCAGACCGGCGAGCGCATCCCTTATTCCATGCTGATGCATCGGGTGTTTACGGTGGGCATCGCGTTGCTGCCGATCGTTTCGGCGCTGGCGTGCTATGGCATCGCCCTGCGGGTGGGGCAGTATGGCTGGACCGTAGAGCGCTGCTGGGCGCTGCTGATTGCTCTGCTCATGGCGTGTTTCTCCTTGGGCTACTTGTACGTCATGATCAGGGCGCGTACCGGTTGGCACGGCAGGCTGCCCCAAATCAACAAGTTCATGTCTTGGGTGGTGCTTGCGTCGCTGCTGCTCACCGCGTCTCCGCTCCTCAATTTCCGCGCCATCTCGGCCGCAAGCCAGTTCGCTCCGATTGAGGCGGGTGAGGCCACTGTCTACCAACTTGATGTTCCCTATGTGAGGCAGCATCTCGCGCGACCCGGCTACTTGAGGATACAGTCTCTGCTTGCCGGGCTTGACGAGTCCGATCCCGACAACGCGAAAGAACTTCGAGCGGCGTTCAAAGAGGTGCGGTGGGTTCGTAAGCCGAAGTTGGCTTGGAGCGAGGAACAGAAGGCGACGACCATCTTACGCCCGGATTCTATTGCGGTACCCGAAAGTGTCTGGGCCTCATTACGGAGTATGTCGCAAATCGTGGACCCTGTGCCTCGGTTTCTTGTTCGAACCGATCTGAAGGCCAACGAGCAGCCTGAATATGTTGCCATTTGGCTCTATGATCGGGGGGCGGAGAGAGCAATTGTTGCCAGATGCCTGGAATGGGACGATGAAGGTTGGAGTAGCTGCGGGTCCGATGAGAAATCTTCGAAGCACTCAATGGATGCTCTAATCGAAGAGCTTGCCGCGGCAGACATTGAGACCATTACTCCAGCCTTCAAGCACCTGCGTGTTGGCGACCGAGTATTCGATTTGAACTAGCCGCACACCGCGACTTCGGCCATTTCTTCTGCAACCGCTATTGCCGGTTACTGGGGTGGTCGGAAGCCGGTGCGCGTCAACTGGAGGTATTCCCACAATGAGCGAAGCACCAGCACAATCCGCAAGCCTGACGATCAATGAGTTTTTCGAGCGCGTGCCTGAACGGACTTTGTTTGTCATCATCGGAATCCTTCAGGGCGTCATCATCGCGGGATTGGCTGAAATCGACAATCGGACCAGCCACCTGGTGATCTACTTTCCAGCCCGGCTGCTCGTGCTGGTATGGCCGATACTCTTCATGCTCAGCTTCAGGCGCGTGGACCGACTGCGAGCACTCGCGTGGGTCAGCGGGTTCTGTGCGCTACTCGTTCTGTTGGCGCTGTACACCGGCTGGCAAGCGACGCCCCTTGTCGAATTTCCTTCGACCAGCTTGTGGTTCTCTGCCTTGCTCGTCTTAATGTTGACCATGTTCGTCGTGAGCTTCGTGGCGCTGCCCCACCTACAGTCCCATGTCTGGCGCATGGAGCGCAGTTACGACACCTTGTTTACGCTTTCGTGGCGTAATTTTCTGACTCTTGTGCTCTCGGCAGCGCTCACGCTTGCTTTCTGGCTGGTGTTGTACCTGTGGGAATCGCTGTTCAAAGCCATAGGCATCGACTTCTTCGATAAATTGTTTCAGGAGGAGTGGTTTCTGTGGCCGGTGCTCGCCGCTGTGTTCGCGTTCGGACTGAGCAGCTTTCGCAACGCCACTGCGGTCATCGACAGCATCTCCTCGTTCCTCGGTCGCCTCGCTTGGCTGCTGCTGCCATTGCTGATGTTCGCGGTCGCCTTGTTTTTGTTAACGCTCACCCTTGTGGGCTTGCAACCGCTGTGGGACAACGAGATCAGCGCCACCCCGCTCAGCGAAATCATGGCGCGGTTAGTCTTTGACCCGCTGGGCACCACCACCATCTTGATGGCCGCCAATTTTTTTGGTCTGCTGTTCTTGAACGCGGTGTATCGAAGCGGAGAGCGCATCCCCTATCCAGTGTGGATGCATCGGGTGTTGACGGTGGGCATCGCGTTGCTTCCGATTCTGTCGGCGCTGGCGTGCTATGGCATTGCACTGCGGGTGGGGCAGTATGGCTGGACCATCCACCGCTGCTGGCCACTGCTGATCGTCCTGCTCATGGCGTGTTTCTCCTTGGGCTACGTGTATGCCATCATCAGGCAGCGCACCGATTGGCACGGCAGGCTGCCCCAAATCAACAAATTCATGTCTTGGGTGGTGCTCGTGTCGCTGCTGCTTACCGCGTCCCCACTCGCCGACTTTCGCGCCATTTCGGCTTGGAGCCATATCGGTCGAATAGAGGCGGGTGAGGCGCCCCTCTATCAGTTCGATGATAGCTATGTGGAACTGTTTCTCGCGCGGCCCGGCTACTTGAGGACGCAGTCGCTGCTTGCTGAGTTAGACGAGACCAATCCGGAAAACGCGCGGCAACTTCGCCATGTACTCCGTGGTGGGAGTTTCCCAAAGCCGGAATTGGCCTGGAGTGCGGAGCAGAAGGCGGCAATGATCAGGCGGCCGGACAACATTGCGGTGTCAGATGGCCTTTGGGCGGAACTGTGGGACCACCCACATAGCAGCAAGGACAGCATGCCTCAAATTCTTATTCGAACCGACCTCAATGACGATGATCGTCCCGAGTACATCGCGATATTGCTATGGTCCTACCCATTTCCCTACTCAGGCGTTACTCAAATATCGCCCTATTGTCTGCACGAGACCGCCGAAGGTTGGAGTAGCTGCGGATACGATCCGACAAATTCAGAGGACTCGATGCATGCTCTAATCGAAGAGCTCGCCTCGGCAGACATCGAGGCCATCACGCCACTCAAGTCCCTGCGCATTGGTGGTCGGGTATTCGATTTCAACTAGCCGTCCGCCCGCGGCTGCGACTGAAGTCGGCCAATCCCGACTACGCGGCTTCGGTGCTTTCGGGCGGCCGCAGCGTTTCGAGAGTCTGGTCTGGCGGGCACCGGGAGAGCAGTTGATCCCGCCGGTGCGCGCGGCACAGCTCTTGCATCGGCCGCTCTCGTCCGTAGAGCGCCAAATCCGGGGGCCACATGGCTGATGCCCGTCGTTGTCGTCAATGATGCCTCGTGCTTGATCGACCTTCGAAAAGGACGGCTTCTTCGACCGCCGTGCCGTCTGCCTCTTCGGTTCA
Source organism: Candidatus Foliamicus sp. (assembly GCF_965221325.1). GTDB lineage: Bacteria > Pseudomonadota > Gammaproteobacteria > Steroidobacterales > Foliamicaceae > Foliamicus. The sequence continues at coordinate 1,032,630 of NZ_OZ244880.1, read as the reverse complement.
TCATGCCCCTGCCGATTCGCGAGTCCGAACTGTTGGGGTTCACGCCCGGCGATTGGGCTATTCTCGACCAGGGTGGCATGGAGACCCATGATCTTCCGCCGGCACGCATCGCGGAGGCACTCGCAGTCAGACGCCGGTTTGGCCGCCTTTCGGCCAACGACTGTCTTTTTTGAAGGCGGGCTTGGGCAGTCAGGAGCCCAGAAGCTTGAGTAGGGTCTCGGCAGGCTCTGCCACGCCTATGTTTTCGGCGGCGGAGGCGCGCCGGTGCTTGTATTCGACCGTGTTCTTCTTCAGCCCGCGCGCACTGACCACCAAGCGGTGCGGGATCCCGATCAGGTCGGCGTCCGCCAGCTTGACGCCGGGGCTGCTGTCTCGTTCGTCCAGCAGCACGCGCGCGCCTTACGCCTGCAAGCTCCCGTAGAGCTGTTCCACAGTATTGCGTACCTCGGTATTGCGGGCGTAATCCAGGGCAACAATCACCAAGCTCCAGATGGCAATTTCGAGCGTGCCGCGGTGGCGCTCTATGTGGCCATGATTCTGGACGCCCTGGACGGACGGGTGGCCCGCCTCACCGGTACCGAAACCGAGTTCGGACGGCAGTACGACTCGCTGTCGGACATGGTGGCTTTCGGCCTGGGACCGGCGGCAGTGATGTATCAGTGGGGGCTGGCTCATCTGGGGGCCTATGGCTGGGTCTGGGACAAGATTGGTTGGGTGATCGCTTTCTTGTTCGCTGTCGGCACGGCCATGCGATTAGCGCGGTTTACGGCGCGCGGAGGCAGCAACGACAAGAGCTACTTCGAGGGCTTGCCTTGTCCTGCGGCGGCCGGCTGGGTGGCCGGTCTGGTGTGGCTGGCGCATGAGTGAGAATTGACCGGCCGGCTGGTGTTGGCGGCGGCCAGTGCGGTTACCTTGTCAGCTGCGGTATTGATGTGCCTGCGCATTCCATACCCTAGCTTCAAGCATCTGGCGGCCAACCGTCGTATCCGCTTTACCCAGTTCGCGGCAGTGCCGCTTTGTTTCGCGCTGATCTCGCTGGACGCGCCGCGCATGCTGTTTACGCTGTTTGGTGTGTATGTGGGTATCGGTCCGACTCTGGCGTTGTGGCGGGCCGCTGACAAACGCCGCCGCCGCAGAGCGGCTCGAGCGCCGGAATAACGCACACAACCTCTTGCTGTGAGTCGGGGAATGGAGGAATACAGTGCGCCGGCGCGCGAGTTGTTGGCGCTGATGGACGTCAGCCTGTGGTTGCCACTAGCAGCTGCGGGAGATTCCGGCTATCCCGTGTCACAAGCCGGTAATGCGCTCTCGGCCCCCTCCGGCAAAACCGCTTCGGACAATCCTGTGGTGCCTGCCTCGGCCGCCGCTGCTTCGGGTTCCTCTGCGCCGCCCCTCGCCAATTCCTCCGCAGCTTCGACTGCCTTGGCCGCCCTCCCGCCGGAACTGGAGTCCTTGCGCGTCAGGGTAGCCGGTTGCACCGCCTGCCCGCTGCATGCCGGCCGTGCGCAGACCGTGTTTGGCGTGGGCAACCCGCAAGCCGACTGGATGTTCGTAGGCGAGGGGCCGGGCGAGGAGGAAGACCGGCGCGGCGAACCGTTTGTGGGGCGCGCGGGCAAGCTTCTGGACAACATGCTCAGGGCCATGAAGCTGGATCGCAGCACGGTGTATATCGCCAACGTGGTGAAGTGCCATCCGCCCGGCAACCGCAACCCCAGCCTGGAGGAATCCGCCGCCTGTTTGCCGTATCTACACCGCCAGATCGAGCTGATCGCGCCACGTCTTATTGTCGCCCTGGGCGCGGTGGCTGCGCAGCGCCTTCTCGACAGTTCCGAAACGGTGGGTTCGATGCATGGTTGTTTCTGGCCGCATACGGACTGTATATCGACGGCGTTTACACCATCATCACCATGGCCACGGACTTCGGCGCCGCCATCGGGCTGGAAGCGAGGCACCTGGTGACTGCTATTCTGGTCACCAACTATCTGGGTTTTCCCGCAACTCTGGCATTCGGCGTGGCCGGGCGGCGTTTCGGAGCACGGCCCTGCCTGTACGGCGCGCTAAGCGTGTACTGCATCGTGATCCTGCTGGCCACCTTTGCCAACCAGGCGTGGCACTTCTATGCATTGGCAGCGCTTATCGGGTTGGCGCAAGGGGGTGTGCAGAGCCTGAGCCGCGCCTTTTACGCGCGCCTGGTACCGCCCGAAAAAACCGCTGAAATGTTCGGCTTCTACAATATGTTGGGCCGCTTTGCCGCAATTCTGGGGCCGTTCATCGTGGGCGCGGTGGCTTGGCTGTCCGGCAGCCAGCGCCTCGGCCTGCTTGCCATCCTCGCGTTGCTGGTCGGGGGCTTTGTTCTTCTCATGCGCGTGCGCCCTCCCGGTCCTGCGCATGATGCGAGGCATGCTTGAGCAGAAGTTCGAGTATGCGCTGCAGGCAATGCTTGAGGGCGGCCGCCTTGCCGAGGTTGTATGCGCTCGGTCCGTTGCCGTCCATGTAGGCGTCCTGGCCGATCTCCATCTGCAAGGCATGGCGGTTTGCCTGGGGGCGGCCGTAGTGGCGGGTGATGTAGCCGCCTACAAAGCGCCCGTTCACTGCATATCCAAAACTGCTTGCGGCCAGCGCGCGCTCCACTTCGGTCTGCAGCTTCGCGCCGCAACTCATGCCTCGGTTGGTGCCCAGGTTGAGGTCCGGCAGGCGGCCCGCAAAAAAACGCGGGACTCGCGAGGCGATGGAATGACAATCGTAGAGGATCGCAAAACCATGCCGGGCGGCGACGCGTTTCAGTTCAGCCTGAAGACGGTCGTGGTACGGTTGCCAGTACAGTCGGCGGCGCCGGCTAGTCTCTGCTGCGCTGGGATTCCGACCCTTCCTGTATATTGCGCCGCCATCAAACGACTCAAGTGGGCAAAAGCCGGTCACAGCCTGGCCAGGGTATAGCGAATCGGCATTGTCGGGCGGGCGGTTCAAATCAACCACGTAGCGGCTGTAGTTGGCCTTCAGCACCGTTGCACCCATCCCGGCGGCGAAATCGTACAACTCGTCCACGCGCCAGTCCGTGTCTGGCAACTTGGCGGCTTGCGAGGTCATGCGCGCAGCGAAGTCTTCGGGAATTCGCGTACCCGAGTGCGGCAGCGACAAAATCAGCGGACTATCCCCTCGCTGGCAGGAATAGACTTCGCTCCCCGCCCCCCGCGATATATCCACGCTCAGATTCCGTTCGCCAGGACAGCCAGCGCGCCGCTATCGATCAGCGCGCGCGCGGCAGCGATGTCGGGTGCAAACTCGCGGTCAACCTGACGGGTCGGCACCTGCTGGCGCAGCAACTCATGAACCCGTTCCAGCGCCTCGGAAGAGCGCAGCGGGCGGAACAGGTCCACTCCTTCCGCGGCAGCCAGCAACTCCACCGCAACGATGCTTGCGGTGTTTTCGTTCATTGCGCTCAACCGCCGCGCGGCATGGGTGGACATGCTCACGTGATCTTCCTGATTGGCCGATGTCGGAATGCTGTCGATACTGGCAGGCGTCGCGAGCTGCTTGTTTTCGCTGGCCAAGGCCGCAGCCGTCACATGCGCCAGCATGTAGCCCGAATTCAGCCCGGGGTTCGACGCCAGAAATGGCGGCAAGTTCGTTAAATCGCCATTAATCAGCGCGGCCACGCGCCGTTCCGCCAACGCTCCGGTTTCCGCTATTGCCAACGCCAGCGTATCGGCGGCGAATGCCACTGCCTGGCCGTGAAAATTGCCTCCCGGTACTACCTGCGGGACACCGGAAAACACCAGCGGATTTTCGGTCACTGCATTGGCTTCTGTAAGCAGCGTCCGTTCGGCATTGACCACGAGGTCCAGGCAGGCGCCCATGACTTGCGGCTGACACCGGAAAGAGTAAGGATCCTGCACCCGGTTGCAATTCCGGTGCGAATCCCGAATCTGACTGCCTTCAAGCAGCCGTTGCTGGGTGGCGGCAACCACAGTCTGTCCAGGATGGGGCTTTAGCTGGTGCACACGCGAGTCGGTGAAGAGATCGGTGGCCTGAAATGCGTCCGTCGAGAGTGCTCCGGTCACCACTGCGGAGCGCAGGTTGCGGCGCGCATGAACCAAGCCGCGAAGCGCCAGCGCAGTAGAAATTTGCGTGCCGTTTATCAGGTCCAAGCCTTCTTTGGGACCTAGCTTCAGCGGCTTGAGCCCGACAGCGCGCAGCGCCTCGCCGCCCGGCACACTCCGCCCTTGGCAAATGGCCTCGCCGCGTCCCACCAGCAGCAGGGCGATATGCGCCAGCGGCGAAAGGTCGCCGGAGGCGCCTACCGAACCCTGGGCAGGCACTACTGGCAGCAGGTCTTCGTTCAGGCAGCCCGCAAGAAGCTCCAATAATTCACGGCCCACTCCCGAGTAACCGGCAGCAAGACTGTTCAGTTTCAACAGCATGGCCAGGCGAACCACCTCCGGCGGCAGAGGCTCGCCCACTCCGGCGGCGTGCGAACGCACCAGATTCAATTGCAGGGCGCGCAGGTCCTCTGGCTCTATGCGCTCTTGCGCCAACCGTCCGAAGCCGGTGTTGGCGCCGTAAATCGCGGTGTTCGAGCCTACCGCCGCCTGCAAGGTCTGGTGCCCGGCTTCCGCCCGCTCCCAGGCGCTTTGCTGCAGTCTTATGCTCAGCGGGCCGTTAAGCGCGGCCTGAATTTCAGACATACCCAGCGGCGCGACGCCCAGCACAATTTGCGCCCTTTCACTCATTGCAACAACGACTCGGCTGCCTCCCGGTAGCGTGCAAGAATAGCCTGCTCATTGACATGCCGGCCTTTTTCGACCACCTGTTTGCCACCAACAAAGACATCGCGCACGCAGGCCGCGCCACCGGAGAAAATCCATGAATCCAGCGCCTGATCGCCGTCCCGCGCCACCAGCGCCGGATGATCTTCGTCCAGCACCACGATATCGGCGCGCGAGCCCTCCTGCACTGCCCCGCAGGGTTGCGCCAGACTTCCAGCTCCGCCGCCTGCCGCGCCTTCCAGCAGACTGCGCCCGATGGAAGCACTTCCGGGAGCGGCAAGCACATTGCGCGACTCGCGTAGCAGCCGCTGCGCGTACTCCAGCAGGCGCAACTCATCGGCGGGGTTTATCGTTATCTGGCTATCGGACCCGATCGCGATTTTGCCGTTCATGTCCAGCCATGCGCGAATCGAGAACAGGCCGTCGCCGAGATTGGCTTCGGTGGTGGGACACAGGACAACGGTCGCTCCGGAGCGCGCCAAGGCCCGCAGTTCAACCGCATTTGCGTGGGTGGCGTGAACCAGGTGCCAGGAACTATCGACATCCATCCGATCCAGCAGAAACTGCAGCGGGCGGGCCTGCCGCCAAGCCAGACAGCCCTCTACCTCGGATTTCTGTTCGGCTACGTGGATATGAACCGGCGCTTGCGGCGCTATTTCGCGCGCCCCTTCCAGCGCCCGCTGCATCATTGTTTCATCGACCGCTCGGAGAGAGTGCGGGGCATAGCCGATATTCATTCCGGGCGCGCCGCAAGTGTCCTTGTGCAAGGCGCTGAAAATGTCCAGATAGGCATCCACGCCGCAAGCAAAACGCGACTGCTGCGGCCCGGCAGCCTGGTTGAAACCGCCATGCGCATACAGGCTTGGCAGGATGGTCAGTGCGATGCCGGACTGTTGCGCGGCGGCTATGCAACGCTGGCCCATTTCCGCAGGTTGCGCGTAAGGCAAGCCGCCGGGAGCATGATGCAGGTAGTGAAACTCCGCCACCGAGGTGTAGCCGCTCTTGAGCATCTCCATGTATGCCAAGGCCGCTACCGCCTGAAACCGGCCCGGGTCGATTGCCTGCAACATTCGGTGCATCTGCTGGCGCCAGCGGGCAAAACTGTCGCTGGCCTGGCCGGATTCCGCCAGCCCTGCCAACAAGCGCTGGTGAGCGTGGGAATGCGCATTGGGCATCCCGGGCACGGCCAGCCCCGAAATGCGCCGCGCGGAGGAGTGCCGAACCTCGGAGACGACCTGGGTGATGAGGCCTCGGGAGTCGAACGCGACCAGCGCGTCTTCAAGCCAGCCGCCGGGCGCGAGCAGTTTGGAAAACAGAAGCTCTGGCACTATCGGGAAACAGGCAGCATGATTGTGGGGGCCAGGCCCCTTATATTGCATCAATCCGCACCCATTGCCGCGTATTTTGGGCAATATTCGCGCTTGTGAGCCTGCAGCTAAGAAATTGCCGGATTGCCACCATGCGCGCCAACGGAGCGCCGTATGGGCTAATCGAGCGTGGCGCGTTGCGGATCGAGGGGGAGCGGATCGCTTGGGCAGGAGCTGTTGCGGACCTGCCGGCTCGGGGAGACGGGCAGATATTGGATCTGGACGGCGCACTGGTAACGCCAGGGCTCATCGATTGCCACACGCACCTGGTTTATGCGGGCAACCGGGCTGACGAGTGGGCCTTGCGCCTGCAGGGGGCGTCCTATGAGGAAATTGCCCGTCGCGGCGGCGGCATCGCCTCGACCGTGATGGCGACCCGCGCTGCCGGCCAGGCGGAACTGCACCGGGACGCGCGCGCAAGACTGGCCATGCTGGCTGCGGAAGGCGTGACCACGGTTGAAATCAAGTCGGGTTACGGTCTGGACGTCGAAACCGAGTTGCGCATGTTGCGGGTGGCGCGCCAACTGGGCAAATCGCCTGAAATCGATGTGGTGACCACCTTCCTGGGCGCCCATGCTTTGCCTCCGGAGTACCGCGGGCGTCGTCGGGAGTACCTGGATCTGGTGATCGGGCAGGCCCTGTCCGCAGCGGTTTCCGAAGGTTTGGCGGATGCGGTGGATGCTTATTGCGAGGGTGTGGCCTTCAGTCTTTCCGAGGCGCGCGAAGTCTTGCAGCGCGGCCGCGAACTCGATCTGGGCCTGCGCCTGCACGCCGAGCAGCTTTCCGATTCCGGCGGCGCGGCCATGGCGGCCGAGTTGGGCGCGCTTTCCTGCGATCATCTGGAATATCTGGATGATTCCGGCATTGAGGCTATGGCACGCGCCGGGACGGTTGCCGTGCTGGCACCAGGTGCCTGGCACTACCTGAGGGAAACCCGCAAGCCTCCGGTAGACGATTTGCGCACAGCGGGCGTGCCAATGGCAGTGGCTACGGACCATAACCCAGGCACTTCCCCGCTCTATTCGTTGTTAATTGCCATGAATATGGCCTGCGTGCTTTTTGAGCTTACGCCCGAAGAGGCCTTGCGCGGCGTTACGGCGCACGCGGCAAGGGCATTGGGGCTCGACGACCGCGGCGTGATTGCGCCGGGCAAGCTGGCGGACTTGGCGGTGTGGGATGCCGAAACTCCCGTTGAATTGAGCTACGGGCTGGGGGCCAACTCTTGCCGCCAAGTATTCAAGAGGGGCGTTCCACGGCCTGCCGGTTGGCGATTGCCTTGAAGAAGCTTGGGCACTCCAGAAAGGACAATCTGCGATTCGGGTGATGCAATATAAGAGCTGTGGCAGATGAGCCGAGCAAGGCGATGAACTCCAGGCGGTTGATTCGTGCTCCCCGGGGCGCAAGGCTTGCGTGCAAATCCTGGCTTACGGAAGCTCCGATGCGCATGTTGATGAACAACCTCGATCCGGAGGTGGCGGAAAATCCGGCAGAGTTGGTGGTTTACGGCGGGCGCGGCAAGGCGGCGCGCAATTGGAACGCGTACGAACGCATCGTGAATGCGCTCAGAGACCTTGAGGCGGATGAAACGCTGCTGGTGCAGTCCGGCAAGCCGGTTGGTGTGCTGCGCACCTTCGCCAGCGCGCCTCGGGTGCTGATTGCCAACTCCAACCTGGTGCCGCACTGGGCAACGCTGGAGCACTTCAACGCCCTGGACCGCCAGGGTCTGATGATGTTCGGCCAGATGACCGCCGGCTCCTGGATCTACATCGGCAGCCAGGGCATCGTGCAAGGCACATACGAAACCTACGCGGAAATGGGCCGCCAGCACTTCGGCGGCGACTTACGCGGCAAGTGGTTCCTGACTGCCGGCCTGGGCGGCATGGGTGGCGCCCAGCCGCTCGCCTGTGTCATGGCAGGGGCATCCATGCTGGCAGTGGAGTGCCGCCAGACGGCGATCGACTTTCGCCTGCGTACACGCTACCTGGACCGTCAGGCGGCCGATCTGGACGAGGCCGTTGCAATGATTGCCGCGGCTGGAGCGCGCGGCGAGCCGCTATCGGTGGGCTTGCTCGGCAACGCTGCGGAGGTGTTCCCCGAATTGGCGCGCCGCATGGAGGAGGATTCGCGTTACGCGCCCGATGCAGTGTCCGACCAGACCTCGGCGCACGATCCGGTGAACGGCTATCTGCCGCGTGGCTGGACGGTGGAGGAGCACGATTTACGCCGCCAGTCCGATCCGGCTGGCGTCGCCAAGGCAGCCAAGGAATCCATGGCGATGCAGGTGCGTGCCATGCTGGAATTTTGGAAACGCGGGATTCCGGTGGTCGATTACGGCAACAACATCCGGCAAATGGCGCTGGAAGCGGGCATCAGAAACGCTTTCGATTTCCCGGGCTTTGTGCCGGCCTACATTCGCCCGCTATTCTGCCGCGGCAAGGGTCCGTTTCGCTGGGTCGCGCTGTCGGGCGATCCGCAGGACATCGCTCGCACAGACGCCAAAGTCAGGGAGTTGCTGCCGGATGACGCGGCGCTGCATCGCTGGCTGGATATGGCTGCCCAGCGGATCAGTTTTCAGGGTCTGCCGGCGCGCATCTGCTGGGTGGGTCTGGGTGATCGCCACCGCCTGGGCCTGGCGTTCAATGCCATGGTGCGCAGTGGTGAACTGAAAGCTCCCGTAGTGATCGGCCGCGACCACCTTGATGGCGGCTCGGTGGCCAGCCCCAACCGCGAGACGGAAGCCATGAAAGATGGCTCGGACGCGGTGTCGGACTGGGCATTCCTCAATGCACTGGTGAATTGCGCTTCCGGCGCCACTTGGGTGTCGGTGCATCACGGCGGTGGCGTGGGCATCGGCTACTCCCAGCACGCCGGCATGGTGATTTGCTGCGATGGCAGCCACGAGGCCGACGCGCGCATTGCGCGCGTGCTATGGAATGACCCTGCCACCGCCGTGATTCGCCATGCTGACGCCGGCTACTCCGAAGCGCTGGACTGCGCACGCACCGCCGACCTCAACATTCCGTCCCTGCCCGCATAATGTCGGTAGCATGAAGACCGATTCGAATATCCTGGTATTCGATGGCATGTGCAATCTGTGCAGTTCCGTCATCGATTTCATAACGGCACGGGATTCCGGCAATGCATTCACGTTGATCCCCATGCAGTCGGCGCAGGGACAAATGATTCTGAGGGAATATGGCCTGTCGATCGACCGCGTCGAGACATTCCTTCTCGTGCGCGCCGGCGACGCGCTCATCAAGAGCGATGCGGCGGTCGCCATCGCGTCTGCACTCCGGTTCCCGTGGAACATCCTCCGCTTTATGCGCTTTGTTCCGAGGCCCGTTCGAGACGGGATCTATTCGTTGGTTTCGAGGAACCGCTACAGGTTGCTCGGCAAGCGCGCCACCTGCAGGCTACCGGATTGACAAGCTTACTTCTCCGCCATCCACCCCGGCGGCAGTTTGCTGGAAGCACGTGATGACTTCCGGCGGCATATCTCAAGGTGCTGGGCAACGCATCGTTGTACTAGGCGGTTACGGCCACTTTGGTGGTCGAATCTGCCGTGCCTTGGCGAGAAATACCAGCGCGGACCTCGTCATCGCCGGCCGCAGTAGCAAGCGCGCCGAGGCCTTGGTGCGGGAATTGCAGCAGGTCGATCGCAAGGGGACCATCAAGCCCGCCACGCTGGATCATTCGAGCGCCGGTTTCCAGCGTGCTCTTGGAGCGCTGCGACCGAACGTGGTGGTACACACTGCGGGGCCATTTCAGCAACAGGATTACCGCGTGGCGGAAGCCTGTCTGCGGTACGCCAGCCATTACGTGGACCTGGCCGATGGCCGTCGATTCGTTGCCGATTTCTCAAGGCTGGATGCGGCTGCAAAACGCCGCGGTGTCTTGCTGGTCGCGGGCGCGAGCACATTGCCTGCCGTATCGTCGGCCGTAGTCGATGATCTCGCCAGGGAAATGTCCAACATTGAGCGGATCGAGACCGCAATCCTGCCAGCGAATAGAACCGAACGTGGCCATAGCACCATCGCCGCTGTTTTCGGCTACGTAGGAAAGAAAATTTCGGTGCTGCAGGACGGTAAGTGGACAACAAAGCATGGCTGGCTCGACATTCGCAAGATCGACCATCCAATCTGCGCCCGCTGGGCGGGCGTTTGCGACGTTCCGGACCTTGAGTTGTTCCCCAAGCGTTATCCGTTGGCGAACACAATCACCTTTCACGCCGGGCTTGAACTCGGCTGGCAGCAATTCGGCATGTGGCTAATGGCCTGGCTGGCGCGGGTAGGTATCGTTTCCGACTGGTCCAAGCAGGCCGGCCTCTTCGCCCGCATCAGCGCGCGATTGGTCTCGCTCGGAAGCGATGTTGGAGGAATGCAGGTTCGCGTCATCGGCCGCGACGGCGCCGGGAAATGTGTAGCGAGGACGTGGAACCTGACTGCAGGCAGCAATCACGGCCCTGAAATACCGTGCATCCCCGCTCGCATCGTGGCGATGAAAATGGCCAGGAACGAGTTGAGGCAACGTGGGGCCATGGCATGCATGGATCTGATGTCCGCGAAAGAGTTCGCCGCTGCGGCAGGCGAGTTCGACATTGAATGGGACATCGCCACGCGGACGGGTTGATACGTGACACTCCATTTGTTTATCAAGCTGATCCATGTCGTCAGTTCGACCCTGATTCTCGGAACCGGAATCGGAACGGCCTTCTTCATGTTGACCGCCTACCGAAGCGGCGACATGGCCGCGATCAGGGTCACGAGCCGCCACGTCGTGCTTGCCGATTGGATATTCACGACGCCGGCAGTCGTATTGCAGCTTGCTACCGGACTGTGGCTAACCTCATACCTCGGTATTTCGTACTCTTCGGCGTGGTTCCTGGCGTCGCTAGCGATGTTTGTCCTGGTGGGCGCATGCTGGCTTCCTGTGGTGTGGATTCAGATCAGGCTGAGACAAATGATCGACGCACATTCTGGCGATGCGCTTCCCAAGCGGTTTTCGACCCTGATGCGCATTTGGATTGCCCTGGGCGTGCCCGCGTTCCTGCTGACGCTTACGTTGTTTTGGCTAATGGTGTTTAAGCCTGGGCTAAATTGGATATTGTTCCAGACACACTAACTAGAGCGGACGGATCGGTTACATTTGCGTCGCAAGCTTTGCAGAAGAATTCGGCAGAGGACGAGGGAGGTGCAATATGAGTTGGTGGAGTTGGCTTGTCGTGGGCATTTTGTTGATGGGCGCCGAGGTGACAGCGGTGGACGCCGCCTTCTACCTCATTTTCGTCGGCGCCGCAGCAATTCTGATGGGAATCCTTGGCGTGGTGGGAGTGTCCTTGCCGATCTGGGGCCAGTGGCTGCTGTTCTCCGTTCTCGCCGTGGGTTCGATGGTGTTGTTCAGACGCAAGCTCTACGACAAGCTGCGGGGGAACCCCGCGGGCTTTGACGGCTCGACTACCGGGGACTTGGTCGCGGTGAAGGAGCTGGTCCCTCCCGGCGGGCGGACACGAGTCAAGCTGCGCGGATCCCAGTGGACCGCGATAAACGTGGGTCCGGCGCCGATTGCCGCGGGCGCCGATGCCCGAGTCGTGCAATCGGATGGTCTGGAATTGAAAATTGAAGGAATGGTTCGCGAACCGACCGCGGGCTGAACTATAGAGAAAAAGGAAGGAGTCGCAAATGGACGTCAGATTGATTGTTGCTGGCATTCTGGCCCTGCTCGCCATCATCGTCGTGATAAAAACGGCGGTGGTCGTGCCGCAGCAGAGTGCCTACATTGTCGAAAACCTCGGCAAGTATTCGAGAACGCTGGGGGCGGGATTCAACATACTCGTTCCGTTCCTCGAACGCGTTGCCTACCGCCACACACTGAAGGAACAGGCCATCGATGTCGAAGAGCAGATATGCATTACCTCGGACAACGTGCAGGTCGGCGTGGATGGTGTGCTCTACCTGCAGGTGATGGATGCCCAGAGAGCTTCCTACGGAATCGGCGACTATCTGTTCGCCATTGCACAGCTCGCGCAGACGACGCTGCGTAGCGAGATCGGCAAGATCGAGCTGGACAAGACGTTCGAGGAACGCAGCCACATCAACCTGCGGGTGGTGGAGGAACTCGACCAGGCGTCCAATCCCTGGGGCGTAAAGGTGCTTCGTTACGAGATCCGCAACATCAATCCGCCCAGCGATGTTTTGACCGCCATGGAGAAGCAAATGCGCGCCGAGCGGGAGAAGCGCGCCATCGTGCTGCACTCGGAAGGCGAACGGGACGCCAAGATCAACGAGGCCGAAGGCGAGAAGCAGCGGGTCATCAAGGAATCCGAAGCCGCCAAGCAGCAACAGATCAACGAAGCGGAGGGCGAGGCCGCCGCGATCCTGGCGGTGGCCGAGGCGACAGCCGAGGGATTGAAGAAAGTCGCCGAAGCGCTGAACCTCGAAGGCGGCGACAAGGCCATGCAGCTCAGGGTTGCGGAGGATTACCTCGAACGGTTCGGCAACCTGGCCAGGGAGGGCAATACGCTGATCGTGCCGGCGAACCTCAGCGACGTGTCATCCATGATTGGCGCAGCCACCACCGTCTTCAAGAAGACACTGGAAAGCGCGCCGGAGAAAAATCAAAGCGAGTGATGCTGGACGGGAACAATCCGGCGGCCCCGAGGCCGAGGACGGCCTTCAGTCCGTCAGCAAGTGGTGTATCCCCACCCATGCAGGCGTCGCAAGTTGCCGATACGCGCGCCGGCGCGGAATTTGTCGGTGGGCTTGCTTCTTTCAACGAATTCGGCCAGACCACGGCGATTGAGCGCCACTACGGGACGCGCTATTTCGTCAACGAGTTCTGGACCGCGCGGCAGCGGCAGGCGAACCGCATTCACGAATTAAGCTATCGCGCCTGCTTCAAGCCGCAGTTGCCAGCGTTCTTCATCAAGCGCCTGACCCAGTCCAAGGACATCGTCTATGACCCGTTCATGGGTCGCGGCACGACGCCGGTCGAGGCAGCGCTGCAGGGACGCATTCCGTTCGGCAACGACGCCAATCCGCTCAGCAAGGCGATGGTGGAACCGCGCATCAATCCACCCGACATCAGCGCGGTCGAGCAGCGTCTCAAGGAGATTCCCTGGCGCCGATTCCGCGACCCGGAGCATGAAGAACTGCTCGTTTTCTATCACCCGGAAACACTTCGCCAGATTGAAGGGCTGCGCGCCTGGCTCCTGGAACGCGAAGCTGCCGCCACGCTGGACCGCGTTGACGCCTGGATAAGGATGGTCGCGCTGAATCGCCTCACCGGGCACTCGCCGGGATTTTTTTCGGTGTACACCCTGCCTCCCAACCAGGCGGTTACCGTCGAGCGTCAGCGACGCATCAATGCGCGCAGGCAACAGTTTCCGCCGTTGCGGGACGTTCCCGCGCTTGTTGCAAAGAAATCCCGGGCGCTGCTCTCGCAGAGCAAGCCGGAAGCAGCGCGTGGCATGTTCCTGACCGAGCGTTCGGACAATACCCCGCAGATTCCCGACGCCAGCGTCGCCCTGACCGTAACCTCGCCGCCGTTTCTCGATATCGTGGACTACGAAACCGACAATTGGCTGCGCTGCTGGTTCATCGGAGTGGACCCGAAGGCGGTTTCGATCACGCAGTGCCGCAGCATTGACGACTGGCGGCGCTTCGTGTCCGCCACGCTTGCAGAGCTAACCCGGATTACGCGGCCGGGCGGTCATATCGCGTTCGAGGTCGGCGAGGTCAGGAAAGCCACGCTGCGGCTGGAAGAACAGGTGATCGACGCGGCGCGTGGCTTGCCGCTGACGCTGCTCGGCGTAATGGTCAATCAGCAGCAATTCACCAAGACATCGAATTGCTGGGGAGTCGCCAACAACTCCCGGGGCACGAACAGCAATCGCATCGTCCTGTTTGCAAAAGCGGAGTAAACGCCGAGCCCAGTCGAATCGGACCGGACCAAACGCGCCGCTATTGCAGCAGAAACAGCGACAGGCCAGGCCAGAAGGAAACGGTGACCAGCGCCGCCAGCATCAGGAACAGGAACGGCAGCACGGCGCGGCAGATTTCCCCGAACGATTCGTTGAAGGCGGTCATCGCCACGATCAGATTCAATCCCATCGGCGGTGTCAGATACCCCATCTCCAGGTTCACCACCATCACCACGCCGAAATGCACGGCATCCATGCCTTGGGCCAGCGCGATGGGCTGCAGCAGCGGCGCCAGGATCAGGATGGCGGAACCGATGTCCATGAAGCATCCCACCAGCAGCAGGAAGGCGTTCATCAGGAGTATGAAACCGGGCAGTGAATCGATGCGCGCGGATAGCCATTGCACGGCCAGGTCCGGCACCTGTTCGTAGGTCAGAAACATGTTCAGCGCCAGCGCCATCATCAGCACCGGAAACAGCGAACCCATCAGCCGCGTGGTGCTGGTGGCGACTTCCATGATTTCCTTGAAACGCATTTCGCGGTGAATGAAGATTTCCACGAAGAAGCCATAGACCACGGCGATGGACGCCGATTCCGTAGCGGTGAAAAAGCCGCTGTAGATGCCGCCCAGAATAATGACCGGCATGAGCAGCGACCAGATGCCTTCCTTGAGTGCCAAGGCGATTTCGCGATAGCGCCAGCCACCCAGCCGAAACCGCCAGTTGCGCGCGATCGCGTAAATGCTCATGAAGCCGGTCAGCAGCAGGGCGGGACCAATGCCGGCAATGAACAGTTCGGAAATCGAGGTTTGCGTCATTACGCCGTAGAGAATGAGGGGAATGCTGGGCGGCACCACGATCCCCAAGGTTCCGGCGGCGCATAGGGCGCCCAGCGCAAAGCGCTTGCTGTAGCCGGCTTCGAGCAAAGCCGGATACATCACGGCGCCCACCGCCAGCAAGGTCACGGTGCCCGAACCGGTCACCGCCGCGAACATCGCGCAGGACAGCACCGTTGCGATGGCGAGGCCGCCCGGAATCGGCGCCGACAAGGCCCGCGCCAGACGGATCAGGCGGCTGGCGATGGCCCCGCGCGCCATGATGGCGCCGGCCAGCAAATACATCGGAATCGACAGCAGCACATCGCGATTGAGGCCGTCCCAACCATCGCTGATGATGTTCTGTATCTGTGCGTCGCCCCAAAACCAGTAGGCCATGCCGGTGGCGACGCCCAGCACCACCAGCAGATTCTGGCGCAGCGCCAGCAGCGCCAGCGCCACGCCGACTATGGCCAGCGCTCCGGTCATGGGTCGAGCTTGGCCGCTTGCGTGTCGGCCAATGCGCCGCGTTCCGGCGGCTTGAGGTCGGGCCAGCGCGCATACAGAGCGTGGCGCAAGGTAGCCAGCGCGAACACCAGCGGAATCACGCCCTGGATCGGCCAGACGATGATGCGCAGCACCACGGAGCGCACGTCCAGCAGGTAGGTGCTGCGCACCAGGTCGAAGGCCACCACGGCGAACACCAGGCAGAACAAGGCCATCAGCACTTCGCTGAAATGATCGAGAAACGGCCCCCAGGACTTGGGAAGCCAGCCATCGGCAAAGCGCGGGCGCAGGTGCGAATTGGCGGCCGAGGCAAGCCCGATACCGAACATCACCACGATCACGTTGGCGTAAACGCCGATCTGGCGCGCCCAGTAGAGTCCCGAACCGCTAATGACCCGTATCGCCACGTCGCCGAAAATCACCGCCACCAGCAAGGCGAACGCGGCGCCGGCAACGGCCCGCTCCACAACGCTCAGGAAGGCGAGAACGCGCTGTGCCGTGTCTTTCACGGTCGGCTCTCCGTGCTCAACACGGACGCGAGAGGCAGCCGCTCAACGCCAAGCGCTCTCAACGGCCACGGATGGCCCGCGTTTCCTCCGGAGCGGGGCCGGAAACACGGCGCAGATAAAACTCGAAGGTATCCTCCCTGCGGCCGGCAAAATGCGGAACGCGATAGAGGGCGGACATGCCCTCCAGAATGCGCGAAATGCGGATGGGCCCCAGGTTCATGGTCTCGAATCCGAAGGCTTGAGCCAGCTCCATGACCCACTGTTTGGCAGCTTCGTCGTTGCCGGCCACCGCCACCGTGACCGGCCCGTTGGCGCGTGCCGGGTCGAGCAGGACATGGAACCCCACGGAATTGAAGGCCTTCACCACCCGCGCTTCGGGCACAGAGTTCTGCACCAATTCGCCCGACGAGGTCGTGGCTTCAGGTAGAGGAAAGCCGTCCGGCCCCTCCTGCACGGCATTGCCGACATCGATGACGAGTTTGCCGGCCAGGTGCGGGGCAAGCCGCGTGACTACATCCTCCATCGCGAAATAGGGAATCGCCAGAACCACGATCTCGCCGGCGGCCGCGGCCTCCTCCTGCGTTTTCGCGCTCGCCGGCCCCGGCGTGCGCTCCAACAGCCGCTCAATGCGCTCGCTATCCGGAGAGCGCGACCCATAAACGATGGTATGCCCGAGTTCCGCCATGCGCGGACCAATGGAGCCGCCCATCATGCCGGTGCCGATCACGGCAACGGTTTCGGCGCCAGCCGGCGCATGCGCGACGCCAAGCGCCGTCAGAACCAAGGAAAGCAGCAATTTTTTCATCGAAACACTCGCTCTGCGGAAAAAAGTTGCCGACGGAGGCCAAAACCCGCGCCGGGCGCGCATCATCATACCGCCGGCCCCGCCCCGCGTCGCCCGTGCAAGACTCCGGAATTCGCGAAACAGCCCCCAAGAGCAGGTGGGTACAATGACTTATTTACCCAGTAGGGAGGAGCCCCGATGCCCAACACCATGCGCGCCGTTGTGGCCGAAGCGCCAGGCGGCCCGGAATCGCTGCAAATCAAGGAAATCCCGACGCCCTCGCCCGGAGAAGGCGAAGTATGCGTACAGGTGGCCTATGCGCCGCTCAATCCGCTGGACACGCATGCGCGCGCCGACCGCATCAAGTGGATGCATCCCGGATTTCCGTTCGTGACCGGCTACGAGTACTCCGGGCGAGTGGTGGCAACCGGCGCCGGCGTCGATTCCGCGCTTGAAGGCAGCCGCGTGGCGGTGCACGGACAATGGAACGGCAATGGCGAGTTCGCGGTGGCCAAGGCCGCCGGGCTGGTGCCCATCCCGGACCGCTTCGACTACCGCCTGGGCGCCACGTTTTCGACCTGTGCACCCACCTCCTGGCATCTTGTGCATTCCGCCGGGCGCGTTCAGCCGGGACAGGCAGTCGTAGTGCATTCGGCGGCAGGCGCAGTGGGCGTCCTCACTACGCAGATCGCCAAGGAGGCCGGCGCCACCGTGTTCGGGCTGGTGGGCGACAGCAGGAAGGCAGAATGGGCCAAGCAATTCGGCGCTGATCATCTGCTCGACTACCGGGCCGAAGACTGGCCGGACAAGGTAAAGGAATTGACCGGCGGCCGCGGCGCCGACGTGATTATCGACGGCGTACAGGGTCCCAATGCGCCCCTGAACTATGCGGCCTGTGCTCCCTTGGGCAACGTGATCTACATCGGCGCCATGGGCGGCTCCGCGCCGACCGTGGACATTTCCTTTCTGGTGGGCAAGAGCATCAGCGTGACCGGATTCGTGCAGTTCTTTCACCAGGCACGTACCGGCCGCGCGGAGGACGCCGAAATCGAGAACAAACTGGCCAGCGGCCAATGGCGGATTCCGATTGAAAAGGTGGCCACGCTGGAGGAAACGCCGGCCATGCACGCGGCTTTCGAAAATCGAGAGTTGTTCGGCCGCACACTGATCACGGTCGGTGGCGACGACGTATAGCTTGCGCGCGCCGACGGCTTCGCCGAAAAGCGGAGCGGGGCCTGCCAGCCTTCTGCGCGCCGCAACATTCCTGGCAGCGCTGCTGGTTGCAGGCTGCGGCGGCGATTCGGAGCAGGACGCCGGGGCCGATAAACAGGTTGTTGTGGTAGGCGCATCCGGCGCAATCAACACGCCCTGGCACGAGGAGTGGCTGCGCTTCGAGCGGCGCGTCAAGGCGGCAGCTCACCCCGGCCTGGAGTTGCAGCTATTCGTCAATGGTCAGCTCGGCACCGAGGAAACCATACTCGCCAATGTGCGCCGCGGGCGGGTGCAATACGCCGGACTTTCGCTGCACGGGATGTCCAGCGTGGTACCGGAACTGAGCGTTATCCTCGCCCCGTATCTTTTTGACAGCTTCGAGGAAGTCGATTTCGTCAGCGACCATTACCTGACGCCGCTGTTCACCGAAATGCTTGCCGAACGGGGCCTGACTTTCATCCAGTGGAGCGAAGTGGGTTGGAATCACGTGTATTGCCGCGAGCCCCGCACCGAGCCGGACGAGTTTCGCGGAGTGAAAATGCGCGCCTCCACTGCCATTGCACCGCAGGTATTCACCGAAACGATCGGCGCGGACAACATCCCCCTGCCCTTCGACGAGACCCTTCCGGCCTTGCAGACCGGCCTCGTCGATTGCGGCCAAAGCGGCGCTGGCCAGTACCTGCTCTCCGGCATCGCCGAGGAAGCGCCGCATTACACGCTCACCCGCCATGCCTACGACTCCGGCGTGCGGTTCGCCAACTCCGAGTGGTATTCGTCTTTGCCCGAGGAAGTGCGCCAGGTGCTGACCAACGCACTGGACGGACAGCAGGAAGGTCGCGATATCGTGCGCCGCGTCATCGCCGAACAGGAACGCGAGTGGCAGGACGCCGGCCGTGTGTCGTTCCGCACGTTGACCGACCAGCAGCGGGCGCTCTGGCGCGAAGCGGCGCAAGGCTCGCACGAGAAGCTGCTGGAGCGCATCGGCGGGCGCGCCCGGGAAGTGTACGAACTGATTCTGACCGGCAAAGCCGAATTTGCGGCGACCCGGCAGGAGGCAGCATGAGCAATCACGAGAAGGTCATGGCCTTGGACATCCCGCCGCTTGAACGGCGCGAGCTGGATGAGGACATGCGCGACTACCTGGCGCTTTGCGAGGAAAAGCTCGGCTTCGTTCCGAATGTACTAACCGCCCATGCCTTTTCAAGCGAGAAATTGCGCGCGTTTCGCGAGTATTACGACGAACTCATGCTGGCCGATTCGGGCTTGAGCAAGCTGGAGCGGGAAATGATTGCGGTGGTGGTTTCCTCGGCCAACCACTGCCTCTATTGCCTGGTGGCGCATGGCGCGGCCGTGCGCAAGCTGTCGGGCGACCCCCTGCTCGGCGAAGTGCTGGTCATGAATTACCGCGAGGCGGATGTGACGCCCCGCCAGAAGGCCATGCTCGACTTTGCCTGGAAGGTCACTACCCGGCCCACGGAAACCGGCGACGGCGACCGCGCCAGGCTGCGCGAAGCCGGCTTCAGCGAGCGCGAGATTTTCGATATCGCGGCCGTGACCGGCTTCTTCAACTTCAGCAACCGGCTGGCCATGGCCACCGGCATGAATCCCAACCCTCAGTACCATCAGATGGCGCGCGAACCCGCCCCAAGCGGGCCGTCGGCGCCGGGAGCGCAACACAAATGAAACTAAGACTCTTGGGGGCCAGCGGCCTGCGTGTATCGGAACTCTGCCTGGGCACGATGACCTTTGGCGGCACCGCCCACCTGTATTCCGGGGAAAAGGACTGCCGAGAAGTCTATGACGCTTATCTGGAGGCCGGCGGCAACTTCATCGACACGGCCGACATGTACGGCATGGGCGAAAGCGAGAGCATGCTGGGGCGCTTCCTGGGCCAGGACCGCCAACGCATCGTGCTGGCCAGCAAGTATTCGCTGAACACCGACCCCAACGACCCCAACGCCGGCGGCAATCACCGCGGCAATCTGGTGCGCTCGCTGGAGGGCAGTCTGAAGCGGCTCAAGACCGACTACCTCGATCTCTACTGGGTGCATGCCTCCGATGGCGTGACGCCGCCGATGGAAGTTATGCGCGCCCTCGACGACCAGGTGCGGCTTGGCAAGATTCTGCATATCGGCATATCCAACGCGGCCGCGTGGTGGGTAGCCGCGGTGAATGCCGCTGCCACGGAACGCGGATGGACAGCTTTCACCGCCCTGCAACTCCAGTACAACCTGGCCGAACGCAGCATCGAAAACGCCTTCTTTCCGCTGGCGGAGTTCCAGAACATGGCCATCACCGCCTGGAGTCCGCTGCTGTTCGGCGCGCTGACCGGGAAATACACGCTTTCGAAGGACGGCGCGGTCAGCGGCGACGGGCGCCTGGGCGGAGAGGCCGGGGGCCGCTTGCTTACGCCGCATAACCTGAAAGTGGCGCAGGGTTTGCAGGAAGTGGCCGACAAACTCGGCTGCGCGCCGGCAACGCTGGCCCTCGCCTGGCTGTTGCACCGCCAGACCACCGTGCTTCCCATCCTAGGCGCGCGCAACCTCAAGCAGCTCAAGCAAAACCTCGAATGCGCGGACCTCGCACTGGATGACGCAACGCTGGCCGAACTGGACGCGCTGTCGCCGCCGCCCCCGAGCTACCCGGAGTCGATGCTTGCCACGCCGTACATGGACGTCATGATCCACGGTGCGGCAGCGAAGGAACGGCTGATAACCTGAGCGGGGCAGCGCTTGGGTTCCTGATCCGTCAGTAGAGGGCGCGGCTTGATTCCGGCCAGCATCCGCGTGTCCTGGGGCGCCGGCGCCCTCGGCGTGGCGCTGCTGATGAACGCGGTCAGCGTGCTGGCGCTGTTCTACATGGTGAGCGTGCTGGGCATAGACCCCGGCATCGCCGGCACCCTGGTCTTCCTGACCAAGCTCCTCGACGTGGTCAGCGACCCGGTGGTGGGCGGATGGAGCGACCGGGTCAAGTCCGCTGCGGGCCGGCGGCGGCCCTTTCTGCTGGTGGGCGCCTTCGTGTCCTCGCTGGCCTTCGCGCTGATCTTCACCACGCCGATTTTCGATGTCCAATGGCTCACTGCCGCCTACATCTTCCTTGCCCTGTCGCTCTACACCATCGGCTACACGCTGTTCAACGTGCCCTACATGGCCATGCCGGCCGAAATGACCGACAGCTACCACGAGCGTTCGGCCATCCACGGCTACCGCATGGTGTTCATTGCCAGCGGCGTGTTTCTTGCCACCTCCGTCGCGCCTCTGACGCTGGACCAGCTAGGGCGCGAGAAGTGGAACGCCTATGCCGCCCTGGGCGTAGGCGGTGCGCTTGTGATTCTGGTCTCCATGCTGACCGCCTATTTCGGCACCGCGCGGGCAAGGTTCACGGACGCCGGGGTAGAGCGAATCAACGTGTTTCGCCAATTCAGCCCGATCCGCCGCAATCCGCATTTCCTGCGCCTGATCGCGGTCAAGGCGGCGCAGTTGCTGGGTATCGCCTCTTCGCAGGCCACGATTGTGTTCTTTGTCGTGCATTACCTGCAGCTACCGCTCAGCATTCTGTTCTTCTACGGGATCGTGGTGACACTGGTGTCCACGCTGAGCACCCCGCTGCTGGTGGCGATTTCCAAGCGCATCGGCAAGCGCAACACCTACCTGCTGGCGGCGTTCTGCTATCTGGCGGGCGTGTCGAGCTGGATGCTGGCCGGGCCGGTCGAACCCCTGCCCTATATCCTGGCGCGCGCCGCGATCATTGCTGTCGCCGCCAGCGGCAACATCGTGATGGCCATGTCGATGCTCACCGACACCATCGAATTCGACACCCGCAGAACCGGGGTGCGGCGCGAGGGCGTCTATACGGCGGTGTACAGTTTCGTGGAGAAATTCACGTTCGCAATGGGGCCGCTGATCGTGGGCTGGGCCTTGCGCATCGCGGGCTTCGACAGCAGCCTGCCGGACGAAGCGCTGCGAACACCCGAAGTGTCACGGGCGCTGCTGCTGGGCATGTCCTACGTGCCCACTCTGGTCGGATGTGTGGCAATTTTCCTGCTCACCCGCTATCGTCTTACCCACGAGGAACTGGAAAAAATCGAGGGCCCCGCCGCATGAACAACACCTTTCAACCACGGCTACGGCAGCGCGGACGCGCTTCGGTGGACTTTCTGGCCCACATGTTTCATGGAACGGGCAAGACGCGGCAGGATGTTCAGGAGCAGCTAAAGGAAAATTTCGCGGACGGCGCTGCGCTGCCGGACGATCTTGATGAGCGCCACGAGGCCGTTACGCGGGTTGTTTCCCAGGCGCCCGCCTACCGCGCTCAGCAGACCATTGGCGAGTGGCACTCGCGCCAGCACGGTCTGATCGCGCTGGACGCTTTCGAGGAAGTCAAGGACGAGGCCGTCGAACTACTCCAACGCTACGACGAGGGACCATCGCGTTTGTTCACCGACGAGGGCTTCCAACCCCCCGCCTACTGGGACGGCGTGGAAATTCACCGCACGCGCGGCGGCTGGGACGGACATCCGTACATGGGTTGCGTACACGGGGAAATCGTGCACCGAATGATCGTGGAAGCCACCTACCCCGGCGGCATCTTCAAGCAGCGGCGCATGGTGGCCGGCCTGGCGCCCCAGGACAGCTACGACCACATCCTGGAAATGGGCTGCTCTTCGGGCCACTACACCCAGGCGCTGGCCGAAACCTACCCGGATGCGCAAATTACCGGCGTGGACCTGTCGCTGCGGATGCTGGAGCACGCCTTGCGAACCGGCAACGCCTGCGGCCACGCCTGGCGACTCTACCAGCGCGCCGCCGAGCACACCGGTTTCGACGACGAATCCTTCGACCTGGTCACCTCCTACATCCTGCTCCACGAAATGCCGGCCGACGCGATCCGCGCCGCCTTCGCCGAAGCCTTCCGTGTGCTGCGTCCGGGCGGCGACCTCCTGATGAGCGACGTGGCCCGCTATGCGGACATGAACAAGCTCGACGAATGGCGCGCCGACCAACTCGCGCGCTACGGCGGCGAACCCTTCTGGCGCGAATCCGCCGGCCTGGACCAGGTCGCCGCTCTCCAGGACGCCGGCTTCGAGAACGCAGATGGCCGGGCCCTGGGCCCCGGCGGCTATCCTTACGTGATAAGCGCCCGCAAGCAGGCATGAAGGCCGATCCGAAGTCCTTCAATAACCCGGACCGCCCCACGCTAGCCCCGGAAGACATCGCGGGCGTAGGCCAAGCTGTGCTCACGCTCACACACGAGCTCTACATCCTTATCGACCGCCTCGCAGCGCTGGAAACAGTGCTGGAACGCCACGGCCTAAACGTGCGCGAAGAAATCGAGGCCCTGCGCCCCGACGCCGGGCAGCAGGAGCGTTTGAACGCCCGCGGCCGCGCTCTGGTAGCGCGAATAAGCAATGCGCTGGCGGGAGAATTGGACCCCCTACCCTGATCCGTCTGATTGAATGCGGCGCGGCAAACGCCCCGCCGGTCCGAAAGAAAGAATGGCAGGCGTCAAGTCGCCATCGTAGCTCGGCCCATCTCGCGTTGGCTGACGCGCAACGTTACACACAAATGATCGTTCAGAGCGGCGAGCATCCTCATCAGCCGGTCCAGCGTGAACCGGCCGAGGTCGGCGTTACGGATGCGCGAGAAATCCGCTGCGGCAAAGCCAGTCATACTTGACGCCTTGCGCACACTAAGCCCACGCCCGTCGATTTCGGCGATGATCCGGGCCGCCAGAATGGCCTTGGCCTGCTTAATATCAGCATCGGGATCACCAAGGTCACGAAAGACATTGCCGCTCCCCTCAACCAGTTCGAATTCATCGCTCATCGCAATAGCTCCTTCCTCAATCGCCCAAGACGCGCACGGATAAGGTCGATCTCTGCCTTAGGCGTCTGAACGCCCTGCACGAACCCACCCGATCGGTCGCGTATCGTTGTTCATGCGATATGTTGTCATACATGACTACTACTATTCAAGTGAATCGACGCCAACCATGGCCACCGCGCAGATCGACCACGAATGTCCTGGTGTCTACTTGCTTTCCGTGTTCAAGCGTGAAGAAATAGCCCGCGAAGGGGGCCAACAAGAGTACGAACGAATTTCCGATGGCGCCAGCGCATCGCGCTCCACGGCCAGAGTTCCGAGCCTGCGCCGCTTTGCCTTCGTCCGGTGTTATTCTATGTGTCACAATTCTGACACGGTGGCAAGAGATGCGGGACATGCTCAGCCTTCCAAATAGAATCATGCAACATGTGGAAGCCCTTCCGGAGGCTACGCCCTTGTGTCCCGGCGGGCTGCTCCACCTCGGCAACCGCGCGGCGGTCGATCAGGCTCTATCGCGCCTTGCCAAGTCCGGCAAGCTCATGCGCATCTGCCATGGCGTCTACATGCGTCGCGTCCAGACCCGGTTCGGTCGCCGCGGGCCAAGCATCGGAAAAGCGCTTCGGAATCTTTCGGAGCTGTGGGGTGAGACCTTCGTGCCGTGCGGCGGCTCGGCGGCGAATCGTCTCGGACTGACCACTCAGAACCCGATAAGGGAGGTGTACCTGACCTCGGGCCGCAGTCGCCGCTTGCACTTCGGCAAAATCATAGTGGAATTGCGCCACGCGCCGCGCTGGCAACTCGCGGCGCCACACCGAAAAGCCGGCGACGTAATCCGCGCCTTGGCCTGGCTCGGCCCCAGGGAGGTCGAGGAGAGTCTGGATGCGGTTCTTCCGACCCTCTCCGCGCAGGACCTGGAAGAGCTCTCCACAGCACGTGCCGTCATGCCCATCTGGATGGCGGAACCGGTAAGCGCACGCATCGCGAATGTCTGACGCGCAGTACCAAGACCTTTCGGACGAGGACCGCCGTGAGACATTGGAAATGGCGGAGGGCGCAAGCGGTCAGCGTGCCTTCCTGTTGGAGAAGGACATCTGGGTCGTCGCAACGCTCGAAGTGCTGTTCAGCGCCCCGTTCGCTCGACACCTGATCTTCAAGGGCGGAACGTCGCTGTCAAAAGTGTGGCGGGTAATCCGCCGTTTCTCGGAGGATGTCGACATCACATACGACATCCGCGCTTTCGCGCCGGATCTGGTGACCGGGGCGGGCGAAGAGGCGCTCCCTCCCACGCGCAGCCAGCAGAAGCGCTGGACGCGCACGATTCGCGCGCGCCTCGACGAGTGGGTCCGGGATCAGGCTTTGCCTGTCGTGGCCGACGGGCTCGCGCAAGCGGGTTTCAAGGCGAACATTCGCGCCGACGGAGACAGCCTCCATGTCCGCTACGCGCCGCTCTTCGAGGAAACCGAATTCGTGCGGCCGGAGGTCAAGATCGAATTCGGCGCACGATCCACTGGTGAACCACACAAAGCCCTTCCGTCCGTATGCGACGCGGCGGCTTATCTGCCCGATCTGTCGTTCCCGGAAGCTTGCCCAATCACGATGTTGGCGGAACGCACTTTCTGGGAAAAAGCGACTGCCGCACACGTCTACTGCCACCGCCAGCGACGCAGGGGCGAGCGCTTGTCGCGACACTGGCACGATTTGGCGCGCCTCGACGAAGCTGGAATAGCGGCCCGCGCGCTTTCTGACCGGCCTCTCGCACAATCGGTTGCGCGACACAAATCGGTGTTCTTTTCCGAGAACGATGCCTCGGGCCGGCGAATCGACTACACAGCCGCGGTTTGCGGAGAACTTAAGCTGGTTCCCTCGGGCGACGCGCTCGCGGAACTGGCCGAGGACTACGAGAGGATGGTTGCAGACCGCATGTTGTTCGATGAGAACGAGTCGTTCGATGCGCTCATGGAGCGTTGCGCGATGCTTGAGGCTCGGGCCAACGAGATGTCGGTGTGAATTACGCTGCGCTCCATCCTTGCCGATCGCTGGCGTCGCAAGGCAACGTGTTCGGTGGATATTGTGTGCGAAAGGCGCGCGAGCGGGTGCGTTTACTGCGGAGCCATGTCGAGCTGCAGAGACACGCGCAAAACCAGCCGTCACCCAGGGTGGCGGATCGATGCATTTCTCTTTCAGCTTAACGGAATGACACAAGAACCGCTGCGCAATGACCGCTGATTCCAAGGGCCGCGAACTCTTCATCGTTGACAACAGTGTTGCCGGTTGGACCGGGCTGCGCTATCTGCATGAGTGGTCCGGGATCGCGAAGGCGTTCGATATTGCGACCGGCTATTTCGAGATCGGCGCTCTTCTCTCCCTCGACGGCAGGTGGCAGGGTCTCGACAAGATCCGGATCCTGATGGGCGCCGAAACTACGCACCGGACGCGACGGGCGCTCCTTGAAGCCGTCCGTGAGCGAGGCCTCCGACGTCTCGACAAGAGCCTTGAGGAAGACAAGCTGCCCAACCCGTTCCTGCGAGGGACTCCGGCAATCCTAGAGGCGCTCCGCTCAGGCCAAATCGAGTGCCGCATCTACGATAAGGCCAAGTTCCACGCCAAGGCTTACATCACCCATGCCAAGTTCGAGGTGATGGGCGCACAGGCATTGGTAGGTTCCAGTAACTTCACGCGGCCCGGACTCACCGAGAATGTCGAATTGAACGTTCAGGTTCAGAGCGCCCGGGAGGTCGCTCAACTCCAGGAGTGGTTCGAAACACACTGGCACGAGGCTCAAGAGGTTACCGATGACGTTGTCCAAATCATCTCCCGCCATACTCGCCTTTACTCGCCGTTCGAGGTATACGCAAAGGCCCTGCAGCAGTACTTCCAAGGGCACGAACTAACCGAAACCGAGTGGGAAGAAACACGGTCACGGATGTTCCCACAACTCGACCGCTATCAGAAGGAAGCCTATTGGGCGCTTATGAAGATCGCTCAGCAGCATGGTGGGGCGTTTCTTTGCGACGGCGTCGGTCTCGGCAAGACGTTTGTCGGTCTGATGCTGATCGAACGGCTCATCCTTCACGACGGCAAGCGCGTCGCGTTGTTCGCACCCAAGGCCGCGAAGGAGGGCGTCTGGGAGCCACACCTGCGCCGCTGGCTTCCTCATATCGGTGGCTTCGGCGGCGGCGCGGACTTCAGCAATCTGGCAGTCTTCAGCCATACCGACCTCGGGCGCAAGGGAGACTTCCCCGAACGCTTTGAGCGGATTACCGAACTCGCCGATGTCGTCGTCATCGACGAGGCCCACCACTTCCGCAACCCGGGACGCCGAGGAGACCCCGAGAAGAGTGTCGAACCGTCCCGTTACTACCGCCTGTTCGACCTCCTAGACAACGCGAAACGCACCAAGACCGTATTCATGTTGACGGCAACGCCCATCAACAACCGGCTGAGCGACTTCCGCCACATGACCGAGCTCTTCACTCGGCGTGACGATTCCTACTTCGCACGCACGCTTGGCGTCAACAACCTGAGGGCGCACTTCAACCGGATGGAGAAAGTGCTTCGCGATCGCCTGGGTCACGACTCCGCGGACGCCGCGGATCACATGACCCAGGCTCAGGATATCCTCTTCACCGACGCCTTCTTTCGTGAACTCGTCGTCCAGCGGAGCCGGGCGTACGCAAGAGGGAGTCAGAAGAGCGAGCACGGTGAAACGGCCGCTTTTCCTGAGAGGCAGGCGCCTCGCGTGGCCGATTACTCGATCCGAGAGACCTACGGAAAAATGCTTGACCTTTTCGAGAAGGCATTCGCGAAGGACAACCCGCTGTTCACGCTCCCGATGTACTACCCTCTTCATTGGTACAAGGGCGACGACGACAAGATTGACTCGTTCGAGGAGAATCGCCAGAAGCAGGTGGTGGGTCTGATCCGAACCAACTTCCTGAAGCGCTTCGAGAGTTCCGTCGCCGCGTTCGAACTCTCCTGCGCACGCCTGCTCCAGAGGCTGCTTGCCTTCCTCGAAGTGCATAGCGAGACCGACTCGGAGAAGAACCGCCTCGACCGTTGGAAAGCGCAGCACACCGATATCCTGGTCAGTCAGCGGCAACGGGAATTATGGGGTGACACTAACGAAGAGGACGACGAAGACATTGTGCCCCAGGAACTGCTCGACGCTGTCGAGCCCCTCGACCGGGCCGACTACAACGTCGAAGAGATGTTGGCCGAGACTTTTATCGACCTCGGCGAGATCGTGAAGTTCCTCGACGAAGCCCGCCGGTTCGAACCAAAGCATGACGACAAACTGAAGAAGCTCATCCGCCTGCTCAATTCGAAGACACTGACCGGCCAGAAAGTCCTCATCTTCACCGAGTTCGCCGACACCGCTCGTTACCTTCAGCGGCACCTGGAGGAGGCGGGGATCAAGGGCGTGGATCAGGTGGACAGCGCCACAAAGAAGAACCGCGCCGAAGTCATCCAGAACTTCGCTCCCTACTACAACGGTCTTTCGTCACCAGAGCTCGGCGAGCAGAAGCGGGAGGAGACCCGGGTGCTTATCTCGACGGATGTCCTTTCCGAGGGTTTAAACCTTCAGGACGCCTCGCGGATGATTAACTACGACATCCACTGGAACCCCGTCCGCCTGATGCAGCGTATCGGCCGCGTGGACCGAAGAATGGACCCAGGAATCGAGAAGCGGCTCCTCGGCGACCACCCCGACAGGGCTTCTTCGCGCGGCAAAGTCTGGTACTGGAATTTCCTACCGCCCGGGGAACTCAACGAGATTCTCACTCTCTACAAACGGGTTACGCAAAAAACGCTCCTGATCTCCAAGACGCTAGGCATCGAGGGGAGAAAACTCCTCACACCAGAGGACGACTATGAAGCGCTGAAGGAGTTCAATCAATCCTACGAAGGCGCCCGAACAGCCGTCGAGGATATGCACCTTGAATATCAAGAGTTGCTCCGAACCGACCCTGAGCTTTATGCGCGCCTGTCGCTCTTCCCTGGCGCGATCTTCAGTGGTCGCAGGCGCCCGGCGAAAGGGACGCGCGGCGTGTTCTTCTGCTACGGCCTCCCTGCTCTCGATAAGGAAAAGAATGAGTTCACCCTGGAAGCGGGCGTCACTGGCTGGTACCTCTTTGATCTCGACCGGGATACCGTCCTGGAAGAACCCGGAGACATCGTGACGAGCATCCGCTCAACGCCTACGACGAAGCGCCGATGCACCACGAAGGAAAATACACTCTTGGACATCCGCAAACGTGTCGAGAAGCACATCAAGAACGGCTACCTGAAGCGGCGCGATGCTCCCGCGGGCGTAAGGCCCCGCCTTCATTGCTGGATGGAACTGAACGAGAGCTGAGACGATGCCCACCGACCACCGCAAGCGCCTCGCCAACATTCGGCGGTTCGACCAGCTCGTTGCCTACCTCCGCGACGAGTTGGACTGGCCTATCGACTCGGACGATTTCGAAGAAGCGACTTTCGATTACACACCGGAGGAGCTTGGTATCGACCCGAATAACGCAGCGAAAGTGCAGGAGATCAAGCGCCTGCGACCGCTCACTCCCGGCCAGCCCTGGGGCGTGTTCTTCGTCAAGTTCGCGCCGAAGCGACTTCCCGTAGTCGCGCTTCGCCGCATCCTGGGGCGGCTTGTAATCAGGAAGCGCGCGGCGGAGCACTCCGCAGACCTACAGAGCTGGGCCGCAGACGACTTGCTTTTTGTCTCCAACTACGGTGAGGGTGACCGGCGGCAGATCGCATTCGCCCACTTCTCCACGCCCCAAGCTAAGGCAGATCTGCCCACGCTGAAGGTGCTCGGTTGGGACAACCTGGACACCCCGTTGCACCTTGACGATGTAGCCCGGAAATTGACGGACCACCTGGCATGGCCCGACAACCAGGACGACACGGAAGCTTGGCGGGAAAACTGGCGCGCGGCTTTCAGACTACAACATGGCGAGGTGATAGCCACGTCCAAGGTGCTGTCGGCGCGATTGGCCGAGTTGGCCCGCGCAATCCGGAAGCGAACGAGCACGGCGTTGGCGATCGAGTCGGATGCGGGGCCACTCACCCAGCTCATGAAGGCCTTCCAAACCGCGCTGATGGACGACTTGGACGCGGAGGGATTCGCGGACATGTACGCCCAAACCATAGTGTACGGCCTGCTCTCGGCGCGCATCGCTGATCCGAATCGCAAGACGACCGACGGTTTCGCAACACACATGCGCACCAACCCATTCCTGCGCGACCTGATGGAGGCCTTCTTTCAGGCAGGAGGACAAGCGGGAAGCAGCGCCGTGGGCATCGACTTCGACGAACTCGGCACCTCCGAGGTTTTGGATTTGCTGGACACCGCCAACATGGAAGCTGTGCTCCGCGACTTCGGCGACCGGAACCCGCAGGAAGACCCAGTCATCCACTTCTATGAGCACTTCCTGGCTGCATACGACAAGAACGAGAAGGTGCGCCGAGGTGTCTTCTACACGCCCAAACCCGTGGTGTCCTACATCGTCCACTCGGTGGACCAACTACTCAAGAGCGAGTTCGGGCTTGAGGACGGCTTAGCCGACACTACCACTTGGGGCGAGATGGCCGAGCGCCAAAAGAGTCTGAAGATCCCAGAGGGCACACCTGCCGACCAGGCCTTCGTCCAAGTTCTGGATCCCGCCACCGGCACCGGGACCTTCCTAGTGGAAGCCATTGACCTGATCCACCGGACGATGGAGAAGAAGTGGCGGGCGCAGGGTTGCGACGCGAGCGAGACCGCGACGCGATGGAATGACTACGTGCCTATGCACCTACTGCCACGCCTGCACGGATACGAGTTGCTAATGGCTCCCTATGCGATAGCGCACCTCAAGATCGGCCTCAAGCTGCATGAAACCGGCTACCGCTTTGAGAGCGACGATCGGGCACAGATATACCTGACTAACGCATTGGAACCGCCAGCGACGAGCCCGCAATTCACTCTTGACTTCCTGCCGGCCCTGGCACGCGAGGCGGAAGCGGTGGCAGCGGTCAAACAAGACCTGCGGTTCACTGTGGTTTTGGGGAATCCGCCCTACCTAGGCGAGGCCGGGCGAGGCGGGGAGTGGATCGCGTCGCTAATGCGCGGCGTCGAGCTACCGGATGGGCGCAGAACCTTGAGCTATTTCGAAGTGGATGGCGAGCCGCTCGGCGAAAAGAACCCGAAGTGGCTGAACGATCTGTACGTTCGCTTCACGCGGCTGTCGCAGCACCTGATCGAATGCTCGGGCGTCGGTGTGCACGCCTTCATCACCAATCACAGCTACATCGACAATCCGACCTTCCGAGGCATGCGCTCGGCGCTGCTTAAGGGGTTCGACCAACTAACCGTGGTCGATCTCCACGGCAACAGGAAGAAGAAGGAGATCGAGCCCAAAGGAGGCACGGACGAAAACGTCTTCGACATTGAGCAGGGCGTTGCGATCGGGCTGTTCGTGAGGGGTTGTGCAAGGGCAGGTAGCGAGGTGCGAGACGCGCCAACCCGGGTGCACCACTCGGACGTGTGGGGTGTGCGGGCGGACAAGTACGACCGACTGCTTGCAGGAGCGTCGGCGGACTCTGGATCGGTAGAAATCCATCCGCGCCCGAACCTTTTTCTGCTCAAACCGTTCGCGGGAGACGATGCAGCGGAGTACGACGATTGGATTTCGGTGAAGCAGATCTTTCCGCTCGGTTCAGTCGGGATCGTCACCGCGCGCGACGCCTTGACCGTTCACTGGACGATGCAGGATATCTGGAGTGTCGTGAGTGAACTGGCCGAGAGCGAAGAGGAAGCCATCAGAGCCAAACACAAGCTTCGGGACGTGCGGGACTGGAAGGTTAAATGGGCTCAAACGGACCTTCGCCAGTCTGGTCCGTCCAGCAGCAGAATCAGGCCGATTCTCTATCGCCCGTTCGACACCCGATACACTTACTACACGGGGAAGTCGCGCGGATTCCTTTGCTATCCCCGCGCCGATGTCATGGGGCACATGCTGGGGGGAAGGAATGTTGGGGTCATTACTACCCGCCAGACAAGAGACAAATGGGGCGCGGTGGCGACAACGAGCATCGTTGCCCATAAAACATGCGCCGCCTACGATATCAACTCCCTATTCCCCCTCTACCTCTATCCAGATGTCGGCCAATCCGGCGAGTTCTCATTCAGCCCGTGGCCCGAGGGAAGAGATGGGCGCCGACCTAATCTGGCCCCAGTCTTCGTTGAGCAGTTTGCCGAGGCCAACGGTCTCCGCTTCGTTCCCGACGGACGCGGAGACCATCGAGCCACCTTTGGACCCGAGGACGTGCTCGCGTACATTTATGCCGTCTTCCACAGCCCCGGCTATCGCGAGCGCTACGAAGCCCACCTCAAGCTTGACTTCCCCCGCATTCCAATGCCAGGCAATGCCCGTCTCTTCTGGGACTTGGTCATTGCCGGTCACGATTTGCTCCTTCTTCACTTGCTGGAATCGCCCAAACTCGCCCATCCACGCACCGACTACGCTGGTCCGAAGGCCCCGACGGTCGGTCACGTCGGCTGGGCGGACGGCACCGTTTGGCTCGACGCTGCCAAAACCAACGCCCGGCAGCGCCATCGCGCCATCAAGCCTGGTCAGTACGGATTTCACGGCGTACCGGAGGAAGTCTGGGACTTCCACGTCGGCGGCTATCAGGTATGCCACAAGTGGCTCAAGGACCGGAAGGGCCGCCAACTTTCGGACGACGAAATCGCCCACTACCAGAAGATCGTCGTCGCCTTGGATGAGACCATCCGCATCATGGCCGAGATCGACGAGTTAATAGAGGCTCACGGCGGCTGGCCTGAGGCGTTTCGTTCTCGCTCAGCAGCAGACCCGGCGACGGAGAGCACGGCGAAAGTGATCCCGTTTCGGCCACGCACGATTCATTCCGCACCCGAGGACCGCTACGTCACAAGCGCACCGCTCATTCCTCTCAAGGCGGCCGCCGGCGGATTCAGCGGACAGCAATTCGTCGAGGACGACGCTGAACTCGAATGGGTCGAAGTCCAATCGCGCCATCGCTTGCGCCCAGGCATGTTCGTCGCCCAGGTCGTTGGCCGGTCTATGGAGCCAGCGATCCCAGATGGTTCCTGGTGCCTCTTCCGTGGTCCCGTCGCGGGAACGCGACAGGGCAAGACGGTCCTCGTTCAGCTTCGCGACGCCACCGACCCGGAAACCGGCCAGCACTACACGGTCAAGCGCTACAGCAGCGAGAAGGTGCGTGGAGACAGTTCTTGGCGGCACGAGAAGATTACCCTCGAACCGCTGAACCCGGAGTTCGACCCAATTGAACTGCACGCCGCGGACGACGACGCGTTACAGGTCGTTGCAGAGTTTCTGGAGGTGCTCGAAAGTTGATGCATTCCCAATATTGATCGTTCTTCGAAAGCGCTTCGTTGCCAACGGCACTCCCGGCAATGCCAGGTCAGCGCTTTTTGCCCATTCCGTCGGCTGGCTTTGTAGCGGGTGAGCGATAGTTTGCCGATGGTGCGAGGTGTGGAAATCGCGCCCGAGAACCGCTGCGAGCACCGCCGATTAACTGCGATACTTCGGCGCGAGTGTCCAGTATTTTGGGCGCAAGGCACCATCGAACAAGCCATGCCGTTAAGTTGAATGAACAGAGGGGAGTTTAAGACGATGGGTGGAATGGCGGGCGAGCCGCTGGAACGTGTCGAGGCGTTGGTGAATGAAATTCGGCGAAGCGGCAGTCTCTTCCGCGGGGAGCCGGAGCATTACCCGAAGGTAAGCTCCACGTTGCACCGGCGCTTCAAGTCGATATTGGGCTCTGAGACACGGATTACACCGGAGAAACTGCAGGGTGAATTGGCGCGTTTCGCCAGAGATCACTTTGCAAAGGAGTTGAGAGCTTTCAAGCAAAGGACGGGCGAAATCGTGTCTTGGAGTGGCGGCTATGATCCGGGCAAATTCAACGAAGATGACGTTCGCGTGTGGTCGATGATGCAGCATATGGGGGCTGCAACCAACCTCATCGACTTCACCAAAGATCCGAGGGTGGCCCTTTTCTTCGCGTGCTCAGAATCGCTGGCGAAGAGTGGGAGAGTACTGGTACTGCGGCGAGGTCATGGCTACGACTGCGTAGCTGCCAAGTGGCCGCAGAACAGAATTGAGGCACAGCGGAGTCAGTTTGTCTGGTCTACGACGGGGTATGTGTCCGACGATAACGTAACGGTTATAGATGTGCCCCAGAATCTGAAACTACCGGCGCTGAAATGGCTTATCAGAGAGAGCCCACCGGTATCACATGCGACGATGTTTGAAGACATGCCGGGGTACGCAAAGCACAGCCAGATGTACGAGGAAACGCTTGTTCAGTACTACGACAGCAGTTCACGATTGGACGGTGAGGTAGATCGTCTTCGCAACACGGAAGTGGCCGGTCATCTACGAGTGCAAGACTTGTGGAAAACCCTGAAGCAGTTCGAAGACGACGCACGGAAGATGCGAGTCTTGGTGAAGAAATTCCCTTGGTTCCATCGGGCGCATTGGCTATTGGGAAAAATGCTCGAGGCACAGTGGAAGTGTTGGTCAAATATTGCCGATCACACAGAGGCTGACCCTGCTTTGTCGGGCCAATTGTGGGCTACGCGAACGATACTTCTCGGTGACGCGATTCGTGCATATCAAGAGGCGCTTGACTGGGTTCCGAGTAACGATCTGTCCGGTGAAAGAGTGACGATACTTGTTGACCTTGGCGTCGTTCAAAAGTTGAACGGGAACGATCAGGAGGCGGAAGCTGCATTTGAACTTGCAAGGAAGGCGGATTCGAAGATTGCAAGAAAGCTGATTGCGGACCGGTGCGAAGAGTTGGGAATTGTGGTGTAGCGTGGAGTGTCCCGGGAATGGTGGACACCACCGCGCATCTCTACCAGTTCGAATACATTGTTCATCGCAATAGCTCCGTCCGCACCGCTCCATTGAACCAGAGTTTCTAGAATCGCAACTAGAGGCCAACTGAATGAACTCAGATATTTTTAGCGATTTGATTTGCCTAGCCCGCAAGCCAGACGCAGATACCGAGCAATGGCTTGAGGATGCGGAACAGGGCGTCAAGTTTCTAAGACAGACTTACGAGACCGGTGAGGATATCTTCCTTTACGCTTCGGGACCGCATTTTGTCGCGGAGTCCGTCTTGGTGCCTCGTGCTGCCATCGATCCGCCGGATCATGAAGACCTCGCCGGAGCACGCGTAGTGATTGATGATACTTGGCACATTCAAGGAGCATATGGGGGCAATGACGGTCATCAAGTCTCCCTTCAGCCTCCCCTAAGCTCTCCGGGATGCAATACGCTCGTCGGTGGAGAAAAGCTGGTTTTCCTGCGAAGCTTCGAAGGTATGCAATCACACCAGCCCGAAATAGAAATAAGCCAAAAGTTTGTGCATTCGCAAG